>DATNLQ010000275.1:0-49452 GCA_035602785.1 Solirubrobacteraceae bacterium
GACTACGTCGCCGCCGAGCGTCGGGGTGCGGACAGCCTGCGCCGCTTTCTGCTCGACCTCGACGCGCGTGAAGCCAATGCCGCACTTGAATCCCGAACCATCGGAAAGGTGATCCAGCTCTACTTCGCCTTCAACGCGCCCGACACGGCTGACGGTCTGGCGACCTCGACGTTTCGCAGCTATTCGGCGTCCGCCAAACGCCACTTGCTTGGCCATGAGGGAGCGGTCAAGGGGAAAAGGGTGGCGCCAGCAAGGCACGCCGTCAAGCTGGCTTCAGAACCCGCCGAGCTGTTCAATGCCGCAGCTGCGCCGCGTGCGCTGCGTGAGGCGATGAAGCGCGAGCGTGTCGGCCCGTCCGCGCGGGCTCACGCATGGCGAGTGCTGTCCGCCGTGCTCTCGTGGGCGGCTCAGGCAGACCTCGTGCCCGAGATACAGACCAATGGCTGCCTCTTGGCCAACGAGAAAGTCGGCAACAGACGCAAGTCAGTGCGCGGAAAGCTCGGCCGTGGGGCGGTAAGGCGTCGCGGTGAGGAAATCCGAAGTTGGGCGCTCGCGCCGATGGCGGTCGAGTTCATCCGCGCCGAGATGATCGCTCGCGCAACGGATGCGCGTCGGCCGCTGTTGGCTTACCGCGACGCGACGGAGATGTCAATTCAGTTTGGGCTGGGACTGCGCAATCAGGAGGTCTACGGGATGCGTTGGTCATCGCTCAACCGTGATCGCGCCCAAATCATTGAGGTCTTGAGCTGGAACGAGTTGGACGAGTGGGGCAAGACCGAACAGGCCACCGGCCGCATCGTGAAGGTCCCCTCGCTGCTGCAGGAGGATCTGGCCTGGTGGCGAGCGCGCTTGGGAGAGTGCGGGCATCCAGCCCGCGGAGTCGATTTCATCATCCCCGGCGATCTGGCCGGGAAGGGCTTCGGTATCCGTGACGCGATGACTGGCGCGTGCCATATGAGCAGCAACCAAGCCAAAAAGTGGGGACCTCGATACCTCAAGCCGGCTGTCGACTCGGTAGCCGACAACCAGGACGGGTATGCCAACCTCCGTGGCGCCACACCGTATGCGCTCAGACGCGGCGGAATCTCGATGCGGCTGCGAAGCGAAGACGCCCAGTCGGTCGCCGAGCAGTGCGGGACGAGCCTCGAAATGCTCTCCCAGCACTACAGCTACGAGATCGACGACTTCGGCAATCGCGGCCCCCAGTCAGTCGACGGACAGTGGCGACGGGCACGAGTTGATGTTCGCGCCAAGGTCGCCGAATGACAGGAAGACGAGCCCTCAAGCGAGCTGGTTGAGGTCGGAATGGGCCTCTGTGCGATATTGGGTTCCAGGCCATCCTGCGTGTTGGGTGAGGCTCTGGAATCCGCGGATGGCGATTCCGGCGATTCCGCTTTCGATGTCGGGCTCGTGGGTTTGGCCGCGGAGCATGTTTTCGACGGTGCGCCAGCCTGGTTTGCTGAGCAGGGCGCGGAGCGCGAGTCGGGGGGCGCGGTCGAGGGCTTGTTTCGCGTCCCACGCGAACGCGGTCATCGGTCCGAGCTCGTGGACGATCGCTCGTGTGTAGTCCTGGAGTCCCAGCTGGCCTGCGAGGATGTTCAGGGCGGCGCTGGCTGCGAGTCTTGAGCTGAGGAAGGCTGCGTAGAGTCCGTCGCCCCATAGCGGATCGAGGAGTCCGGCGGCGTCGCCGACGAGCAGTGCTTTGCCGTGCGCGAGAGGGGCGCCTGAAGCTCGTGCGGGCAGCCTGTAGCCGCGCAGTCGTGTGAGCCTGGAGTAGTCGAGCCCGCGGCGTTTGCAGAGTTCTTTGAGGTGCTTGCGCAGTGTTGGTCCGATGCTTTCCCAGCCGCCGACACCGATGTTGACGTGGTCGCCCTTTGGGAATATCCAGCAGTAGCCGCCTGGGATTGTGCCGAGCTCGATCACGACTCGGCTGCGCCAGCGCTCGGGGTCGATGAACTCGTGGTCAAGGTTGCCCTCGAGCGCGACGCCGTAGATGCGCTTGCCGGTGAGCGCGAGCGAGCGCGCCGTGGAACCGTTGGAACCGTCGGCCCCGATCAGCATCTGGCAGTCGATTCGTCTGCCGTCGACGCGCGCGCCGTGCTCGTCGATCTCTGTCACGCGCACGCCGGCGCGGAGCTCGGTGCCGGCGTTCATTGCTTGCTGTAGGAGGAAGTGGTCGAGTCTGCTCCGTTGTGTTAGGTATGCCAGCGGGTGGGTCCCTCCCCGTATGTGGGGGTGGCGTCCGCGGTAGCTGAGCTCCATTTTGTCGGCAACATGCTCGATGACCGGGTGTGGGTCGAGTGGTAGCTCGCGCAATGCCCGGGCGGAGATGGCTCCCCCGCAGGGCTTGTCGCGCGGGAACCGCGCACGGTCTAGAAGCAGTACATGAGCGCCCGCGTGTGCCAAGCGGTATGCGGTGGTCGAGCCCGCCGGGCCGGCACCGACGATCAGAACGTCGAACCGCTCCACTGAACGGCATGCTACGCGCTTACGCCCGGCTGGCGGTGTGCGAACATGGCGGTCCCGGCTTTCGTTACGATTCGGACCTATGGGGGAGGCCAAGCGGGAGCAGTCGATACGTTCGCCGGTGACCTGGACGGTGCTGGGTCTGGTGATCGAACGCCCTAGCTATGGATGGGAGCTGTCGAAGCGCTTTGAGCGCTTGTACGGCGACGTGCTACCGGTCGGCGGGGAGTCCAATATCTATCGCGCGCTGGAAGCGCTCCATGGCAAGAGCCTCATCGAGGAGCTAGAGGAGCCGCGCACTGTGGCGGGCACCAGCCGCCAGCCTAAGCAGCATTATCGGGCTACTACGGAGGGCTTGGAGCGGTATGCCGAGTGGGTGATGGCGGGGGAGCGCGAGCATCGCCGCCGCTCGCTGTTGTTCGCGCGTCAGCTGGGGGCCCTCGCCCAGGAGCCAGAGACAGCATTGGCGATCCTTGGTCGCTATGAGCAGGCATGGCTGGATGACAAGGGCGCAAGGATTCCGACAGCGAGCGGGTTTGCGACGCGCCCTGTTCCGGGGTTGGCGGATCGTCTTGCGTCTGCCTATGGTCGGGACGTGAAGGCCGCGACGCTTGGATGGATCGAGTACGCTCGGCGCGAGTTCGCTGCGCTCACGAGCAGGGATCCACGGCGGCTGTGAGCTTGCTCGAGCTCAGGCATGTGCGCAAGCATCGTGCGCGAGGCTCACATCGCGTCGAGGTTCTCCGGGACGTGTCGCTGGAGGTCGCTGCTGGCGAACTCGTGGCTGTCTGGGGCCTGCGGCGTTCGGGGCGTTCGACGCTGCTCGCAGTGGCGGCCGGTATCGAACTGCCCGATAGCGGCATGGTGCTCTTTGAAGGTGAGGATCTGGGCGCGCGCGGCGCGAGGATGCTGGGCGAGGGAGTCGGCTATTGCGCTCAAGTTGTGGCCGTGGCGAGTCGGCGACGGGTCATCGACAATGTGCGCGCGGGTTTGCTCGGGCGTGGCGTGCCGGCCCCGGTTGCGTACGCGAGTGCCCATGAGGTGCTGGGGCGTGTTGGTGTGGAGCGGGTCAACGGGCTGTTGATGGGGGATCTGGACGCGGCCGAGGCGGTCCGCGTCGCGATAGCTTGCGCGCTCGTGCTCGGGCCGCGTGTGCTGGTGATCGACGAGCCGACCAAGGGTGTCGACCTGCTCGAGCGTGACAAGATTGTGCTTCTGTTGCGCTCGCTTGCCGATGAAGGCATCGCGGTGTTGGTCAGCGATGGTGATGGCAGCGGGCTCTCGGATGCCGACCGTGCGCTGACGCTGGCCGATGGCGAGCTGCGCGGGAGAAACAGCCCGCAGATGGGCACGGTCTTGCCGCTGCGTTCGGCCGGGAGCAGCAGCGGACTGTGATGGGTGTCCCGGGCGCCGGGGTGCCGGCGGGCGAGGTGAGCACGCTTGAGCTGGAAAGGGTTGTCAAGCACTACCCCGGTGCGGCTGAGGAGGTACGTGCCGTCGATGGCGTGAGCATGACCATCGTGGGGGGCGAGATGGTCGCGGTGCTGGGGCCAAGTGGGTCGGGCAAGACGACGCTGCTGTTGTTGATGGCGGCTCTGCTGCACCCCGAAGCTGGAGCGATCCGATACGGCGAGCGGGATCTGCTGTCCATGTCAGAGCGAGAGATATCCGGCTACCTGATGCATGAGGTGGGGTTCATCTTCCAGCGCAGCCACCTGTGGCCGCGCAGCTCGGCGATCAGAAATGCCTCGGCGAAGCTGGTGGCCAGCGGGGTCGGTGTGCGCAAGGCGCGCGAGCGCGTGATCCCGTGGCTTGAGCGTGTAGGTCTTGGCGATCGCCTCGAGCAGCCCGCCGGGCAGCTATCGGGCGGCGAGCGCCAGAGGGTCGCGATCGCACGAGTGCTCGCATGCGAGCCGCGATTGATCCTGGCCGATGAGCCGACCGGCAGTCTCGACAGCGCCCGCAGCCAGGAGACCGTCGAGCTGCTGGGGAAGATTGCCCATGATCGCGGGACGATGGTTGTGCTCGTCACCCACGACAGCACTATCGCCGCGCTCGCAGACCGCTGCTACACGCTGCGCGACGGCCAGCTCACCCCGGCTGAGAGCGCCACCGAGCCGCGACCCACTCAAGCATCCCAGGGCTGAAATACGTGGCCCGCTTCCAGAGCGTCGCTGCCCGACCGCTCATGGGCATCTCCGGGCTGCTGTTCTTCTATCGCGATCGTCTTCGACAGCAAGCGGTCGAGGAGCTGCTTGCTGGGTTTGGGATCGCGGTCGCGGTTGCCCTGCTGTTCGCGGTCACGGTGGCCAGCCAGAGCATCGCCAGCTCCGCTGAAGAAGTCAACCGCGCGTTGATCGGGCCATCTGACCTGCAACTGCGCTCGCGTGGCCCCGAAGGGCTCCCTGAATCCCTGCTCGGACGTGTAGAAGCTCTCGAGGGAGTCGAGCACTCCGCTCCACTGCTGGAAGAGAACGCCACCATCGTTGCCGGCAATGGCGCGAGTGTGCCGGTGAATCTAGCGGGCGCTGACGTCAGCATCGCCGCGCTTGACGGCCTCATCCACACGTTGCCGATCGCGACGCTGCAGAGCGGAGGCATCGGACTCAGCCGGGCCAGCGCTCAAGCGCTTGGGCTGCCGCGCAGCCGCACCGATTCGCCCGAGCCGACCGTGTCACTCGCGCTGCGGGGACACACGACGCGGCTACGAGTCAACGCTGTGCTAGGGCCCGAAACCTTCGGTGCACTCTCGCAGGCGCGTGTAGCGGTCATGCCCCTCGAACATCTCCAGACGCTCGCCGGCTTGCCCCGGCGCCTGACACGAATCCTCATCCAGAGCGCACCAGGACAAGAAAAGCGAGTGCGCTCAGAGCTCGCGAGCCTCGCCGCCGGGCAGCTCACCGTGGCGCCAGCCGACCAAGATGTGCAGTTCCTGCACGAGGCTCTGCACCCAAGCGAACAAGCAAGCCTGTTCTTTGCCGCGATCAGCGCGCTGCTCGGCTTCCTGCTCACATTCAATGCGTATCTACTCACCGTTCCCGAGCGTCGCCGAGCGATCGCCGACCTGCGACTTCGTGGTGTTCGCTCGACCGCGATCATTCAGATGGTCCTCTTTCAGGCGCTATGCCTCGGAATGATCGCGACAGCGGTAGGGCTGCTCGTAGGGTACGGGTTGTCGATCGGCTTGTTTGCGCAGAAACCCGGCTACCTCACCAGCGGCTTCACCCTCGGCAGCAGCACGACGGTCGGCAGCACGCCACTACTGGTCGCCGGGATCGGCGGCGTGCTCGCGACATGCCTGGCTTCCATCATCCCGCTGCTCGATCTGCGCCGGGGTCGCGCGGCAAACGCCGTATATCTCGAAGATGGCGAGCCCGGAAACACGGTCGGTAGCCGCCCAGCGATCACGCTTGCGCTACTCGCCATCGCGCTCGTCATCGTCCGCGCAGCGGCTAACTCTTTGTGGCCGAACCTCGCACTAGCCTGGACCGCGCTGCTCGCCATCGCCGCGGTTCTCTGTGTACCCCTACTCTTCGCGTGCGTCTTGCGCCTCGGCGAGATGATCTCCAACCGCTTCCAAGCTCACCTCAAGCTGCTCCCCCTAGCGTTGGAATCGCTCAAGGAAACAACCTTGCGTGCGCTCGCGCTGGTCGCGACAGGCGCCGCCGCGCTCTTCGGTGCCGTAGCCCTCGGTGGCGCACGCGACGACCTCCTGCGAGGCATCGGAGGGTTCGCGACGCACTACTCACGCGAAGCCGACATTTGGCTGTTCACGCCCCACGACAACCAGTCGGTGACAGCGTTTCCCGCGGAACGTCAGGAGCGACTGATCGCTCGTCTGCCTGGGGTAGGAACCGTCACTGCCTCGAGCGGTGGCCTGTTCGACATAGGTACCCGTCGGGTTTGGGTTCTGGCATGGCCATCAAACAGTCCATTGTCATTTCTGGATGGGCAGATCGTCAAGGGTCAACGCTCCACCGCAATCGCGAGGCTCCGCAGTGGCGGCTGGGTCGCCGTGTCGCAGCAGCTTGCTGTGGAACACCACGTCGGCATCGGCGATGAGCTCACACTGCCGACAGCCTCCGGTGGCGTCGCCTTCAGGGTTGCGGCGCTCACGACGAACTTTGGGTGGAGCCCAGGAGCGATCGTGCTGAGCAGCACCGCCTACGCGCGCGCGTGGCAGACAACTCAGGCAACTGCCCTCGCCGTCGCCGTGAAGCCCGGGTTCGATCCAGAAGTAGTGCGCAGGGAGGTCGCGGGCACACTCGGCTTCCAGAATGGGCTGGAAGTGCGACTCGCTCGATCGCGCGAAGCTGAGATGATCGGCTCCGCGCATGAAGGGCTCAGCCAGCTGGGGACGATCTCTACGCTTCTGTTGCTCGCATCAGCCCTAGCGATGGCGGCCGCACTCACGTCGGCGATCTGGCAACGCCGTAGGTCGCTGGCGGTCCTGAAGCTCTCAGGCGTCAAATCATCGCGACTGCGAAGCCTGCTGCTGCTGGAATCCTCTCTCATGCTGAGTGTTGGCACGCTCACCGGCGCTGGTTGGGGCCTCTACGGTCAGGTCGCTCTAGACGGCTATCTCACCTCCACGACCGGTTTCCCAGTCCAGCGTCTCGGCGCGAGCTGGCGCCCTCTCGAGGTGCTCGTCGTGGTGTTCGTCGTCTCACTCGCGGTCGCGGCCATCCCAGCTTGGTTCACGTCGCGTATTTCACCGCGCCTCGCCCTCGAAGAGTAGCCCACACCGCCACGGCGGCGCTGGCGGGCGCCGATGACAGGCGAGTACGCTCGCAGGCGACTGCAAATGTCTGCCACCGCTGACCGAGGGCTCATGGCACGCGCTATGTGGGCTCTCGCGCGCGCCTACGTCGTCTACTGGCTGCGTGTAGCACCGACGGTGCGCGGGCAACTGCGCAGATGGGAGACGCGCGCGGGCGAAATCCCCGACCCATCTCTCAAAGACCTGGCGCTCGGTAAGCTGGCCAACGAGCGCTTCAACGTCGAGGTAGCCGCCATGATCGCGACCACCGCCCCTCGGTCGTCTCGCGCTCGCGCGACCCGGGCGATCGTGGCCCTACAAGTGATGTACGACTACCTAGACGCACTCACTGAGCAGCCAACAGCCCATCCACTGCGCACAGGGTTTCAGTCCACCCAAGCATTCATCGACGCGGTACAAATCGTCGCGCCACCCACGAAAGACTATTACGCCTACTACCCAACCACGAGCGGCGACGCCGGCTATCTTGTCGACTTGGTGCACACAGTGCGCACGGAAATCGCTCAGCTCCCAGCCGTAGACTCGATCGCTGACGTGATCCTTTCGCCGACGGCTCGCGTCGCCGGGGCACAGGTGAGAATACACGCGATCCCTCACACGGGTAGACGCCAGCTCGAGCGCTGGGCCGACGGACAGGCGACGGATACGGGACTCGGGTGGCGTGAGTGGCTCTTCGGCGCTATGGGCTCTGTGGTCGCTGCCCATGCACTGATCGCGCTAGCAGCCGACCAACACACGACACCCGGGCAAGCTCGCGTGCTTGATGAAACCTACCTGCAACTTTGCATGCTTACGACGGCACTCGACCATCTTGTCGACTACGAACGAGACTCCAAAACCGGACAACAGAGCTACCTCTACCTGTACACGACACGCGAGGAACTCGCTGGGCAGATCGCCGTCATGGTAGCCCGGGTCAAGAAGCGCGCTTACAGAATCCCCAACGGTGCGCACCACCTGATGATCCTCTCGGGCGTCGTCGCGTACTACACCTCGCAACCGGGCGCGAGAACCGATTATGCGCGTCCAGTCACCAAGCTCGTGCAAAATCAGCTACGGCCGCTGATCACCCCTACGCTCGCGACGTTGTACGCATGGCGTCTGGCGAAGCGGCTGGATCGACTTCGGCTCTGGCGCCTCATGAAGGGGAACAGGCCGGGAGCGAAGTGACCACCTCGCTTCGAGCTCTCGATGACGAAGGCGAGCGGGAACCGACGGTCAAAGTCGCGTGTGACGGTCCGTGTTCGGGCAGGGAACTGTGGCGTGAGCGGTCGCAGTGCTTCCGTCTGCGAATGTGAACTGAGCCCGGAAAGGGAAGCCGCTTGAGGGGCAGACTGGGGGTAGCAGCAGCCCGCGCGGGGAGTAGGCGACTCGATGCCCGCGCACCGAGCGGTAGTAGACAAAATGGTCGCGGCCTGCAGCGGTCGGCCCGAGCGCCATCTGAAAGCGTGTGACCGCCACATCTGAGCCTCCGGGCACGGTGGGGACAAGCGGAATGTTGGTTTCAACGCCCTCGCTAAAAGGGGCTGAAGCTGGCACTACAGTCGCTGGGAAGACAAGTTCAGCCTCAACCGGCGATTGCGCGTCGACGAACACCATCAGCGCCAAGCGCCCATTCTGCACGCGGGCCGAGAAAACGTCCACCTGTGCGCTCTGCACCACCACTTCGCTCCCAAAAGGGATTTCTGCGCTTGCGACGCCACGTCCCATCAGCGAATCGAATGGGCAACCCTCCGGGCCGGCGTCTTCGAGTCTGGAGAGAAGGCAGTTTTCGAGTCCCAGGCCGCTCGTGGCAAGCCCGATTTCGCTCGGGAGCCACACGGTCATGCCAGTCAAGGGGATCTGGTCTTTCGCCGGGATGCTTGAGATCTGAAACGCGATGAACACCGTCGCGTACGTCCCCAGCCGGTCAGGGCTAAACGACGCCCGCAGCGTCGCGACCTGCTCAGCCATCGCAGTCTGGCATGAGAACGCCGCAAGCAACACCGCGAGCGAAATGGCGCGAAGTATGTCCGCAGCCCGCAAACCGTAGCTCCTGGACACGCTCGCTAGTACGACAGCAGCGTGCCGGTCGTCTCTATTTCGACTCCGAGCGTCTTGCGGTTATAGACGCCGTAGAGCCCGCCGCCGCCGCGAGCGTGCGTGTAGCGACCGGTTCCGCCGAGCACCCTCACGGTGCCGCCAAAGCTCGCGTAGATCCCAGATTCACGTAGCTGCCCGGAGCCGCTCCCGCTGATCGTCCCGCCCCGCGGGTAGAACGTAAAGGAGCCTTCGATGTTTGCCGTGATCTTGATCTTGGCCTTCACGAGCCCAGCAAGCGGGCCCGACGCTCGGCCTTCCTCCATCAGGTAGGAGCCCCTGGCATTCACGTAATGTAGCCGGGCGTCGATGGTCAGTCGTTCCGAGTGGGCCGAGCGCGCCATCACCTGAGTCCTAGCACCACCGGCCGTCGGCAAGGCCAGAACGAACGCCAGTGCGGCGATCGCGCTCCATAGCCTGCGATGTCGCAACGCGATTTTCATCACACGGCGGATTCTATCGAGCGCTGGCCAGCAGGCCGCCGACCCCTTGCAAGACCGATCCTGGTGGTCAGGACACCCTCAAGAACTTGAACCCTCACGTTTCGCATTACAAATATAGGCCAGCAGTGTCAGGCTGGCAGGGCGATGCCGTTCCTCACACGCACAGCTACTCGCGACACCGGCATGCAGCACCGCGGCCAGCACCATGTCTCCCCACGACGGTTGGCTCGTATCGATAGGTGCGAGACGCATGTCAAGCAGATGTCCAGAAATAGACAAATGCTGAGCCACTCACCCGGTATCATATTTGCCCCGTTCAAGGTTAACCCGGAAGTTGGCGGTGTCACAAAGACACCTACTTGCAGGCAACAGAAATCAGAGACAGCTACTCGGCTAGGTCGAGCCGAAGGTAGGGCGACGACAGTCAGTTGGTGGAGGCATGCCTAGAACAGCGAGGCATGCCGACGACAAAAATCCGGATTCGGGTTGCGTCTCTACTACGCCGGATTGGATGCGAGGTGCCTCCGGGGCATTGCGGGGTGCACTGCTGGGCCTGCTGTTGGAATGCCCGGGCCACGGCGCAGACCTCGCCACCGCTTGGTCGCGCGGCTTGGAAAGACCTGGCGTATCGACGTCAACGATGTCTACCGCCTGCTCGAGCAGCTCGAGAAGAGGGGGCTGGCGATTTCTCGCAACCAGCCAGTCCAGGACAGGCGCCAGCGCACCCAGCTCGTCTATCACCCGACATGGGCTACCTCTGAGGCCCTGACACTCTGGATGGAGACAGAGCTGCCACACGAGCCGGTCCGTTTGGGGTGGCAGGCCAAGCTGTCGGTGGCGCGCCCCCAGGACGCACCACGCCTGTTGCGCGCGCTGCAGGCACACGAGCGCGAGTGTCTCGCGCTGGCCACGAGCCTTGCGCAGACTCGTGCACGGGGGAGCACCTGGGAGGCAGTGTGCCTGGACTGCTCAAGCGAAGCGGTGCTCGTACAGCTACACGCTGAGATCGAATGGGCCGCGAACACCCGCAGACGGATCAAAGCAGCTAACGCGCAACCGGGCATTCCTTCGCGAGCAGATCTTTCAACCTCGCCGACAACGACCTCCGCGTGTCGCTAACCAGATGAGCGAGCGTCCATCACAGCCTTCTTCCCTAGGCCGAGCCTTGCTGGTCGCCGGGCCGGTCCGCATCGAGCTCACTCATGCTCAGATCGATCGGGTCGTTCGGCAGTCCTCGGGGGCGGGCAACATGTCGGTCCTGCTGTCGGGACTCCAAGGTGCCCGCGGGACGATCCAAGACAACCAGCGGCTGCTTAATGATCCGCGTGTATCCAGGTCGCTGCTGCAAGGGCTGGTGGTGCTGAGCGGCTTCCCGGCAGACGGGAGTGAGATCGGGGTCATCGACCTCGCCCACCAAATCGGGCTTGGCGCGAGCACAACGTACAGGTACGTGGCGACGCTGTTGAGCGTCGGACTACTTGAGCGTGATCCAAGCACTCGTCGCTACAGGCTCTCGCAATGAGCCTCGATCAACTCAGCCTGTGTGGTCGGTGTGAGCGATGGTGCGATGCGCCCTAGAAATAGACGTTCTGTCCAGCATTCGATCTCTGCGCGTGGCAGGCGTAGTCGAGCTGGCCGGTCGGCAGGGTATGCGCCTGTCGAGCGCGAGATGATCGTAGTGCGCAGCGTACGCCAGCTGCGGCGCCTTGAAGCGGAGCTCGTGGGCGCTCGCCGCTATCCCGTGGTGCTGCTCGCGCTCGCTGTGGGCGTCGACGAGCCGGTGTTTCCGCCACGCCAACTGCGAAGGGCCGCCGGCTTGAGGGTCCGCATCTACCTGCTTCAGGGGCAGCATCCGTTTCAGCGTCCGGCTGTCGTGGCCAATAAGCACTTGGCGGTGCCCCGCGGGAGCGCACGCATCTGTTGGCCACAGTTCAATGCCGGCAGCGATCCTGACGATCATCCCCTCGTGCACCGTCTGGAGGGCGAGAGCGACCGAGACGCCCTCCAGGAGTTCGCCCGCCAGTTCGATCTCAGCCGCCCGTGTGTGCGCCGCGAGATCAAGCTCATCGAAGGCATACGCGCCACCAGCGAGCGCGAGCTGGCACAGGTCAGGGCTCGCCTGACTCAGGTAGAACAGCAGCGTCGCGACGCGTACATAGCTCGCCACCAGGTCAGCGGGTGCGGTAAAGAAGCACAGCAACCATCACGGCCATCGGACGATCGCTGAAACGCGATGGTTTACCAGGGCGTCTACATCGACCGGTCGGTGCTGGTTTGGTCACTCATTGAGGCCATCGCGACGCAGCTAATTGGACGTATGAGTCGCTGCCGGCGAGCGGTGGCGGCGGGAGCCCGGTAGGCGTCAGTGCTCGCCATGCACAGCGCTTCAGTATCTACCAAACAAGCTCGATTGGCCGCGCTCGGGCCTGACAAGCCCGAGCGGGATGAAATCCTGCTCGCGTTCGGTCAGAGCCTGAGGTCGCTGCGGGCCTCGGCTCGGCTATCCCAGGACAATCTGGCAAGGCGCTGCTTTCTACGCCACGACGAGATCTCCCGCCTAGATGACGTGGGCGCTACGCCCAGCCTGACTGTGCTCTTGATCCTCGCGCACACTCTCGGCGCATCCGTAGCGCAACTCACCGACGGCTTGGCTGCCCCCAGCCGCACCGCCAGCAAGAGTCAGACACTCGCTCTCATCGCCTCGCGGCCCGGGATCAGCCCGCTGGCTCTAGCCGAAGACATGGAGATCCCGCCCTGGTATGTCCGCGAGCTGATTCGCTACCTCGAGGCGAGCGGCGAGATAGCCCGTCAACCGCCCGGCTGGCGGCAGGCGGGGGGCGTCCTTGGCGCCGCGGAGGCTGCTGATGCCGTCGGCTGAAGATCGTCTCCAGGCGGCAAGCAGCCGTCTCTCTTTGATGCGTGCGTTCGGTGAGCGCCTGCAGAAGTTGCGCAACGAGGCGGGGCTTTCCGAGGACCAACTCGCCGAACGGAGTCGCCTGAATCCCAGCATTATCACAAAGGCCGAGGCCGGGCAAATAGACCCGCGCCTCTCGCAGATCGAGTCTTTTGCAAGAGGACTTGGCGTACCGCCGACTGCGCTCATCGAAGGTCTGGGGCACAGCGACGCGCTGCGTGATCACCCGGATACAGCTACCACCGAGTGCGCATGACCGCGACCGGCGAGTCGACCTGGGTCGCAAACCGCAGCTTGGCCAAGCCTGCTGGTTCGCACACATCGCACCCCCTGGATCGTGGGTCGCTACGCCCAGCCTGATGGTGCTCTTGCTCCTCGCGGACTCTCCGGGCGCATCTGTAGCGGAACTCATTGACGGCCTAGCGGCCCCCCGCTGCACAGCCATCAAGAGGCAGACGCTCGCTCTCCTTTCATAAAGTGCCGGACCGTGCCCTAAACGACGCTAAGGTGACGACGCTCGCCGGAGGCCGCTCGGCTGCGTCGACCGACGCTGACGCTGCGCGATACGTCAGCGTCGTGCTCGGGCGCTTTCCCGACCTACTGGCGCGGGGACTGATGAATGTTCTCCGTGAGGATCCCAGCGTGCACCTTCTCGACGCCGACCTCGATAACGGCGAGCTCAAGCGGGCCATCGCGCGAGATAGCGTGCGCACAGCGATCATCGACGAGGCAGCCGGTCCGTCACTGTCGTCATGCATCGGCCCGATCCAGCCTGACACCGGGATCGTTGTAGTCGCCCGTGAACCGACAGTTCCCTACGGGATGGTGTTGCTCGCCGCTGGAATCTCGTGCTTTGCGGCGAGCGCCTCCGCCGATGCGATCCGAGCAGCGGTGCGTCTCGCGGCAGCAGGCGGATGTGCCTTTGTATCCCTCGACGGCGATTGCGTCGAGCGGCGCGATCGCGACCAGAGAGCAATTCTTACCGAGAGACAGGTCACGATCCTAGATCGTCTTAGCAAAGGCCAGTTGCCGCAAAGAATCGCCTTGGAGCTCGGTATCAGCGTCTCCACAGTAAAGACACACACCAAGACCGTGGTGCGCACGCTCAATGCCCCCAGCAAGCGTGACCTGGTTGACATGCCAGTCCACTGGCTGCAACGAAAACCCGAGCGTTAAATCCACGCCCACCAGTGACGGGGGTGCTGTCCTTGCGCAGTTGCGCTCAGGACGCGTGACGGCGTGAATACGCTGACCCAACCTCACGTCCCGGTCAAGTCCGCGCCTGCACGTGACTGGGGTGCTTGATGACAACCTCATCATTCGTGTTCAGATGTCACTCGTCCAAATTGGCCGGATTGGGGGATAGACATGGTGAGCCTGCGGAATTAGGGTCACTCTCAACGTTCCATCCTCGTCCCAGCCGCGAAGGCTTGGACGTCCAGCGACCCCGGGGGGGTTTGATGATGCTGCGTGCTCGTGTGCGACCACTGGTGCTGTGCCTGACACTGTTCGCCGGACTGACAGCAGCTTCGGCCACCCCAGTGGGCGCGCAAAGCCCGCTCGCCAGTGGTGTCGTCGTCCCAGCCGTTCAAGGACTCGACGAAGGCGAGCAGATCACCGACGCGGCGGAAGCTCGTAAGGCGAGCCCGAGCGCCTACCAGGCGCGTCGCGCCTCCCAGACGGCTTACGAGCATCTGAGCTCCGGGCAAGCCAAGAAGCTCGCAGCGCAGGTGTTCCCGCGACTGATCAATGAACCCGCGGGCGGACCGCCGCCAATCCCGGCCGGCGCGCACGCCACCTACCCCAGCGACAACATCGCCCAGATCGCCCTCCCATCCGGCAAGCACGAGGCGGTCGAATCAACCGCCCTGATCGCTCTGCAGACCTCCCAGCACAAGCACACGCCGATCAACCTGGGACTACACGAAACAGCCAGCGGCTTCCAGCCAGCCTCCCCTCTCGTCGCCGTCCAGATCGCCAAGCACCTCAACGACGCAACCGAAATATCACGGCTCGGCGTGTCGCTCACCCCGGCCCAGTCGGACGGCGCGCCGCTCAGCAACACGGAAGGCGAAGTTGACGGGGCCACGGTCATCTACCCCAACAGCGCCCCCGACAGCGACACCGTCGCCAAGCCCACCACCTTCGGCTTCAGCGAGGAAACACTCCTGCGATCGCAGGCCAGCCCGCGGCAGCTGTTCTATCGAGTCGGCCTCCCAGCCGGCGCGCATCTGGTGCAGCCAGCCGGCTCCGGGCCACTGGAAGTCCACGACGAAGCCGTGACCATCGCTACGGTCTCACAGCCAGAAGCGCACGACGCAGAAGGAACACCCGTGCCCGTGACGGCCACGCTTACCTCGGGCGACATCCTGGCCGTCACGGTTAACGCTCCCGCAGGCGAGTACCGGATGCCGATAGCGGTAGATCCAGAAGTGTACGACTCGTACTGGCAGAACGAAACCAACCTAGAAGGACTCCTCAGGACGAACTGGCACTTCGAGCACGAAGGCGGCAGCTTCACCGCGCCCGAACATCCCGAACATGGAGAATGGACAGAGTCGATCAGTAGCTCTCACAGCGGCAGCGAATGGGGCGGCCTCTTCTACACCACGCGTGGCGTCTCGCAGATCACCGAGGTGCGGATGGAAGGCTCCTGGAACGACAAAGGATCCCATGTCCAGAACTACGTCATCCTCTACGTGCCCAAATCCCCCTACACCGAGGACTACGACGCTCTACCGGAATCGACCGAACACACCGAAGAAGGCGATGCGTGTAAGCCGGCGTTCAACTGCCCCGGGTCGACAGCCGGAAGCGCTCCGCCCGAAAACAACAACACGGCGGCCTACGAGCAGGTCGCCACCAAAGCCGGCGAAGGGACGGGCGGTTCAAACCACATCACCGCCGCAAAAGTCATCGTTTCCCAGGAACAGGGTCCAACCCTGGAATTCAACACGTCGTCCCCGACTATTACCAACACCGAAACGCACGAAGTCTTCACGAACATCCTGTACGGCAGCGGTAGTTGGCTCGGCCCGCACTCTGGGGCGTTCGAAGTCCGTGCGAAAGACCCCGGCCTCGGCCTAGAAGAATACCGCGTCCTCGGTAGCGGTGCGCCCGACGACCGCAACTTTCTCGGGGAGGACCAATGTGTCGGCTTGCAGTGCCCCGAATACGTGTATCAGCCCTACCACTACGAAACAGGCATGTATGAAGGCAACGTCCCTCTCGAAGCCTTCGTCAGAGATCCGGTGGGCCTGACCGCCGACATCTACCCGCAGACGATCAAAGTCGACGCCGCGCCACCGCACGGCATCAGAATGACTGGGTTCCAAAACGGCAACGAACTGCCCCTCGGCGAAACGAAGATCAAAGTTGAAGCTACCGACGGCTCCGGCACGACGAAGAGCTCTGGAATCAAATCGATCAAGGTCAGCGTCGACGGGCACGAAGTCGAAGGATCCGCGGCGTCCTGCCCAGAAGGTCCTTGCACCGCGACCACCGAAGTCACGCTGGCCTCGCGCGACTACGCGACCGGGCAGCACTCGATCGTCGTCACCGCAACCGACAACGCCGGTAACGTCGCTGAGGAAGAATTCTTGTTCCGTGTCAGCGGTGCAGCGCCCATTTCGGTGGGACCGGGCGAGGTAGATTCAAGCACCGGACAGCTGACCCTCAGTGCCAACGATGTCAGTCTCGGAGGCGCCACCGGCGTATCGCGAACCTACAAGTCAAACGAACTCACCGCTGGCGCGGCAGGGCCGCTCGGACCGCAGTGGGCGATCAACCAAGGCGGCGGCGAGGGTCTGACCGTACTTGCCGACGGCAGCGCCATCCTGACGGCCGCGGGCGGCGCGAGCACAACCTTCGCGCTCAACGCCAAAGGCGAATACGAATCGCCAAGAGGTGACAGCAACCTCAAGCTCGAACCCAAGGAACAGAAAGCCGGCAAAGGCATTACCGAATACCTGCTCTCTGACAGCACGGCCGGATCGAAGACGAAATTCGAACAGCCTGTCACCATGCAGAGCGCACCGCCGACGTTCGCTGAGGAGTTCGGACCGGAAGCTTCCCTCGCTCACCCCCAGGGCGATGCGGTCGATCCGAGCGGCGATGTCTGGGTCACCGACTACACGAGCTCGCTGATCGACAAGTTCTCACAGACCGGCACGCTACTGGCCAGCTACGGGTCGCAGGGCACCGGCGCTGGCCGGTTCAGCAACCCGTGGGGTATCGCGGCCGATCCACGCAACAGCGACATCTACGTAAGCGACCTGGGCAACAGTCGCATCGAGGAGCTTTCGCCCACGGGCGCGTTCATCAAGACGTTCGGCTGGGGTGTCAGCAACGGCCACGCCGAATTTGAGATTTGCACCAAAGAATGCAAGGCCGGGGTCGCTGGGGCCGGTGCTGGGCAATTCAACGTCCCGGCCGGTGTTACCGTCGATGAAGCCGGCAACGTGTGGGTCGTCGATAACGCCAACGACCGCATCGAGGAGTTCAACGAAAAAGGTGAATATCTGCAGAAGTTCGGTGCGGCTGGGTCGGGCGCCGGACAACTCAGCGAACCGAAGTACCTCACGATGAGCGGGGGGCACCTCTACGTCGCCGATGGCGGCAACAACCGGGTCGACGAGTTCGGCGAAAAAGGCGAATTCGTGAAAACGTTCGGGTTCGGCGTGAGCAACGGAGAAGCCAAACTGGAGGTGTGCACCGCGAGTTGCCGCGCGGGGACCGCAGGATCAGGCGCAGGCCAATTCAACGAGCCGATCGGCATCTCGACCGCACCCGCCACGGGCAACCTCTATGTGGGCGACTTCCACAACGAGCGGGTCGAGGAGTTCACCGCAGCCGGGGCATTCGTCACTACATTTGCGTCGTCGGGAACAGGCTCAGGGCAGCTACAAGAAGCCAAGAGCGTCGCGGTCAACGCCTCCGGTGGCGTCTACGTCGCCGACTACGCCAACGGCCGCGTACAAGAGTGGGACCGCCCACAGTGGTTCCCAACCGAAGCCGGCGGCGCACTATCGGCGAGCACTACGACCTACGCCTATGAAACCGTTGAAGAAGAAGGCAAAGCGATCACCAGGCCCACGGAGGCACTGGCCCCCGTCCCCGCGGACGTGTCGTGTGCCCCCAAACTGGAACGCGGCTGTCGCGCTCTGACCTTCAGCTACGCCACCATCACTACCGCGACGGGCGAAAAGGAAAGCCAGTGGGGCGAATACAAGAACCATCTCAGCAAGGTCTACCTTCACGCGTGGAACCCGGCGACCAAAGCGATGACCGAAACCGCCGTCGCTCAATACGCCTACGACTCCCGCGGCCGCCTGCGAGCCGAGTGGGACCCCCGCATCGAACCGGCCCTCAAGACACGATACGGCTACGACCCTGAAGGGCACGTTACGGCCGTGAGCGCACCCGGGCAACAGCCGTGGCTGATTACCTACGGGACCACCGAAGGCGACTCGAGCCCCGGCCGCGTGACCTCAGTGGCGCGGCCTGGCGCGACGACGGCGCTAGGCAACGGCGAAGCTCCCGGGGTTTCCAAAGGTCCGTCCCTGTCGACCACCAAACCGCTCGTCGGTGAAGCCATCACAGTCAACAAGGGCGAATGGACGAACAGCCCGCTTCGCTTTTCCTACCAGTGGGAGTCGTGCCTCTGGGAAGTGGTTCACGAACAGTTGGTGTCGAAGTGCGCTGCGATACCAGGCGCGGTCAACCCGACATACACCCCGCTAACCAAAGACCACGGCAAGAAACTGCAGGTCCTCGTGACAGCAACCAACGCGTCAGGGTCCACCCAGGCCTGCGCGATCACGGAAGAAGGGCTGTGCTCAAACCTGAAATCGGAATCCGTTAGCGGTAGCGGCGAACTGTCGCAGGAGCCGACGCCTCCCGCCCCGTCGGCTGAAGGCGACGCGATCTGGACGCTCGAGTATCATGTTTCCGTCGCTGGACACGGATTGACCACCACAGAAGTCGAAGCGTGGGGCCAGAAAGACCACCCGGTCGAAGGCGCTGCGGTGTTCCCGCCGGACGAACCGATGGGCTGGCCGGCCGCTCAGTACACGAGCGCCACCCTCAGCTATTTCGATGCCGAAGGCCGACTCGTCAACGCCGAGTTGCCAGGCGGTGCCATCGCGACGACCGAATACAACAAGACCAACGACGTGATCCGGACCCTTAGCCCAGACAACCGGGCTGCCGCGCTCAAAGAAGGCAAAACATACTCGGTCGCAGACTCAAAACTATGGGACACCGAGAGCAAGTACAACGGAGAAACCACCGCGGAACAGAAAGCCGAAGAAGAAGAAGCCAAAGCCGGTAAGCGCACCGCCCCGGAACCGGGCACTGAGCTGCTTGAAACCCGAGGCCCGCAGCACAAAGTCAAGCTCGCCGAAACCGGCGAAGAAGTGCTCGCGCGCAACCACGTCAAGTACTCCTACGACGAAGGCTCCCCCAGTGGCAAACACTACGGCCTGCTCACAAAGAAGACCGACGGCGCCGAATACGAAGGCAAAGAAGCCGACATCCGCACAACGATCGACTCGTACGCGGGCCAGAACAACTTCGGCTGGACGCTGCGCAAACCAACATCTGAAACGACTGACCCAGCCGGCCTGGACTTCACCAAGACGACGGTATACAGCGAAACCACCGGCAACGTGCTGGAAGCCACCACGCCCGCCGGCAACGCCAAAAGCCCTGTACCGTCCTACGCGTTCGCGTTCGGCAAAAGCGGCACCAGCAAAGAAGAATTCCTACATCCAGATGGCGACGCCGTGGACTCCAGCGGGAATATATGGGTTACCGACACGGGTGGGCATTTCGTCGAGAAGTGGTCCAGCGCAGGCAAATGGCTTGCCGCATACGGACAGGTCGGCGAAGAAGCCCTCTACGAACACGCCACGGGAATCGCGATCAACCAGACCAGCGGCGACGTGTTCATAGCTGACGACGGCGACTACAACCGCATAGTCGAGCTGTCCTCCGCCGGCAAAAAGGTGCGCTACATCGGAGAATCAGGCACGGGCGCGGGCCAGGTCTCCGAACCCTGGGGCGTCGGCCTGGACACTAAAGGCGATGTCTGGGTCGCCGACCGCAAAAACCAGCGCGTCGACGAGTTCAACGAAGAAGGCAAATTCATCAACGCCTTCGGCTGGGGCGTCACCAACGGCGAAAGCAAACTCGAGGTATGTACGACCACGTGCAAAGCCGGCCTTAGCGGCACGGGCAACGGCGAGTTCGCCGCCCCCGCCTACGTGGCGGTATCAGGCGGAAACATCTACGTCAGCGACAAGACCAACAACCGCGTCGAGGAGTTCAACGAAAAACTCGAATTCGTCCGCACGATCGGGAGCGCTGGGAGCGGCTCGGGACAGTTCAGCGAACCGGGCGGGCTGACCTTCGACTCAGCCGGGAACCTCTACGTCGCCGACACCGGCAACAAGCGGATTCAGGAGTTCACCGCGACGGGCACCCCGACCGGCTCCATTGGGGCGTCGGGCTCGGGCAACGGGCAGTTCTCAGAACCCGAAGGCGTAACGATGACCGCGACAGGAAAGTTCTACATCGACGACGCCGGTAACGGCCGCGTGCAGGAGTGGGTCGCCAACGCCGCCAGCCACACCAACAAAACCGTGTACTACACCGCGGAAAGCAACAGCCAGTATCCGACATGTGGAGGGCACCCAGAGTGGGCCAACCTGACGTGCGAGGCGGTACCCGCCCAGCCCGAAAGCACCGGACAAGGGCTTGCCCCTCTTCCGGTGACCACGGACACCTACAACATCTGGGACGAGGTCGAAACCGCAACCGAAGCGTTTGGGTCGACCACCCGCGTCAAAGCCCAGACCTACGACGCGGCGGGACGCGACAAGACCAGCGAAGCCACCTCTAGCAACGATCACGCGCTCCCAAAGGTGAGCGACGAATACAACACCAAAACCGGCAACCTCGAAAAGCAAAGCACGACAGCCGAAAGCAAAACCAAGACGATCACGAGCGTCACGAACACCCTCGGGCAGCTGACCAGCTACACCGATGCCAACGGCGAAACCACAACATACGCCTACGAAGTCGACGGCCGCCTTGAAGAAGTCACCAACGCCAAGGGCACCAAGACCTATGGCTACGACCCGACCACTGGTTACCTGACGAAACTGGTGGACTCCGCGGCCGGCACGTTCACTGCCGAATACGACGCCGAAGGCGAGATTCTCAGCGAGGGATACCCTGGCAACATGACGGCCGATTACAACTACAACCAGGCCGGCGAAGCAACCGAACTGGAATACAAGCGCACCAAGTACTCCGAAGAACACCGCACCGTCATGTCCCTGTTTCACGACGACCTGTGGCAGTCAATCCACGGCGAAACGCTCCAACAGTCAAGCTCTCTCGGAAAAGAGCGCTATACCTATGACAACGACGGACGGCTGACCCAGACGCAAGAAGAACTCAAAGGCGGCAAAGGGTGCGTCACCCGCCTGTACGCGTACGACGAAGAATCCAACCGCACCAGCCTCACGACCCGCGAACCAAACAGCGAAGGCCAATGCGCCGCCGAAGGTGGCACCACGGAAACCCACCTCTACGACACCGCCAACCGCCTATACGACAGCACCGTCAAATACGAAACGTTCGGTAACATCACTACCCTACCCGCGAGCGACGCCGGCAAATACGAAATCACAAGCAAATACGACGTCGATAACCAGCTCGAAAGCCAAACGGAAAACGCCGTAACCACTACCTACCAGTACGACCCCGCTGGCCGCACCGACGAAACGACCTCCAAAGGCACCACGAGCATTCTGCACTACGCGGGGCCCGACGAAGTGGTTAGCTGGGTCAACGAAGGTGCCTCGACGTGGACCCGCAACATTCCGGGCATCGACGGAACGCTTACCGCGGTCCAAACCAGCGCTGGCACAACGACCCTTCAAATTCACGACCTGCACGGTAACGTCGTCGGAACGACTGGCCTGAGCGAATCCGAAGGTCTCCTGACGTCGTACAGCAGCACAGAGTTCGGAGTCCCGCAGCCAGGAACGACACCACCAAAGTACGCCTGGCAGGCAGCCGGAGGGCTGGCCAGCGGCGTCCCTGACGGCACGGCGGCCCCAGAGGGGGCCTCATACGTGCCACTAATCGGCAAACCACTGCAGACGCAGGGCCTCACTTCGCCTGGAGCCTTCCCGGACGGAGCCGCAACGGCCAGCGTCGTTCAAGCTGCGTACCTTCAAGCAGCAGCAGGTCAGCTGAAGGGCCTTGCGGCGCAGCATGAAGCAGAACTTGAAGAAGCAGCGCGGAAACACGCCGAAGAAGAAGCAAAGCTCAATGAATGTCCAGCAAGCGAGTGCGACCCATCGGAAGGCAACCTTCCATCGCCAGGCGAAGGCGGGGCGGAAGAATTCGTCGACCCAACACACACCCTGTTCTATTTCACAGCCGAAGAAGCCGAATTCTACGGGGACGCCCTGCTCTTCGGCGGCGCAGCACTCAAAGAATCCGCGGAAGAACTGGCCGGACCCTTTGGCGCGGCCGGGGCGGCGATCATCGAGGCAGTGGCGGACCCCATCGCTCACGAACTACTCGCCTGTGCCGCGGCAATCAGCGGAGGCAGCGCCAACAACCGCTGCGCCTTCCAAATACATACACTTGGCATCCCAACACCTCTCGGGACCATCGACACGTACATCCCGTATGCCGCCGGGGTGGCGATCTGCTACTACCACAAGAAATCTGAACACGGGGTCAAGCGTGGCCTGCATTGCGGCAGCTAGCATGGTGACGATGCCGCTAGTATGACCCATAGGCAACATGCACAAGCGACTACGAACAACTGGTACGACCCTGATAGCGGGGGTGACGCACCACCTGCTGCTTCGACCGCGGATTGATGCGGCGAAGCTGGCCGAGGCGTGGGCGGCAAGGCTACGTGATGTGCTGCCGCAAGATGAGTTCGAAGTCAGCGTTAGTAGTGACGTCGTAAGGATCAAGGGACTCGGAGCCCGGCAGGGCTTCGGCCTCGTGTCAACGCCAGCGCCGGCCCTCCGCTTGCCAGTGCCGGTGCCGCAACAACTACGAGCGTTCGTCGACAGCGCGAGCCGCGACCTGCAGGCGTTCATAACGAACGCGCGAGGGGAGCCGTGGCCCGGTGCGGACGCGGAGCCGCAGGTAACTGTTGATGCCGAGTCCATTTGCGTGGAGTGGCGGGAAGGGAGCGGTGGCCCGCTGATCGAAATGAGGCCGATGACCCGCGCGGAGATAGGGCTATAGTGCGAAACGGCAAAGTAGACAGAAAGCCCCACTGGGGCTAGAGGGAAGAGCCATGCGGCGAAGTGCCATCGGCATTGTAGTTGTAATCGTGTGCGTTATCTGTGGGATGGCTCGTGGCGGGGTCGTAGCGGGTCGTGTCGGGATTGCCTCGCGAGAACCGAATTCAACGAATCTCATCGCGACGCACCGATTGCTGGAAGCGCAGGTCGCCGCACTGCGGGCCGCAAGTCTGAATGGCGCGACTCGCAGTGCCGCTGTGAGGCGGTTCGTGGCAACCGTCAGCGACGAATGCCCCGCCGTCGGGCGAGCCAGCCCGAACGATCAGACGCGCAGCACGGTTTACGCTGGTGTTGCTGCGGATCTCGTCACGGTGCTGGTGGGTGCGGAACGACTGACCGACGAACGCTTTCTGCATGCGGTCGGTGGCCTTCACTGGACCGATCACACAGTGGAGCGAGCGATCACGCACTTCACGAGCCAACTACGTGAAGAGCTGCATATCCGCGAGGTGCCTCTGTGTCATGACCTACGGGCATGGGCGGACACCGGCTTTCGGGACGTACCGACGGATCTTGTCGGCCTCAGTAGCGAGATGGAGCGCGTCTCGGAAGGGGCCACCGTGCCACCGGTCACCGTCGTTGCGAAGTACATTCAACCGAGCGATCGGGCTGCCGCGAGGCAGATCAGGCAGCTCGCTCGCTCCAGGCAGGAGATGGTGGCTGCGGTACTCCGGAGCAGCATGGCGAAGCTCACTGCCGCGCTCGGTTTGTGATCCCTCGGGGCGTGGCTATCTCGGTCGTAAGAGCAGGCACACGCCGCCCGCGCGAATACACGCTGGCCTACGGTTTGCTCTGCAGGCCCAGAGATACCGTGGTTGCGTACATAGGGGCGACCGTGGTGAGGCTCACAAGGACGGTCATTCCCGCGTATCTCCGTGCTGATGGGACCCTCGTTTACGGGTTGCTCCGGCGGGGGTCGATCGACATCGTCACGCGAACGCCGGATGGGCGGCGTGTGAGCAGTGAAGCTTATCCGCCAGCGCACGCGGTCTGCGGGTGAGCCTTGCTGGTTGACATCGCGTTCATCGCCGTCGGCGTCGCAGTGCTTTCGGGGCTTGCTGTGCTGTTCATGCTTCAATGGGGCCAGCGATTCCCCGGCTTGGGGCGATTCATGGAGAGGCAGCTTGGACGTGTCTCCCCCCGGCTAGGACGGTGGACCCAGAGGCTGCTGAGCGAAGACGAGCAGCGCGGCTAGCGTGACACCCGCCGCCGCGTTCGCCGCCGGCCACATCTCGATAGCTCAACGCTTGAAATTCGCGAACATCTGGACGCGCAGATCGGGCCCGGCTCAGGCCCCACTGGCGCTCGGCGCGGGTCACGGGATCAAGTTCTTCGGGACCCGCGACGACCTGTTGTAGACCTTCGTGCCGGTGCGGGTGGGCGCCGTAAGGTTGGAGCAGCGCGCTCGCCGCTCAGGCCGTTGAACAATCACCAAAGGCCGGTGCATCGGAACCGATCTTGCAGTCGGCGGCTTGGTTACGCCGTGGCGGATCCGGCCGGGGGGCTGCTGCTGCGAATGGTCGCGGTTGTCCCTCAGCGGCGGCAAGCTTTATCGCCGGATGGCGAGTCATGGCGTATCGATCAAGAAGTCCGGGGGTTGCAAGTGGGCTGACGTTGATGAGGTGCTGGTGCGTTTGGAGGAGTTCCGCTTGGTGTATGCGCATCTGTATGTGCCTGACGGGTGGAGGTGCTCGGATGGTTTCCGGTTGGGGTCGTGGGTTGCCAGAAGGCGGCGGGATTACAGGTGTGGTCGTTTGCATTCGCGCTATGTGGTGTTGGAGGGTCTGGCGGGCTGGGATTGGACGGCGCGGCATCGGGGCTTGGTGGAAGGTCTGGAGCGGCTCCAGGTGTATGCCAAGCGGTGTGAGAGCGCGGATGTCCCCTGCAGGTATGAGTGCGATGATGGCTTCAAGCTCGGGTGCTGGGTCAGGAATCGTCGCCGGCTTGTCGGTAAGCAGCCGTGGTTGGACGAGATCCTTGAAGCGCTTCCGGGGTGGAGGGGTGCCCAGGCTGTCGAGGAACAAAGGCGGCGTGATCGCTTGGCTGATGAGGAACTGCTTGGAAGGGTGGAGCGGTTTCACGCGCAATGGGGTACATGCCGGGTGCCGTCGGGGTACGTTTGCGAGGACGGCTTTGAGCTGGGCGCGGTTATGCGCAGACGCAGGAGGTGGACTTCACGGCGCCAGCGCGAGTTTCTTCAGGCGCTCGGCGATCCGCCCGAGCGGCGCTTGTGGCCGAGCGAGAGAGGGCTTTCGTGTCTGTGGGAATACATACGCGAGCACGCGGATGCACGCCCTCCGTTTGACTATGTGACCGAGGACGGCTTCAGGCTGGGCAGCTGGGTGCGACGCAGGCGCTCGCAGCGGGGGAAGAATCCTGTGCTGGACGCTCAGCTTGAGTCGTTGCCGGGGTGGTGTTGGGACACGCGCGATCTGCGCTTCAACGAAGGGCTGGCGCGTTTCGAGGCCGCGCATGCCGCAGGTGCTGTTCATGGGGATCTGTGGCTGAGGCGGTGGGTGCGGCGTCAGGCGGGCGCTGCCGCTCGGGGTGCGCTCTCACCGAACCGGCTAGAGCAGCTGCAAAGAGCGGGCGTCCTGGAGTTTGCATCTGCACAGCTGTCCTCTCGATATCGCGTGCATCGAGAAGGTTAAGAGTTCTCTACCCGCTCGGCTTCTGGGTTGGCCGTGGCACTTATGCAAAGCAATCTGGACGGAAGGGAGGTCGTCATGGATGACGCGTTGATGGACGCTGCCGAGCGGGTGCTGTTCGCGACCGTGGGCAAAAAGCAGCAGGAATACCCCATGCTGGTGCCGCTGCGCGAATTCCTGAAGGCGTATCTGGCGGCCGAGCCGGCGCTAGCGGGACGTGATGTCCCGTCGCTCGAGAAGGCAGCGGGTTTGACGTGTCCAGGTGCGGTCGAGGACGCCAAGAGGCGCAGCGAAAGGGTCCCACCGTTTCTCGTACACGATGCATATCGAGATGCGGTCATGCGGGCGGGTGGTTTGCCGCATGCGCGCCTGCAGCCCGAGGCGCTCTACAGGATCGCGCCAAGAGGGTGGGTGCCAATCATCGCCGCGTTGATCGCTGACGGGCCCGAGCTCGCGGGCGCACGCGCGCAGGCCGCGATCTTCGACTTCTCGATGGGCTCCGTTCGGGCCAACCGACGCCGACCGGCCGGCCGGCGCGCGGCCTCCAGCGTGAAACACGTGCTGCTTGAGGGGCAGCGCCTGTTTCGGCTCGCTCACGGTCTGCAGGCGTTGTCGGCGTGCGCGCACTGGACCTACGTTCCTCAGCTCGAGGTTCCGCCCATGCCAACGGGCGGCTACGAGGTAGTTGCGCCGCGAGTCGAGGTAGTCCGCCGGGCACTGCAGGGGATGAACGTGGAGATCCATACGCGTCTCGGCGTCGCGGAGATCGAGGAGGAGTTCGCCGGCCTCGACGCTCTCACCGACGAGATTCTGCTCGCGCGTGGTCTGTGGCGACCGATGCGCGACCGGCTGCTATTGGTGTTGATGGTCTTGACGGGCGGGCGGCGGGCAGCGATCAGTCGTCTACGTCGCGAGGACTTCATCCGCGACTACGTCGGGCCACAGCCGGACTGCCGTCGAGGGGCGATGCTTCGTCTGCGCCCCCAGAAGGGCAAGGATCGCGACGAGATACGGCGCAAGCCCATTCCCCAACAGGCCGCGCTGGTGATCGAGAGCTACCTCACGCTCATGGACCGAATCTTGGTCGCGCAGGGACAGCCGCCGGCGGCTGCGTCGGCGCCGCTGTTGGTTGCGGTCGCCTCGCATCACACGGAGCTGCCCAAACCGAGCTGGATACATCGCCGCGTTGCGGGGACCTACAAAGAGCGGCCACTACTGGTCCGGGATGGTGAGCACCTTCCCACGCACATCACTCCCGAGGAAGCGAGGTACTGCGGCTATACGCCGCACGAGTTCCGTTATTTCTCAAACCAACTCGCCGAAGGCGCTGGGTACGCGTACAACAGGCGTCATCTGACGAACGGGCCGATGGTCAATCCCCCGCCCGCCTACTACGCGGCCGCGCTGCTGGACAACGGTGGCGCCGAGGAGAAGATGCGAGCCCTCTATGGCGGCAGGACCGGTGCGGCAATGCTCGAGGTCGTCGCGGGGCGTGCGGCCGAACTCGGGTGGGAGATCCTGACCGGAAGGCTCGGTGAACGCAAACGCCCGAACATAGACGCCTACGAGCGTGAGCTGGTCTGCCTGCACAGGATCGAGGACGAGGAGCGGCGGCTCGAGCGCGCCGCGAACGAACTGCAGGCAAGACGCCCACACTCGGGCCGGCTGGCGCTACCAACGGGAAAGGTCCCGAAGGGCGCGCAGCTCCAGGTCATCATGCGCCGCCAGGAGGACTTGATCGCCTCTGTCGAGGATCTCAAGGAGATGCTGCTAGAGAGTTCCGCGATCACTCATCAACTGGTGCAACTGTCCCGCCAGAAGGCAGACACGATCAAGAAGCTCGATCTCTACCGGCTCGACCAGGGAACCTGGCTGCCGGTCCCCGACTCCGAGCCCCCGGGCGCAGAGAAGGTCGACTGGGACGCGATCGATGAAGGCGAGCTTGGAAAGCCATTGATGCCCGGTGCCCCGCCCAGCGCCGTCCGCGACTGGCTCACCTTCCGCGAGTTCTGTGGGATCCTCGACCTGCGGGCACGCTCAACCCTCACGCGCTGGGCCAAGGGCGAACATCTCCCTGCACGGCGCGACAGGCGCCCATGGGAGCCGGACCACGTGCCCGTAGACGACTCGCTCGGCGTCAACTACCGGCGCATCTGGATGCCCGGCGTCAACGAAGCGTTCTGGCGGACGCGCCTCAAACGAGACACGATGGAGTACACGCTTTCGCGTTGGCCGCAAGAGCAAGGGTGGACAACAAAGGACGGGCAGCCAACGCCGCGGTGCTTTGAGCCGATCAAGATCTCCGCGCCGAAGCTACAGCTAGCCGCGTAACGGCCACCCGATCGGCGACACGTCGGCAAGCGCGGACAGCCCCGAATGGAGTGCTGCCCGAGCTGTGCCGCCCGGGTGCTAGAGCCGCCCGGCGATCAAGGCGGCGAGCTCTACGAACACGTGTTTTTCGAGTTCGCCGTCTTGCACGCGTTGTTCGACCGCCGCGATCACCTCGTCGGGGTCGAGGCGTCGCCTGCCGTCGCAGGAGACGTCATGCAGCTCCCCCCGTCTGAGCATGTTGCGCACCTCGGACTCCGGCACGCGCATAACGCGCGCGACCTCCGCAGGGGAGAGCGTTGTGCGGTTCGCTTCGAGAGCCACCCCGTCGATCACCACATGCGGCCCGTCAATAGTCCGATCGATCGACGCCGGGTCTTTGGGGACAGCGATCGTCGTGTGCTGGGTTTCGTTCGCTGGCATACCCACGAATGTTGAGGTTCGCGAGGGACAACCGGCCGCATTCGACCGCTCCCTCGCCGGCTCCGACTCCCTGTCGTCGCGGCTGCAGACGTCTTGGCAACAATCGGCATTGCGCTGGCGCCACGCACCGAACGTCCTTCGACCGTCGTAAGGTGGACATATGGGCCCTGCACGAACACGCGTTCCCAGCCGCCTTGCGCGGTCTAGAGTCATCACGCGGAAGGCGCCCGTCGGTGTTGTGTGCGGTTGCAAGTTCGCCTCTGCGCGACAGCAGACGCCTCAGAACCTGCGCAGATTTGCGGTCCCGGTGCGGCCATGGGCCGAGGGGCCGTCCCGAGATTTGCTCGTTTGCAGGGAAAAGCAGCCGATCAACTACGAGCTTCCCAAGCTCGAGGTCGCGGGTTCGAAGCCCGTCCGCCGCTTGCTGTCGCCGACAACATCTCGTGGATGACACCGCCCCTCGCTGTCGACTGGTCGACGATCGCCTCGCTGGCGACCGCGGGTGGCACGCTCGTGCTTGCCATCGCGACGTTCTCCTCGGTGCGCTTCGGGCAGCGCTCGACACGTCTAGCTGAGCGTTCGACGGCGATAGCCGAGCGGGCGCTCCTGCTCGGACTGCGGCCGGTGCTCGTTCCTTCGCGCGTGACCGATCCGCCCGAGACGGTCCGTTTCGGCGAGGGGCGGATGGTGACGGTCGACGGCGGCATGGCCGCGGTCGAGCGCGGGGGCGAGAGCTACTACTTCGTGATCCCGTTGCGCAACGTGGGCAACGGCCTCGCCGTCCTGCAGGCCTGGCGCTTCATGGCACAGCGCCCGGACATCGACACCCCGCACGCCGAGCCGGCAGATCACCGCTCGCAGACGCGTGACCTGTATGTGCCCGCCGGCGACATCGGTTTCTGGCAGGGTGCTGTACGCGAGCCCGACGATCCCTTCCGCGAGGGCTTGCGCGAGGCGTTCCTGGCCGGTGAGCTGCTGACGGTCGATCTGCTCTACGGCGACCACGAGGGCGGCCAGCTGACGATCAGCCGCTTCATCCTGACGCGCGAGCAGGACGGCCACTGGCGCCCCGGCGTCGTCCGCCACTGGCCGCTCGAAGGCGTCGACCCGCGCGGGCGCTAGCGCCAAGCGCTAACGTGGCCTGCTCGGATCGAGGCGATCGTTGTGCAGCGAGGGGTGGGAGTGATGAAGCGACCGTTCAACTGTCTGGCAGCGCTCGTGGTTGTGCTCGCGCTGGGCCCGCCCGCTGGTGCAACGGCAGCACCGACCGTGAGCCTGAAAGTGAAGGTCGTGCCGATACCGGGCTTTCCCCACACCGGCTACATCCTCGGCGCCGGCGCCGCCGTGGAAATCGACACGACGATCACGGGGACCGAATACGGCGGCTTTCCGCCGCCGCTGATCGGCTTCACCGGCTACCTGCCCCAAGGCGTCAGGGTGCATCCGCAGGGCTTCCCCACCTGCCCGCTGGCCGCACTTGAAAGAACCGGGGTCTGTCCCGCCCACAGTCGGGCTGGTCCTGCCGGACACGCGCTCGGAGTCGTGTCATTCGGCAGCGAACGCGTGCCCGAGGAAGTCAGCGTGCAGCCCTACCTTGCGCCTGGCGGTCTCGAGTTCTACGTCCAGGGTCACACTCCCGTCGCGCTCGAACTCATATCCAAGGGATACTTCGCCCCCGCCGGCGGTCTGTTCGACGAAAAGTTCATCGGCGAAGTCCCCCTGGTCGAAACCGTCCCGGGAGCCCCCGACGCCTCGGCCGAATCGATCAGCGTCACGATCGGCGCTGCCATCAGGCTTCATGGCAAGACGCTGTACTACGGCAGGGTGCCGAAGACGTGCCCGCGAGGCGGCTTCCCGGTGAGGGCGGAACTGATCTTCGCGGGACTCGGCGGTCTCGCGCAGCAGACCGTCACGTCGAGCTCGACGGTGCCCTGTCCGAAGAAGTAGAGGTCGCTAAGGGCCAGCGGGTTGTGGGCCCTAAGACTGGGCAGCAACAGAAATGGGGACCCGGGCGTCGACTTCGTCCGGATCCCCACCGCCGCATTCGCGAGGCACTGCAAAGTTGGCCGGACTCCTCGCGCGCAAGCTCGGCAGTGGACCCTAGCGCGCTCGTGCGACATGAAAGCCACCGGGGGTCACGCCGGCGTCCTCTGCCGTACGCGCAGACTACCCGCATCGAGTCTGTGCAAACGACAAGTTCGCACAGTTGCAACCGAACCTGCACGCGACCACCGCCCGCTTGGGCCGGCTCGATCGAGGGCGATCAGCGGACCTGCGGCGCGAGCGCCGGCGCGACGTCCTCGCGCCACTTGGCAAAGAAGGCCTCGGTTGCGGCCACGTCGAGCGGTCGGGCGAACAGGTAGCCCTGCCCGCTGTCGCAGTTCTCGTCGCGCAGGATCGACAGCTCCTGCTGCTCCTCGATGCCCTCCGCGAAGGTCTCGATCGACAGCGCCTTGCCCAGTTGCACCAAAGTGTGGATGAGTGTCTCGCCCTCCTTGTTCTCGCGCATGCCTGCGATGAACGAGCGGTCGATCTTCAAGGCGTCCACCGGGAAGCGCTGCAGGTGGGCCAAAGACGAGTACCCCGTGCCGAAGTCGTCGATCGCGATGCGCACCCCCAGTTGCTTGATCGCCGTCAGGCGGCGCGCGGTTTCCTCGGTGTTGCGCATGAGCGTCGTCTCGGTGATCTCGATCGTCAGCGCCGCCGCCGCCAGGCTGCTGGCCGACAGCGCGCCTTCGATATCGGCGATCAGCCGGTCGTCGTCGAGCTGGCGCCCGGACACGTTGACCGCGATGTCGATCGGATATCCGGCCGCCTTCCACATGGCACTCTGGCGGCAGGCCTTCTCGAGCACCCACGCGCCCACCTCCACGATCAGCCCGGTCTCCTCCAGCAGCGGTATGAACGCATCGGGCTGGACGAGTCCGCGCCTCGGGTGCTGCCAGCGGATCAGGGCCTCCACGGCGTTCGGGCGCATGTCGCCCAGACCGAACGTGGGCTGGTAGACGAGGTGGAACTCATCTTTGGCGAGCGCCTCGCGCAGATCCATCTCGAGTTCCATGCGGTTTTGCATCTTGTCCTGCATGTTGGTGTCGAAGACCGTGTAGCGGTTCTTGCCGTCCCACTTGGCGCGGTACATGGCGATGTCGGCGTCGCGCAGCAGATCCTCGGCCGACGCCCGTTCGCCGGCCGCGATGCCAACGCTCGCGGTCACCGTCAGGCGCGTCCCCTGGTCGGGTCCGAGGTTGAACGGGTGCTTGAGCGCCTCCAACATGCGCTCGGCGATCAGCTCCGGGCCGGCAGCCAGCGTGAGCTCCTCGGAGATCACCACGAACTCGTCGCCGCCCAGGCGCCCGAGCGCGTCTGCATGGCGCACCACGCCCTGCAGCCTGGCTGCCACCGCGCGCAGCAGTTCGTCGCCGACCGCGTGACCGAGCGTGTCGTTGATCGACTTGAAGTTGTCCAGGTCGATGAACAGCGCCGCCACCGGCGTCTTGCTGCGCGCCGCGCGTGCGAGCATCTGCTTGACGCGGTCCAGGATGAGCGTCCGGTTGGGCAGTCCCGTGAGCGCATCGTGGGTGGCGTGGAACGCGAGCTCCTCCTCGCGTCGCGCGAGCTCTTCGTCGGTTCGCCTGCGCTCGGCCTCGAAGCACTCGCACATGCGCAGCAGGCTGAACTCCATGCTCAGCTGCAGCATGTTCAGCGCCTGTGAGAGAGCATCTGCGGAGGCGTTCAGCTGTGCGGCGCTCTCGCACAGCACCTCGGCCATCACGTTGCGCCACATCATCGAGCGGCGCGTCACCTCGTTCAGCGAAGCCGCGCGATGCGCGGCCAACTCGCCGAAGATCGTCGACGTTTCGCGGGCCGCGTCCACGGTCACCTCCAGGCCCTCGCCCGCGATCCAGCGCGCCACTGCCACCGTCGAGCCACTACATATCCGCTCAAAGCTGTCCTGGACGAGGGTGTCTACGGCCTCACCCGATCCGACCGTTCGCGCGACCGTCTCTCTCAGCACGTCTGGCGCGTGCGCCTGCAGCGCCTCCCCGAGACGACGGAGGTCGTCCGGCGGTTGCTCGGGCAGGGCCGACGGAGGCGACGGAACGCGTACAGCGTTCGCTTGAGCCGCGCGTTGAGCTGACATCTCAGCTTGAAACATCGGCAGTTGGAGGCTGCTGCATGAGCATCGAGGCCATACTGCAAGCAGGCTGCCGATGCCCCAGCGAGCCTGCGGGGGGATGTTGCGTTCGCGCGAGCCGAGCTGGATCCGGGCGCTCAGCGTCCGCCAAAGCGCCGGCGCCGCGCTCCGTATTCGGCCAGCGCGCGCTCGAGCGCCGCACGCGTGAAATCCGGCCACAGCTCGTCGCTGAACACGAGCTCCGAGTAGGCCGACTGCCACAGCAGGAAGTTCGACAGGCGCCGCTCGCCACCCGTGCGGATGATCAGGTCGGGGTCGCGCAGGTCGGGCGCGTACAGGCACCTGCGAAACTGCTCCTCGGAATCTCCCTCAAAGCGCCCGGCGGCATCGACGATCTCGGCGCGCCCGCCGTAGTTGAGAGCGACGAACAGCGTGATCAGGCGGTTCTCGGCGGTCATCGCCTCGGCCGTCGTGATCGCCTCCAAGAGCTCGCGCTCGACCCGCTCGCGGCGCCCGATGAAGCGAATGCGCACATCGTGTCTGTGCAGCTCGGGAGCCTCGGCGGTGATCCGCCGGGCGAGCACGCAGATCAACTGGCGCACCTCAGCGACCGGGCGCGACCAGTTCTCGGTCGAGAACGAATACACGGTCAGCTGCTCGATGCCCAGCTCCACCGCGTCGCGCAGGCGCGCCTTGAGGGTATCGGCGCCCGCGTTGTATCCCTCGCCGGCCGACAGTCCGCGAGCGCGCGCCCAGCGTCCGTTGCCGTCGGCGATGATCGCCACATGGCGGGCCCCAGGCGTGGGCGAGTCATCCGGTGCGAATGCGCTCATGTCCGTCGACAGGTCCTCTTGGCGCGCTTGCCCGACAGGCCGGCTCTCAGCCGCTTGGCAGATCGCCACGCCCGCAGCATCGCGAGGATCGGCGCGATCAGCGGCCGCAGCTGGCTGGCGCGCATACGCTCGCTGACGGGCCGCGCGAAGGCGCTCGCGGCTGTCGGCGCGGACAGGTAGTAGGCGACCACGCCCGCCATCGCCATGATGTGGTGGGCGCCGTGGGGAGCGCCGCGCGCACGTGCCAGCACATCCTCGATCACGCCCTCCAGGCGCCCGGCGAGCATCGCGCGGTCGCTGTAGTGCTGGACATAGCCCGGGATGCCCGCCTGTGCGTCTCGCTCGTAATCGACCACGCTGTCGAGGACCGTCGGGAGCACCGAGATCGAGAGGTAGATGCGATCGAGCAGGAGCGCCTGCTCGCGCGTGGTGAGGGGATCGGCTGCGGCGGCAACGAGCGCGTGGACCGCCAGCACCGAGCAGGCCGCGCCGGCCAGGTACTCCTGCCAATTCAGCGATGTAGCGGCCGCATGTCGCCTGGCCCAACGTTCCAGCTGCCCGCTGCCGGCGATGGGAACGGCGTGGATGTGCAGCTGCGCCTCGACGCCGCGCTGGGCGCTGCGTCGCAACACGCCCGCGACGGTCGCGCTGGCCGGCAATGCGGCCACAGCCGACCGTGTCGCGTCGACAAGCCCCTGCAGATAGCCGCCGTCCTGTGAGCGCGGGTGGTGGCGGTAGTAATCCCCGATCGGCTGCTCACCGGGCGAGACGGCGTCGGTGAACGCGCAGAACAGCCTCCTGCCGTCCTGTGGCGACTCGCGCGACGGCGACTCGGTGAGGCCATCCAGGTAGTCGTACAGGACCTCCAGCGCCACGATCGTCTCGACGGTGCGGGCGCGCTGGGTCCGCGGAGCGAGTGTGGCGAGCATGGCGGCCAGCTCGGCGTTGAAGCCCTCCTCAGCGAGCTTCTGCTCTGCCAGCGCGCGCAGGACAGGATCTCCGATCGCCTGCGCGCGCGTGCGCCAGCGGCGCAGCTGCTCGCGCACAAGCGGCGCCACGCAGGTCCAGTAGCGCAGGTTGGCCAGTAGGAAGGCCAGGGCCGCCCGGGCTGTGAGCCGGCGATCCATTGCCGGTGCCCGAGCAACGCCTGCGTGCGGACGCGTCTGTCGCCTTGGCGCACGCCTGCGCCGGCGTGTCGGCGTGTCGGCCGGCCGCCTGCCGGCGATGGTCGACGACCTACTCACTGAGCGCGAGCGTGGGGGACACGCGCGAAGCCAGCCAACCGGGGACGGCCACGATCAGCAGGGCGAGCACGATCACCAGCGCGAACACCTCCAACGGCCGTGTGCTCGCCGCGAGGCTCGCCACCGGGAAGCCCGTCACGTGCTCGAGGTAGCCGTCGATGATCACCTGGCCGTAGATCCCGGCCAGCGCGCCGGCGATACAGCCGGGGACCAGCATCAGCGTGGCTTCGGTGAGCAGGATGCGCCGCAGTCGCCGTGAGCGCACGCCCGCCAGGCGCAGCCCGGCAAGCGACGCGCGTCGCTGCCACACGCTGGACCCGAGCGCGGCGGCCATCGCCAGGATCGCCGCGGCCACCAGCAGGCTCGATATCTCTCCCAGACGGCTGAGCCCTTCTCGGGTCAGTGCGTCGATCCTCGCCTGGCGGGTGCTTGCGGTCGAGACTTCCAGCCCGCTGTGCGGGCCCAGCACGCGCGCGACTCCCGCTGCCACGATGCTCGCGCTCGCGCCCGGCAGCAGCCTCACCCCGAGCGCCGTGGGCAGCGATGTGTCCCACAAGCGACGGTAGTCCGACGTGCCCATGAAGATCGCACCAGGGCTCCACGCGAGGTTGGTGGTGGTCGCGGCGATCCGCAGGCGAGCCTCGCCGGTGGGTGTGGGCAGGACGATCTGGCCTCCGAGCCCGACGTGGCGTTCTTCTGCGATCTGCCTGGAGACGGCTATCCAGCCGCCTTCGCCCAAGCGCCGCACCGCGACGCTCGCTTTGCCTGCGACGATCTGGCTGCTCAGCACCATGCGCTCGGCTCCGGGCGGACGGGCGATGATCCACACGCGCCTGTCGCCCAGTTCCATGAAGCCACCCTGGAACGCGCTCACGCTCGCAACCCCGGGTAGGCGCGCGATGCGCGCGACGTAGTGGTCGGGTGCAAACGGCACGGTCGCCTGGTTGTCGCCCGAGTTGCCCACCCACAGGTCGGCGTCGGCCGCGTAGCTGTGGGCAAAGCCGCCGATGCCGCGGAGCAGGTCGCTGCGCGAGCCTCCCAGCGCGATGGCGCCGAAGATGGCGACCGCTCCGGTCGCCGCCAGCGCGAGCGAGCGCACGGTCGTCGCCTTCAGCGAGCTCAGCGCGACCTGCAAGACCATCAGGCGCTGCCAGCGCCCGGCCAGCACGCCAGCCGCCGCGAGCACTCCGGCGAACGCCAGTGGAACGGCGAGCATCGTCGCCAGCGCGAGCACCCCGCTGGCGACGAATGACAGGGACGCACGCAGCCGGAACAGCGTGGTCGCGAGCGCCACCAGCGCCGCGGCCGCGAGCGCCAGGCGCATCTGTGCGCGGGCGCCCAGCGCGTTGCCGGGCGCTCCGTCTTCGAAATACACCGCATCCAGCGCGCGGCCGCGCTGCAGGTCGCGCAACGGCACCGCCGAGGCGAGCAGCGTCGCGAGCACGCCGCCGACCACCGACAACAGCACCGGCTGCACCCCGATCACCGTGTTGGTGCCGAGCGTGAACGCCTCGGCGAGATAGCCCGAGGACTGGTGAAAGGCCCCGCGTGACAGCGCATAGCCGGCCAGCAGGCCGGCCAGCGAGGCGGCGATGCCCAGGCACAGCGCCTGAAAGGCCACTATCTGCACTATCGCCGCGCGCCTGGTGCCGTTCAGGCGCATGTCTGCGATCGCCTGTCTGCGCTCGGGCACGGTCAGCAGCATCGCGTTGAACGCGAACAGGAATCCCAGCAGCGCGCTGATCGCCGCGAAGAAGCCGCTTGCCTGGTTGCTCGGTCGCAGCGCCTGATGCAGCATCGCCACGTCAATGTCTGCCGCGGCGACCGTTATGCGACCGCCCGCGAGCCTGTCCAGCTCGGTGCGCGCGGCGGCCTGGCGTCCGGGTCGTGTCTCGACCAGGATGCGCGTCAGCCTCCCCTGCAGGCCTGCGAGCTGCTGCAGGCGCGCCAGCGACATCACGGCCACGCGGGCCTGGGAGAGCACACCCGCGGCTTCGCGTCCCAGGACGGCCGCCACCGGTAGCTCGTCGACTTTGCCGCGCAGGCGCAGCGTCACCTCTTCTCGGCCCACGCCCGACGCCGTCACCCCCAGTTCGCGCGCGGTGGTGGCGCTGAGCCCGATCCCGTCCGACGAGAAGACCGCTGCGGGCAGGGTTTGCGCCAACCCGTTCAGCTGGGCCAGTCCGATGTCCGTGCCGGCCAGGTCGACCGTCGCCACGTGGCCGCGCGGGCCGACGATGGTTGCCGTCTGTTCGAGCAGGGGACCCGCGCCCGTGACTCCCGGGAGGCGCTTGACGCGCGCCAGCAGGCCTTCGTCCAGCCCTTCTGCGCCGCGCGCGTGCAGTTGTAGGCTGGCGGGACCGGCCACCGCGTGAACCAGTTGCGCGGCGGAGCCGGCGACGCTGTCGTTGGCGGTCATCGCGGCGAACACGAGCGCGACCGCCACAGCCACCCCCAGGCCAGCGAGCAGCTCTTGGGCCAGGTGCACGCGCAGACGCCTGCGATAGAGGTACAGGAGGGCGTACGGCCGCAGCAGGGTGCGGGCCCGCGCAGGCTTCGACCGTGCCGTCGTGCTCACGCCGTCGCGGTCGGGAAGCGACGATCCAGGCCCAGCCGATCGCCTTCCCGGCCCCCGTCTGCGTAAGCGTCCACGAGCTTGCCGTCGCGCAGGACGCAGCGCCGGTCGGCGATCGTCGCGTTCTCCGCGTCATGGGTCACCAGGACGACGGCCGCCTCGCGCTCGCGTGCGATCGATAGCAGCAGTTGGATCATTTCGCCACTGCGGGCGCTGTCGAGGTTGCCGGTGGGCTCGTCTGCCAGGATCAGCCGGGGCTCGCCCGCCAACGCGCGCGCAACGGCGATCCGCTGGCGCTCCCCGCCGGAGAGCTCTCCCGGCGTGTGCGCCAGGCGGTCGCCCAGCCCGACACGCTCGAGCCATGGAAGCGCGCGCGCCTGCGCCTCGCGCAGCCCCACTCCGCCGAGCAGCAGCTTCAGGGCGGCGTTCTCCAGTGCCGACACGCGGGGCATGAGATGGAAGTTCTGGTAGATGAAGCCGACGTCTTTGAGCAGGTAGTCGCAGGCCTCGTTCTCCGACAGCGAGGCCAGGTCGCGCCCGTCGAAGCGGATCACCCCACGTTCGGACGCCAGCAGCGCGGCTATCAGCAGCAGCAGCGTCGTCTTGCCCGAGCCGCTGGGTCCGAGCAGGGCGACCATTTCGCCCGGCTGCACGACAAGGCTCACGCCGTCGATCGCGCGAACTTCCTCGCCGGCGCCGCGGTAGTGCTTGACGACGTGCTCGAGCTCGAGCACGGCGCTCACGCCAGGCGGCGCAGCGGCACCACTGCCGCGAGCTCGCGTGCCGGCGGGCCGTGCAGCTCGCCGTCGCTGAGCGTGAGCGCGCGTGCGCCGGACAGGCCCGTCGACTCGCCCGTGCTCATCAGGACGGCGGTGCCTTCCCTGGCAAGCGACTGCAGCAACAGCAGAATCCCGTCGCGCGCGAGCAGATCCACGCCGATCGTCGGCTCGTCCACCAGCAGCAGCCGTGGGTCCAGGGCGAGCGCCCTGGCGATCGCTACGCGCACGATCTCGTCGCAGTCGAGCTCGCCCGGTCGGCGAGCCGCGCATCGCTGCGCCCCGGCGCGCTCCAGTGCAGCCCGAGCGCGGACCTCCGCAAGCGAAGGCGATATCCCGTGCGCGTACTGACCGACCATCACGTGATCGAGAACCGTTTCGCCTTCGCTGGCTTGAAAGGTGGTGCGGCAGTAGCCGATGCCGTGACCCAGCATCTCGCCGCAGCGACCCGACAGCTCGCGTCCGTCGAAGCGGACGACGCCGTCATCGGGCGCCTCCACGCCGCCGGCCACGCGCAGCAGCGTCGAGCGACCCGAGCGCCGCCGGCCCCATACGCTCACGAGCTCGCCGGCCTCGAGCGCCAGCGACACGTCCTTGAGCGCGACGCGCTCGCGCATGCCGCGGCCGTAGCGCTTGCTCACCCGGTGCAGCTCGAGCAGGCTCATCGCCGTGCCAGCCTGCCGCCGGCCAAAGCCTTGAACTGGCTGCGGGCGTACTCCACCCACGGAAGCTTTGCTTCCATCGCCAGGCGCCCGTCCTCGCAGACCAGCCGCGAGGCCAGCCCCGACACCGGGTCCAGGCCCGCGTCGCCGGCCGCAGGCAGGGGTACGTCGCCGGCCTCGCGCAGACATGCCTGGCCGTAGCGCTCGATGATCTCCAGCGCCAGGTCGGGGTCGTGCGCGAAGGCGGCCAACTGTCGCGCGAACAATCGCGATCGGCGGAAGTCCTCGCCGATCTGCGCTATCAGGTGCTCCTTGTAGCCGTCCACTCCCTCGGGCGTGGCCCGGTAGCGCGGCCGGGGTTGGCGGCCGGTGCGCGTTCCCGGGGTCTCTTCGATCATCCCCCTGCGCTGCAGTGTGTCCAGCGCGGTGTACACATAGGAGACGCCGCTCAGGCGCAGCATGCCCGCATAGGCGTGCTCGAAGCGGTGCGCGAGCTCGTATCCGTAGCTGGGACGCTCGATCACCAAGCCGAGCAGAGCCCAGTGGACGGCCGATTGCATCGGCGTGGTGGGCTTGACCGCGGGTTTACCTATTGCCGATCTTGCTGCCATCGGGATACAGACTAGTAACATCAGACATGGGCAAAAAGCGACGTTTCTGACTCCTTGGAACAGTCTGAATGGGCTCGTGCGCCAGCCAAGCACGGCGGCGCAGACACAGTCACGATGTAGAACATTCCACGACATGGCTTATCAGCGGCGCGCTTTGTCAGCATGATCTGCAAAAGGTATGGAGACCGACGTCGACATGAGCAGGCCGCTCGCCGACGAAGCGAGCCCGACCGACGACTGGGCCGGTATCGCACAACACGACGATGGCGGGATCGCCGACGACGATCGCGACGTGCGGGCGCGCGCAGATGGTCCCGACAGGGTGCTGATCGAGCTCTCTCGCGCACAGGTCGACAGAATCGTGCGCAATGCCGCCGATGGGGGCAACATGTCGGTGCTGTTGTCCGGGCTGAAGGACATTCGCGCGGTGCTCGCACGCGAGCCGCGCCAGCTGGAGGACAGCCGGCTATCGCGCTCGCTGCTCGCCGGCCTGTTGATGCTCGCCTCGTTCCCTTCCGACGGCAGCTACCTCGGCAACGCCGAGATAGCGCGCCTGCTCGACATGAACCCGAGCACGACCCACCGTTACGTCTCCACGTTGGTGGCCGTCGGCCTGCTGGAGCGCGACCCCGCGACGCGTCGCTACAGGCTTACCTGATGGACGTGCCTGATGAGCGCATGCACGTGCCGCCAACCAGCGAGGATCCACCGCCGGGGCGCAGCATGCATGAGTCCGACCCCGACTACATCGTCGTGCGCACCACAGACGACATACAGCGGTTGAGCGCAGACATCCTCGGCGAACGCGACCGCCCGATCGTCGGCCTGACGCTTGGCGAGGTCGGACACGAGCCGGTGCTCGCGGCCAGCGAGGTGCGTACGCTGGTCGGATCGGGGGTTCGCATCTACCTGATTGCAAGCGACGATCTGCTGGCGGAGCTCAAGGAGGAGATCGGGCCGCGCCTGACGCTCGAGCGCGCGGCCGTGCGCATCTGGTGGCCCGGCGCCAGCGTTCGCTGCGACCCGGCCGACCATCCGCTTGTCCTGGCGCTCGAGGGCGAGCGTCCACGGGACACGTTGGAGGAGCTCTCCCACCAGCTCGATCTCAGCCGCCCATACGTTCGTGCGCAGGTCACGCTGCTGGAAGACGCGCGCGCGTTTCTCGAGCACGAGCTCGCCCGCGTAGAACAGCGAAACCGCGAGATCCACGAGCGCCTGCGCGATGCGCAGGTCGAGTGCCATCGCCAGCGCATGCGCGCAGAGGCCGCCGAGGCGCGTCTTGCTGCGCTCGAGCGTCAGCCCGATTCGGGCTAGAGGTTCTTAGCGCCGACCGGCGAATTCCTAACTCGCCGCTTCGCTGCCGTTGTAGGAGGCCGGCGCCGGGCCGTTTTCGCGCGTGTCCTGTACCAGTTCGAGCAATTGCTGGGGCGTCGTGCCGCCGAGCACTCGCAGCCGGTGCAGCCGGTAGGGGTCGTCGGTCGGATGCGCCCAGCCGGGTAGGACCGTGGTAGAGCCCTCAAAGCCGGCCGCCCTGACCGCGGCGACGACCGCAGCGTCGTAGTGCCCGGAGGGGTAGCAGAACCAGTCGACCGGCACGTGGTAGCGCTGCTGGAGGATGCGGCGGGCGTCTGCGACCTGGAAGCTCAGCTGTTCTGGGTCCAGCGTGATCAGGTCGGCGTGGCTGATCCCCTGGGTGTCCAGCTCCCAGCCGTCGTCGATCAGGTCGCGCACTTCCTGGCTGCCGAGGCCGCCCTGGGAGGGCGGCAGGCCGGTCAACTGAATGTTCTCGTCGCCCACCCAGCCGAGGCTGTGCAGGACCGGCAACGCCTGGGTGAACTGGGACTCATAGCCGTTGTCGAAGCTGAGCACGATCGGCTTGCCCGGGCCCAGCGGCACGCCTCTGCTCCAGTAGGCCAGGACCTGGTCGAGCGTCACCGCATGCCAGCCCGCGTCCTTGAGCGCGCGCATCTGTTCGGCGAACTCCTGTGGTTGCACATACAGGCCGGGGAAGGGCGCGCCCGCCGGCGGCGCTTTGATCACGTGGTACATGAGGATCGGCACCGCCGCAGTCCCCGGTCGACCGGTTGCGGGTGCCGCGGGGGCGCCGTCGCGGGGTGGGCCGCTGCGCACAGGGTGGGCGTGTGCGCCCGGCTGCGTTGAGCTTGCGTTGTGCACCGCGGATGGGGTTGACGACCCTGACTCGCTGGTCAGGAGCACGACGGCGAGCGCTGCGAGCGCAAGCGCCCCGAGGATCGATCCGGCGGCCAGGCGGCGACGGCGTGCAACGGCACGCCGCTGGGCCTCACGACGGGCATGTCGCGCCTGCACGTCCATCAGTCGCCACTGAGGTTAGGCGGCAGCGGCTGGCCGGCCGGCGGCGGGTCGTCGTGCAACAGTTGTGGCACTGTCACCAGGCGATAGCCGCGCGCGCGCAGGTCGCCGATGATGGTGGGCAGCGCTTCGATCGTCTCTGTGCGTGTACCGCCCGCGTCGTGCATCAGGATGATCGCGCCAGGGTACGCGCCCGCGAGCACCCGCTGGACGATCACCGAGACGCCCGGTTGCAGATAGTCCCCGGTGTCCACCGACCACAGCGTCATGAGGAGGTGCAGCCTGTGTAGCTCGCGCATCGTGGTCGCGTTGAATGATCCGTACGGCGGGCGGAACAGGACCGGCCTGGGGCCTCCGAGCAGTTCGATGCGAGCGATCTGTTCGAAGAGCTGTTCGTACTGTTCGTGGGCCGAGAGCCGCGCCATCTCCGGGTGGGTCTCGGTGTGGTCGCCGATCACGTCGCCGTCTTTGATCTCACGCACGGTCGACGTACTGAAATAGCGCAGCATCTTGCCAATCACGAAGAACGTGGCGTGCACGTGCAAGCGCTCGAGCACGCTGAGCACGCCGGGGGTGTAGGGGCCGGGGCCGTCGTCGAACGTCAGCGCGATGTCGCGCCCGCGGTCGGCGCCTTCTTTGACGAACGGCGTGTAGGCGAGGACCGACGACACCGCCGCGCTCTGGTCGTCTTCGGGCGTGTCGGGCGCGTGCACGGACGTGCTCGGAACGTGGACATGCGTGCCGATGAGGCGGCCCGCCGCGGCATGCGAGTGGCCGCCGTGGCCGGCGGTCAGCGCGACCGCGAGCGCAAGCACGACGATCGCCGACGCGAGCGCAAGCGCTCGCCTGCGACGACGAACGCCCGCGGCGCGACGTGCGGTGTCCTTGCCATGCGCTGGGGTCGGGGCTGCGTCGCGGCCGCGCGCCGGGCTCGGCGGCGTGCCTCGGTCGCCCGGCGGCCGTGGCTCCGCGACCTGCTCGCCCGGCGGAGCCGGCCCCGCCCGCCGGGACCTCGCAAGGGGCCTGCGCTCCTCCTCGAAATCCCAGCTCCAGCGGTCGCTCACGGTGGCGCGCAATGCTAGACGGCGGGCGAGCGCGTCCGTCGGCCCGCACGACCGATTGCGATCAGCGCGACAAGCGCCGTGAGCAGTCCGACCGCGCCGACAACGAAGGCCGCCACCGCCAGGCCCTCGCTGGCGCCCCCACTGGGTTTCGCCGCCGGCGCTGGCGATGTCGCGGTCGTCGAGGATCCCGCGGCGGTCTGTCCGGCCGTCGGTCCCGCCTCGTCTCCGGCGATTTCCTGGACTACGCCGCCTTTGGCGGTGACGTTGATGCGCGGCGAGGGGTGTTCTGCGGTCAACGACGGGTCGATCCAGTGCACCACCTGGCCGTTGCTGTAGGTCTGGACCGTCCTGAATTCCAGCGCCCTGCCCGCGTCCTGGGCCGGGATCGCCAGCGAGAGGGGGAAATTGATGAACTGGTTGTTGTTCACCCGGCCCAGCGGGCCGGTCCACGTCCACACGATCTGCGACACCTCGGTGTCGATCGTTTCGCCGTCTTCGCTGATCGGTTTGGCGAGCTTCGTTTCGATCACCCTGGTCGACCAGCCGGGCACGTTTTCATAGTCAACGCCGGTGAAGCCGGTGGGGAACAGCACGTCGACCTTCGTCACGTACGCGCCTTCCTGCTCTCCAGGGACGCGCACGTCCAGCGTGGCGAATGCGCCCGCGGGGATCGTGTTGGGGTGCAGGCTGATGTGTGCCTGCGCGCTTGCCGGCGCCATAAGGGCGACGGCCGCGAGCAGCACTGCGATTCGCTTGATGTGCATGTCTTTGCGTCCTCCTAGTTGGTAGCGGGGCTGGCGGTGCTCCGTTCACTGCACGGGCACCTTGACGGTGTGGCTGTACTGTTCGAATTCGGATACGCGGTCGGTGATTTCGACTTCCCACGTGCCGCCCGGGCTGAGCTCGGCCGAGCTGAGGACGTAGTGGCCGGGCCCGGCCAGGTTGGCCTTCAGGGTCAGCGGACCGATGCCCTTGGCGGGCAGCCTGGCGGTGGCAGTCAGTTCCTTCGTTGCCGTGAACTGCGTGCCGGTCTTGGCGTCGATCAGGTAGAGGTGAACCGTGTTCAGGCCCACGCGGGCCGGTTCGACGGTCATCTCCAGCTCGGCTGGGCCGAGCGTTGTGTTGATCGAGAACGGGCCCGAGGCGGCGTCGATCGGGGGCGCGTAGCTGATCAGCGCGGCGGTCACGCCGAACACGGCGAGCATCAGCGCGAGCTCGCCGCGCATCGTGCGGCGCGCCAACACGCCCGCGCCGCCGGGTGCGCCGCCCGCGCCCGCGATCCGCCTCAGGGCGGGGATCACGCGTCCGCGGTTGACCCAGCCGAGGCAGATCAACGACAACAGCAGGACGGTCTTGGCGATGATCAATGCGCCATAGGTGGAGTGCAGCAGGCCGTGCAGGCTGCGCACGTCGATGTAGGCCTGTATCACCCCGGTGATCGCGATCGCGATCACGGCCGCGAGCGCCATCGGGGAGAAGTGCGCGAGCGTGGCCGCCAGCAGGCGGCTGCGTTGCGGGCCGGCCAGCCGGCGTGTGGCAGCCGGCAGCGCCAGCAGCAGGCAGGCGATCCCTCCCACCCACACGCTCGCCGCCAGCACGTGCAGGACGTCCGAGGGGAAGAACACGCCGGTCGGGCTCTGGATGCTCGCGTGGCCGCTGAGCGCCGGCGTCGCCGCCAGGTAGGCGGCGCACACCGCGATCGGGGCGTACAGCCAGCGAGGGGGTACGACCAACGCGGCCTGCGCGGATGCGCGGGCGCCATCTGGCGCATCGGCGCTCATGCGCGCGCGACCGCCAAGCACGCGCGCCGCGACGAGCAGGCACCCAAGCGCCAGCCAGTCGATCGCGCGCAGGCCCCACACCTCGCCGAAGCGACTTTCCAAGGTGTTCTGGAGGATCGTGCTCTTCGGCGATGACCACAGCGACACGCCGGCCGCCGAGGCGCCCTGCAGCAGGATCCCGAGCACGCTCACGATCACGCCCAACACGACGGCGACGCCCAGCAGCCGGCGCATGCGCGCCGCGAACGCATGTGCCGCCTGCAGCCATTCCGGCTCAGAGCCCGAAACCGCCGCGAAGCCCGGCAGCCAGGCCACCAGCACGAACGCCAGGCCTCCGAGCAGCAGCGCGATCGTGATGTAGTCCAGGCCGCGCACCACCCCGAAGGCGACCTCGGTGGCCTTGCCGCTCTTGTTCTTTTCGATCAGGCTTGCAACGGTGAACTTCGGTGCGGCGCCCGCATGCCCGAGGTTGAACACGAGGCCGCCGTAGACGATGTGCGTGTCGGCCGAGATCACCCGGTAGGTCGCCGTGTAGGTGCCGTCGGGCAGCCCTGGCTTCAGGCCAACGCCCATCCAGTGCTCCTGGCCTTCGGGGTGCGACACGTCGAGGTTGTCCACCTCTTCGCCCTGGGCGTTGTAGACGCGCACCGCTCCCAGCGTGCCGCCGACGTTCTGGTTGAACTTGAAGATCACTTCGTTGGGCTCGCGCGCCACAATCGAGCCGGACACCGGCGAGGTGCCCTCCAGCTGGGCGTGCGCGAGCGCGGATGGCGCGGTGGCGGCGATGACGAGCAGACATGCGCTCAGCGTGAGCAGCAGCGCTGCTGTACGGGCGTCGCCGCGCCTGCGGGCAGGCATGTGTGGATGCATCTCGAATCTCCTCGCGTGCGTGCGTGGGCAGGGGCTCGGCTCACGTAGCCGCCGCCCACACGCAGTGCGCAGCGGGCCTAGCTCGTGAGCAGCGCGAGCGGCGGTGGGCGCACCGCCAGCTCACAGGCGATCAGCAGCCCGCCGCGGGGGACGCGCGCGAGCGTCGGGCGCAGCGGGGCGAGCACGGAAGCCGGGCGCAGCCGGCGCGTGCGCCTGCGCGTGCCAGCTGCCAGCAGCAGGCGCTCGCCGGGATAGCGGCGCGCGAAAAGCACTGCCGCGAGCGCGAGCGCCGGTGCAATGCACAGCAGGCCTTGCAAGATCACCGCCGCTGAGACTAACCAATAGGCTTATCGGCCGCAAATGCGAAGGTCGGCCACGACTAGCACCAGGTGGGCGCTCCTGTGAGCCGGCGCGGCGGCTGGGGCGTGATTGCCCCCTACGCGCTCGTGTGCGCGGGGACGCAGGTGCTGTGGCTCACCTACGCCGCCATCACCACCGAGACCGCCAGGCACTACGGCGTGTCGGTCGGCGCGGTCGGCTGGCTGGCCGAGATCTTCCCGCTGCTGTACGTCGCGCTGGCGATCCCCGCGGGGATCCTGCTGGATCGCTGGTTTCGCCCGATGCTGGCCGGGGGCGGCGCGCTGATGGCGCTCGGCGGGCTGATCCGCCTGGGCGGCGACACGTTCGCCTGGGCGCTCGCCGGCCAGGTCGCGGTGGCGGTCTCCCAGCCGGTCGTGCTCAGCGCCGTCAGCAAGCTCGCCGGCGAGTACCTGCCCGCCCGCCAGCGCGCCGTCGGCATCGCCGTGGGGTCGGCTGGGAGCTTTGTGGGAATCCTCGTGGCGCTGTTGCTCGGCCCTACGCTCGGCGGCCACGGGCACCTGCAGCGGCTGCTCGTCGTCGAGGCGATCGTCGCTGCAATACCCGCGCTGGCGCTCGCCTGGGCCCTGCGCCGCCCCGGCCACGCCGGCGACGAGCACGCCGCGATCGAGGGCAGCGCCGCGCGCGTCCTGTGGGCGCTTGCGCCGATGCGCATCCTCTGCGGGCTGGTGTTCGTCGGCTTTGGCATCTTCGTCGCGCTTGCCACCTGGTTGCAGACGCTGCTCGCACCCGAACACGTCTCTGAAACGGCCGCCGGCGGGCTGCTGGTGGGGATGGTGCTCGCAGGCATCGTCGGCTGTGCCGCGCTGCCGCCGCTGATCGCCGGGCGCGGCGCCGAGCGCCCGTTCATGCGCGTCACCGTGCTGGTCAGCTGCGCGGGCTGTGTGGCGCTGGGCGTGATGCCGTGGCTGGGGGCACGCGCGGCGGTGATCGCGCTGATGGGGCTGTTCCTGCTGTCCGCGCTGCCCGTCGTGCTGACCGCCGCCGAGCGTATGGCGGGACCGGCTGCGGGCACCGCCGGGGCGATCGTGTGGTTGGCCGGCAACCTCGGCGGTCTGGTCGTGGCGCTGGTCGTGCAGGTCCTCGTCCATCATCCCCTCGCCGCCTTCCTGGCGATGGGCGGCGTGTCGCTGCTGGGGCTGCCGCTGGTCGCGCGTCTGGTCTCGCCGCTGGCCGGCGATCAGTCCGCCGGCGAGGCCGCCGCGCTGATCGTCAGCTGATCTGACCCCCTGAGCTGTCCAGCGCCGTGGCGGGCCCATGGGCGGCCACGGTCACGCGCGTGCCCACGGGCAGCGCCTGCTTGCCGTGCACCCGCGCCAGCAGCAGCTGCGCGTCCGCCTGACCCTCGGGGCGTATGTACAGCAGCGCGTCGTGGCCGTAGTAGCGGCACTGCTCCACGTGACCGCCGACGCCCGCGGCGCCGGCCACCGCGCGACCAACCCCGCCGGCCTCGCCGGCTTGATCCTCGACGGAGTCGTTCTCGCGCGCGCGAACCTCCAACTGCTCGGGACGCAGCATCACCGCTCCCGTACCCGCGCCTGCGGGCTGTGGCTCGCCGCGCAGTCTCAGTGGACCTAGCGTCGTGTGTGCCACACCGTTCTCGAAGCGCGCGTCGAGCAGGGTGACCGCGCCGAGGAAGCGCGCCAGGCGCTCGTCTACGGGCCGCTCGTAGAGGTCGGCAGGGGTCCCCTGCTGGATGATCCTCCCGTCGCGCAGGACCGCCACGCTGTCAGCCAGCGACAGCGCCTCCTCCTGATCGTGGGTCACGAGCACCGTCGTCACCCCCTGCGCGCGCAGCAGGGTATGGATCTCCTCGCGCAGGCGGGTGCGCAGCGACGCGTCCAGCGAGGAGAACGGCTCGTCCAGCAGCAGCGCCTGCGGGTGGCGGGCAAGCGTGCGGGCGAGCGCCACGCGCTGCTGCTCGCCACCGGAGAGCTCGTGCGGCAGGCGCCGTGCCAGCGGCGCGATCCCGACCATCTCCAGCAGGCCCGCCACCGTCTTGGTGCGACGCTCGGAGCGAGACAGCCCGAAGCCCACGTTGTCGGCCACGCTCAGGTGCGGGAACAACGCCCCCTCCTGGGGCACATAACCCACGCTGCGCCGCTCGGGCACCAGGTAGCTGCGACCGTCGTCCAGCGTCACGCCACCCAGCGACAGCTCGCCGCGCTGCGCGCGCTCAAAGCCCGCGATCACCCGCAGCAGCGTCGTCTTGCCGCAGCCCGACAGGCCGAGCACGGCGGTCAGCGAGCCCGCGGGCACCTCCAGGTCGACGCCCTGAAGCACCGCCGTGCCCGCGTATCCCTTCCACAGCTCCTTCACCGACAGGCGGCTCATCGGGTCTGCTCCCCGCGCGCGGGAGCGGTCATGCGGCGGCTGAGCAGATAGGCGGGGACCGCCGACACCGCCACCATCAGCGCCGCATACGGCGCCGCCGCCCCGTAGGAGAATTCCGACGTGTACGCCCAGAACTGCGTCGCCAGCGTGTTCACGCCGGTGGGTCGCAGCAGCAGCGTGGCCGTCAACTCGGTCGCAGTGAAGATGAACACCAGCGCGAAGGCCGCCGCCAGGCCGGGCGCGATCAGGGGCAGCGTCACCCGCCGCCACACGGTCGCCGGGCGACAGCCCAGCGAGCGGCCCATCTCCTCCAGGTGCGGCGAGGTTCGTCCCATGGCCGAGCGCACGCCCACGATCGCCAGCGGCAGGAACAGGATCGCGTAGGCCACGACCAGCTCCAGGGAGCTCTGGTAGAGCGGGAACGCATAGTGCTCCGTGAACGACACCAGTCCCAGCGCGACCACCAGGCCGGGCAGCGCCATCGGCAGGTAGGCCAGGCGCTCGATCAGCAGCGTAAGGCGGTTGCGGTGGCGGATCGCAAGCGCCGTCACCGGCACCGCCAGCGCAGTCGCCAGCGCGGCGGCCGCCGCGCTGTACTCGGCCGTGTGCGCCGCGGCGGCGAGGATCGAGGTGCCGGGCAGGGTGGTCGAGCTGCCGCGCGCCATCCAGTAGATCAGCGACCCGACCGGGACCCCCAGCGCGAGGCCGACCAGGGCCGCCAGGCCGCCCAGCGCCGGCGCCGACCAGCGACCGAGCGCGACCGGCGTCGCGCGCCGGTGCGCGCCCGGCCCCGCACGCCACGAGCGCCCTGTGCCCGCGAGCTTCAGCTCACCGCCGAGCGCGGCCACGCTCAGCAGGACCAGCACGAGCGACAGCGCGCACGCCGCAACCGTGTCGAAGCCCAGCTTGAACTCGGTGAAGATCTCCACCGTGAACGTCCGGTACTGGACGATTTCAAATGCCCCATACTCGGCCAGCAACGCGAGCGCCACCAGCAGGCAGCCGCCGAGCAGCGCCGGCCACACCTGGCGCAGCGTCACCTTGCGAAAGGCCTGCCACGGGCCCAGGCCCAGGCTGCGCGCGGCCTCCTCCAGGCCGGCGTCCACATGGGCCAGGGCGCCGGCGACGGGCAGGTACACCAGCGGGTACAGCGACAGCGTCATGATCATCACCGCCGCCAGGTACCCGTGCAGCGCGGGATCGATCGACACCCAGCCGAAGCCCACCACGAAGTCCGGCACGCCCAACGGCAGCACGAGCGCCACCGCCCACAGCCGGCGGGCGGGCAGTGCGGTGCGCTCCACCAGCCAGGCCGCGCCCACCCCCAGCACGGCGCACAGCAGCGTGCACGCGAGCGCCAGGCGCACGGTGTTCCACAGCAACACTGCCACCGAGTGGCGTAGCAGCAGGTGGCGCAGCTCGCTCCAGCCC
>DATNLQ010000282.1:0-9275 GCA_035602785.1 Solirubrobacteraceae bacterium
TTCCTCCAGGCTGCTTGCCCCCCAGGCAGCGGTGACCCCGCGTAGCCGTCTCCCACAGCAAGCCAGATACCGACCGCGCTACCCAGCGTTTCGCGCCGACTCCTGCGCTATTCCCGCAAGGGAGGAAGTTCGCGGTCCGCCGCTTGCCATCCGGCGGTGAATGACATCGCGGAATACTCGGTCGCCCGCGCCCCGACGGCAATACCGCGTACGGGGGATTTCTAGGGAGCCTCGGGTGAGCCCGCTTTGCCGACGGGCCTGGTGACCCGTCCAAGCAGGCGCACCATCACTGGAGCGGGGACGGGGCTCCAAAACTCGGCTGCCTCGATCGGTGACACGTAGCTCGGAGCTCCTGCACGCACCAACTGCACGAGCGCGGCCTGGCCGAGAGTCTCAGCAGACCATTCGTAGAGCAGCTGGAGGCGGGGCAGAATGACACCGTAGTCAAGAAGACGCCCGAGGCTGTTCTCGGCGCTGACATAGGTGCGCAGATCATCGATGACCGGGTAGCGCGCGGGAAGGATGCGCGACAGCGACAGGAACGCGCCAGCCATCCCCAGGCGCGGGTCTCCCAGCAGCCTGCCCAAAGGCGCGAAGCGCCCGAGCGACAATCGCGGGGCCGCGACAAGCGAGTGCGCGTAGAGCACGCGCAGGAGAACCACGTTCATGAAGAAGCGCTCCACCGCGCCCTCCTGCTCGGCGAGATCTCGATGATCGACGTACGCCGCAACGATGCTCGCGTTGTGCGCCCTGTACCAGCTGCGCGCTGTCGGATCGGCAACGAACTCCATCCACAGGTCAATCGTCGGAGAGGACCGCGGTCCGCCCAGCCGGCTGCTGTGCGCAACCATCTCGCAGCCGTCGCGCAGGAGGCGCTCGTTGACCGCTCGCCACCAGCGACTACCGGGGACCTCAGCGTCCAGTGACGCCAGGACGCCGCGATCGACCTGCCACCGCATGAAGGAAAGCGCGGCGCGCCGGAAGCGCAGATGCCGCACTGATCTACCCGTCAGCTGATGGTATGTGCGGGCACACAACGCAAGCCGCGCACGTGGATCGTCGCGAACCTCCTCGACTAAAGCTGCCGCGTGATCTGCGGCGGTCGGCGAGGAGGACATGCGACCCAGTATGAAGGCGATCCGGTGATCCTGTCTCCGGGTCCGACAGAATTAGAAACCCAGTCGCTGAGCCGGCCAACCGCCTTGCAACGTGGGCTGAAATCGAGTCGTCATACAGTCCTCAGCGCGTCGGCAGGTGACAGCCGCGCGACGCGAATTGCCGGCAGCAGGCCCGCTGCCGCGCCGATCAACAGTGCTGCGCCGAACCCGCCCACCCAGGCGGAGAAGGGAATCACGATCGCCCAGCCCTTGGTTGTGGCGTACAGCGCCGTCGCCAGCACCCCCAGGGCCACTCCTACTGCTCCACCGCCGAGCGCCAGCAGGATCGCCTCGGAGAGGAACTGGGTGCGGATCTGGCCCCTGGTCGCTCCGAGCGCACGCCGCAGCCCGATCTCCGAGCGGCGTTCCAACACGGAGATGACCATGATGTTGGCCACGCCGACCGCTCCCACGAGCAGTGCGCCAACCTGCTCGACAACGCGATTCACCACAACAACCCCCATGGCTGGGTGACGGTCGCGACCACGGTCGACGCCGGATCAGCCGTCCTGACGGTTTCAAACGGCGGACCCGTGATCGCGCCCAGCGAGGCCCAGCGGCTCTTTGCACCCTTCCGCCGACACGGCACCGAGCGCACCGGCAACAGGGATCGCCACGGCCTCGGCCTATCGATCGTCAGCGCAATCGCAACCGCCCATGGGGCGACGCTGGCCGTCCAGCCGCACGACACGGGCAGCCTGTGCGTTGAGGTGAAGTTCCCTGTTGCGAGCGCTGGGCCTGGAATCTAGGGGGCGAGGCGAAACGGCGGGTAGCGATCGGTGACCAGCACGTGGGCGTAGGCGATCACCCGGTTGGTCCAGCGGCCGACGCCGACGAGGAAGTCGAACATCGGACGCGGGAAGCGACCGGTGAACAGGATCGAAAACCAGGCGGCGATCACGACGAAGAACGCGGCGATGTAGAGGAAGAACAACACCACGTAGTGCGGGATGGCCAGCAGCCACTTGACCAGCGGCAGCCAGCGGTTGAGGTCGTTGCGCGCGTCCGGATAGGCAAACTCGAGATGCACCGCCTGATGCTCGTCGGTGGAGGGATAGCGGTCCTCCATCAGTGCCAGATAGACGCCGACCCGGGCGGAGAACCGCATCAGCTCGAGGTTCCAGTCAAACCACCAGCGCGGGTACTTCTGCCGGAACACGATCAACAGCAGCGTGGGCAGCACGACCAGGCCGACAGCGCTGGCAGTCCCGCCGGCCCTTCCACCATAGGCGGAGACCCTGCCCTCGACGAGGGCGAGCACGATCGCGATCGGGATGACCATGAACAGGCGAAAGAAGGTGGTCAGGCGGTTGAGCGGCCGGTCCGGGTAGTCGACCGAGTACTGGACGGGATAGGGCTCGTCGGGGTTCATGAGCTGCCTTTCGTTGAGGTATACGGCGTACACTCGTGCATGGAACTATAGGTGTACGCTGTACACTTGTCAAGGCCGATGACCAAACAAAAGATCACGACCCGCAAGCCGCTGAGCAGCGCTCGTGTGCTGCAGGCCGCCGTCGCCCTCGCCGACGAGGCCGGGCTGCAAGCGTTCAGCATGCGCGGGCTCGCACAGGAGCTCGGCGTCGTGCCGATGGCGCTCTACAAGCACGTCGCCAACAAGGAGGAGCTCCTCGATGGGATGGTCGACATCGTCTTCAGCGAGATCGAGCTCCCTTCCGAGGACCTCGACTGGAGGACCGCCATGCGCCGCCGGGCGATCTCCACGCGCGAGGCGCTCAAGCGCCACAGCTGGGCGATAGGGATTATGGAGTCGCGCCACCCCGGGCGGGCGAACCTGCAAAACCACAACGCGGTGATGGGCTGCCTGCGCAAGGCAGGCTTCTCATTCAAGATGGCGATCCACGCCTATTCGCTGCAGGACGCCTACATCTACGGGTTCGCCCTACAGGAAAAGGATCTAGCGTTCGAGACCCCCGACAGTGCCGGGCAAGCCGCACAGCGCAGGGCGCAGACGATCGGCGCGCTTGACAACTACCCCTACCTCGTCGAGATCGCTGCACAACTCCCCGACTCCGGGTACGACAACGCCGTCGAGTTCGCGTGGGGGCTCGATCTCATCCTCGACGGCCTCGACCGGCTACGCAACGCCGCAGCCACACCGGCATGAGCGCCGGTCGCAAAGAGCGCCCGCAGGACTAGAGCGAGCGCTCCGCACGCATCCTTGAGTCTCGCTCAGCGAAGCAGTTTCACGCCTTCGGCCAGCTCGGTGCGCGCCTTGTCAATCGCGATCCCCGCGTTGGCGACTTCGCTCTTGGCGGCTTCGGGACTGAACGTGTGCTCACCAAAGGCGACGTCCAGTCGCTGGTAGGCGACCATGACAGCTTGAAGGCCCATCTCGAGCTTCGCCTTGCCTGCCTTCACTTGCGGACGTCCTGCTGACTGCGCAGCGATCTTTAGTCTCAGTGAGCGAAAGCTCGTGATGCATGTCTTGAGCGCCGCCTGCACGCCACTCGGGTTTTTGCTGGCCTTGTATTCGCCGACGGCCGTTACGAAGTGTCCTTCGTCGATAAGGATCCTGGCGTCGTAGCTCTTGAGGGCGGATTTAATGCTGCTGTCGCTCGCCGAGGCGGCAGTGATGGGAACAACCAAAACAGTGCACAGAACCGCTGCGCACAATGCGACTCGTACTAGGCTTGGGCGGATCATCGAAGCTCCTCGCTGATGGGATCACACGCGACAGACGTCCCACTCGACACCTGGTCGGTAGCTATCCCAAACCCAGCCATAGCGATCAAGCGGGCGGCAACGCCTCGTGCGCACGGAAGCCGAAGCCTCCCTATGACCACTCATAGACGGTCTCAATCGTTTTGGATCACTCTGTCGCTCAGAAGTTTTCTATGGCTCCCACTACCCCAGCTCCCGAATCGCGTCGACGCTCGGCGGCCCAGGGGCGTGTCTCCGGGCACAACCGGCACGACGGCCGGCTGTTCTCGGTACTGGCCGCTTCTATTCCGTCGGCAACGCTGGCGCTGCCTGAAGGCGCACGAGCGTTCGCTCGCCCTCGGCGTCCTCGACCTCGATGGTCGAGGGTAGGATGGCGTCTGAGGACTCGACGCGGATTCGCTGCGGCCTCGAGACAAGATGCTCCAGCGACTCGGTCGCCCCTCCGGGAGAGAGCCCAACCACCAAGACGTCGTCGCGATCGTCGTAGGAGATCCCGCTGAGCACGAGGCCCTCAGCCTGCACTTGGGCGCCGAGGTCCGGGCCGTCGATCTCGACGGTTGCATGCATTGTCGTCAGCCCACGGCTGAGATCGTCGAAGTAGATACGCCAGCGATCGCGCGGCAGCTCGTTGGTATCGGCCACGGTGCGTCGCAGCATATCGCCCAGGCAACAGCCCGGGTCGTGCCATCAGCTAGCTCTCCAACTCCGCTCTCAGCGAAGTCCGGGGCTCCGGTGTTGCCCTGTCCGCCGCGTTGCGCGTATGCGGGTACGTAGGCGGCTAGTGAAGCTCACGGCGACCCTGCAACGGCTGCATCCGAGTCCGTGTCGAGGTCGGGCAAATCCAGCGCTAGGCAGTAGATCGCGCCATCTTGACTGCCTGTGAACTCGGCCGCTCGGGTGCCGTCGACGGCACCTGCTAATCGACCTCTTCGCCGGCCGCGTTGATGGCGAACCATTCGCCGCCGTACTCATCTGCGTCGATATTGAATGTCGATCTGCGGGTGAAGTCGAGCGCGTAGGTGTAGAGCGGGTGGCCCGCGTAGGTGACCTGTCTCACGCGGCCGTAGAGCTTGATCGTGCCGAGCAGCGAGGCTCTCACATGCGCGCCGGCGACCGGCTTGCGCGTCGTCGTCAGCGCCGGCCAGGTTTCCAGGCATCCGGATACCTTCGCGCACCTGTCCTCGTCGTGCCGGTCTCGAGTGAACAGGTAGAGCGTGTGGCCGGAGCTGTCAACGAGGATCTCACCGAGACTGGTCTGCTCGAGCTTGATCGTCGGCGCGCCGGCGGCAGATGCGTTGACGCCCCCGCTCTGCGCGGCAACCGTGACGGGGGCGAGAGCGGAGCCAGCGAGCGTCAGTGCTCCGACGAGCAAGAATCGGATGCGCTTCACAATGCGTCCTCAGATCTGATTGTTCCGCAGGGCGTACGGCTAGGAAGCATACGGCCGCGCAAATCGATGCGGCGGTCTGTCAGGAGAGCTCTCCCATTGGAATTTGTGCCGCAACGCTGAGCCCGTGCGCGTTGATCGTGCGCTCCGTCACTGATAGCCTGCTGCGCCAGTTCCGGCATGAGACCCGAGGATGATAACGAACGGCGATCGCTGAGCCGACGGGAGTTCTTGATCGGTGCCTCAGCGCTAGCAGCGGGCGTCGGCATCAGGGCCGACCCCGGGCGCGCCAGCGACGCCGTGCCGCTGGCCAGCAGCGAGGTTCCAATGGTCGCGCTGGGCGGGCAGCCGGCGGGTCTGCCGACCCGCCAGCACGCCTGGACAGAGACGCTGGGGGTCGACGACGTGGGGAACCCAATTGCGCCGCGGTTCGATCGGCTGCTTTTCTTTGACGTCAAGGGTCGGCCGACCCCGGCGTACGCGCGGCTACTGGAGGCGGCGCTGCGGACGCTCGAGCGTCTCTACCGCTGGGGCCCGTCGGGCCTGCTGTTCGCCGTCGGCTGGGCGCCCGCGTACTTCGAGCGCGTTCTCGGCGTCAGCTCCCCAATTCCCGCGGCGACTGGCCTGTCGAGCTTCGAGTCGCCTGTGATAGACGACTATCACCTCTGTCTGCACTTCGCATGCGACGACGGGCAAAGGCTCGCCGCGGTGGAGGCGGCGCTGCTGCACGACGAGCGTCTGGACGGTGCTAGAGGCTCGCTTCAGATCAGCGATGCGCTGCGCTGGCGGGAGACGCGAACAGGGTTCGTCGGCGAGGGCCTTGCGGCCGCACATCAAGATGTCGGCGGCATCCCGCCGGGCCGTCCTGTCTCACCGCAGTCGCCTCTATTCATGGGCTTCAAGTCTGGCCTGCGCAAGAACCAGGCCACCGAGACCTACGTCACGATCGCGGACGGGCCGTTCGCGGAGGGTACGACCATGCAGGTCAGCTATATGCGGCTGCGCCTCGACGGCTGGTACCAGAACCTCTCGTACGACCAACGCGTAGCCCGTATGTACTCGCCTGAGACGACGCCCGCAGAAGTCACGCAATTCACGACCGATGCCGAAAGCGAGCCGAACCTGATCGCCCAGGCGATCCAACGCTACGGCGTTATCGGCCACTCGCAGACTTCGGCCCTCGCACGCCGCAACGGCAAGCCACTGATCATCCGCCGCGACTTCAACACTGTCGATGGGGGTCACGCAGGGTTGCACTTCGTCTCCGTGCAGCGTTCGATCGACGACTTCGTCATCACCCGGAACGCGATGAACGCGTCCGGCGCCCGGCTCCAGAACCCGGCGATCACCGACACCGCCAACAACGGGATCAACGCATTCATCGCCGTGCTTCGACGTGCCAACTACATCCTGCCCTCGCGCGCGAACCGCTCGTTCCCCCTGCTGCGAGGGCGCGAGGCGGGACTCACGCGCGCGACGGTGTCAGCGCGATAGCTCGGGATAACAGGGTTTCGGAGAGCCTACCCAGCACATAGCCCTGGCAGGGCGCCGTTCGCGCTTATCAGGAGCGCGAACGGCCGCTTGGCTGTAGGCGAGGTTCTGTTGGCAGACACTGAAGTCGTTATCTACAGAACAATGGGGTCCACCGAAGGAGGACCGTGATGCGGAAGCTGATCTACTCGATGAATGTGTCGCTGGACGGCTACATCGCCAGACCCGATGGCGCGATCGACTGGACGGTGCCCGACGAGGAGTTGTTTCGGTTCCACACCCAGCAGATACAGGAGACTGGCGTGCATCTCTGCGGACGGCGGCTCTACGAAACGATGGTCTACTGGGAGACCGCTGAGGAGAGTCCGCTTGTCGCGGAGCGCGTCAAGTTCGCCCAAATCTGGAAGGCCCTGCCGAAGGTCGTGTTCTCCACCACGCTGGAGAGCGTGGTGGGCAACACCAGGCTGGCCAGGGACGGCGTCGGCGAGGAGGTCTCAAGGCTCAAGGAACAGCCCGGAAAGGACATCGCCGTCGGCGGCGCCGGCCTCGCCCGTGCGTGTATGAAGCTGGAGCTGATCGACGAGTGGCGGCTGTTCGTCAGCCCGGTCCTACTCGGCGGCGGCACGCCCTACTTCCCTCCCCTGGAGAAAGGGATCGACCTCGAGCTGATCGAGACACGCACATTTGGCGCCCGCGTCGTTTACCTTCGCTACAGGCGCGTGTCAGACGACCTGTAGGTGGTTGTCCCCACTTGCGCTACCCGGCGCGCGAGCCTATCCCCACGACTTGCTCATCCGCCTCGCCCATCTTCCGGCTCAGAACCTCGCCGCTGTAGGGCACTGTCCCGTGCTCGCTGCTGTTCGCAGTTCTTTAAGGTATCGGGGAGACGGGTTCAGATCGGCTTTCCAGAGGCTGTCGCGTAAAGGGTGGGTTCTGTCCGGTGGGTTTAAGAGGGTTCTGGGATGGCTCAGAACTTTCGGCTGTGTGATCGTGATCAGGCGTTGTTGATGCCGCCGAGCCTGAGCGACTGGCTCGCTCAGGACGATTTGGCGTGGTGTGTGCTGGACGTGGTCGCGGAGATGGATCTGACCGCGATTTATGGGGAGTATCGGGCGGACGGGCATGGCCGTGCGGCGTTTGACCCGGGGATGATGGTCGCGCTGCTGTTGTACGCATACGCGATTGGCGAGCGGTCTTCTCGTGCGATCGAGCGTCGTTGCCATGTTGATATCGCGTTCCGTGTGATCACGGCTAACCAGGCGCCTGATCACGCCACGATCGCTCGTTTCAGGGCGCGGCATGAGCAGGCGCTGGGCGGGCTGTTTGGGCAGGTGTTGGCGTTGTGCGCACGCGCAGGGCTCGTGTCGCTGGGTGTGGTCGCTGTCGATAGCACGAAGATCGCGGCGAACGCCTCGGGGGACGCTAACCGCAGCTATGAACAGATCGCGGCCGAGCTCTTGGCCGAAGCCGAGGCGGTCGATAAGGCCGAGGATGAGCAGTTCGGGCAGGCCCGGGGCGATGAGCTGCCACGCGAGATGGCCGACCCGGCGTCGCGGCGCGCGCGGCTAAAGGAGGCCAAGCGCCAGATCGAGGCCGAGCACGAGGCCGCCAAGGACGCGCACCGTGAGTGCCTGGAGCGCCGTGCCGCGCTTGAGGCTGAGCAGGGTCGCAGATTCGCGGGGCGCCCACCGAAGGCTCCGCCGGAGCGGATTCCATCGAAAACGAGGTTGAACATCACCGATCGCGACTCGCGGTCGGTCAAGACACGAAAAGGATTCATCCAGGGCTATAACGCGCAAGCCGCCGCTACCAGCGAGCAGATCATCATCGCCGCCGAGATCATCGGTAACGGCGTCGACTACGGCCTGCTGGAGCCCACCGTGGATGCCGCGGTCGGAGAACTGGCCGCGGCAGGGATCAGCGATCAGATCGACGTTCTGCTCGCCGACGCCGGCTACTGGGACAGCGGCCAGATCGAGAACCTCGCCGCCAGAGGCATCCAGCCACTCGTACCACCCGACGGCCAGAATCCCAACAAGAGCATCGGCAAGAACCGCAAAGGACCGCGCTATGACTTCATGCGCCGCGTAATCGCCAGCGACCACGGACGCGTCCTTTACAGCAAACGAAAACACACGATCGAGCCCATCTTCGGCCAGATCAAGCACAACCGCCACATCACCCGATTCCAACGCAGGGGCATCACCGCGTGCAGATCGGAGTGGCGACTCATCGCCACCACCCACAACCTCCTCAAGCTCTGGAAGGCAAACAGCGCCCCCCAACTCGCCTAAGCGCCACCGACAGCGAGATCCCCCGCCACCGCACCACCCGAGCGGCCCGCGCAAGGCCGAAACCGAGGGACTGTCAGTTTTTCTGTGTAAATGACTTTGTTGGTTGTGGATGTCTGGCTATTGCGTGGCGTCGAGTCTGTCGCCGTAGTGGATGGTCAGGATGTTTAGCGCGTGCTTCCAGTTGCTGATTCTGCCGGTGAGGTTCTCACGGTTTGGGCGCCTGGCGGTCGCGACGAGGTAGAGGACCTTCATCGCGGCTTGCTC
>DATNLQ010000295.1:0-13275 GCA_035602785.1 Solirubrobacteraceae bacterium
TGGCCGAGAAGGGGCCTTGGTCTTTGCAGCGGTTTCGCGCGTGCCGTTCGCCGCCTGAGTGGCGGGCTTTGCGGCGGCTGTTCGCGCGGCCGCCCTGCGCGGGCTGGAGCGCTGCGGGCGCGTCCTCGGAAGGTTGGCCAGCACCCCTCCGTTGTCGTTAGGGACGCTGGGTTGGCGCTTGCGCTCTGCGGAATCGGAGCCGCTCACGCGGACATCATTGCTTAAGGCGAGGCTTCAAGCAGAGAGGGTCAGTCTTCAAGCAGACTGCAGATCTCTCCGATGTTCGGCCAGCACGCGTTAGCATGACCGCTTGGCAACTACGTGAGAGCGAACCCGAGATGTAACGTGGTCAGATCCCGACCGTATTTGTGCGGTGTAGGCGTCCTGAAGCATAATCTGGCAGGGCCCCAGCGCGTGGCGCGGGGGGCTTCGCGCGACCCAAGAATGGAAACACGATGTCAGTAGTCGAGCTGCAGGAGTTGGACGAGGTCAAGGGCCTGCTGGCCAAGGGGCAGCAGGTGGGTGTTCTCTCCTACGCGGAGATAGCCAAGGCGATGTCCGAGCTCGACCTCGATGAGTCGGACGTCGAGGAGCTGCACGGGTTCTTCGAGCGATCCGAGATCGAGCTCGTCGAGGACATCGACCCGGCGATCGCCGCGTCGTCGGAGGTCGAGCGTGCTCCCGACAAGCGCGGTCGGCGCAAAGCCAAAACCGCGCTCGATCTCAAGCCCGACATGACGACCGACTCGCTGCAGCTGTTCCTCAAGGACATCGGCAAGGTGCGTCTGCTGACCGCTCAGGAGGAGGTCGACCTGGCCAAGCGCATCGAGCGCGGCGACCTGGATGCCAAGCAGAAGATGGTCGAGTCCAACCTGCGCCTGGTGGTGTCGATCGCCAAGAACTACCGCAACCAGGGCCTGCCGTTCCTCGACTTGATTCAGGAGGGCACGCTCGGCCTCGTCCGAGCCGCCGAGAAGTTCGACTACCGCAAGGGCTTCAAGTTCTCCACCTACGCCACCTGGTGGATCCGCCAGGCGATCGCCCGCGCGCTGGCCGACAAGGCCCGCACGATCCGCATCCCCGTGCACGTGGTCGAGAAGCTCAACAAGATCGGCCGCGCCGAGCGCAAGCTCGTGACCGAGCTCGGGCGCGAGCCCACCGCCGATGAGATCGCCGAGGTCACGGGCATCGACCCCGAGGAGGTCGACTCGATCAAGCGCTCCGCGCAGGCACCGGTCTCGCTCGAGAAGCCGGTCGGCGACGAGGAGGAGTCGGAGTTCGGTCAGTTCATAGCCGACGAGCGCGCCGAGTCGCCGTACGAGCGCGCCGCCGAGATCCTCACCAAGGAGGCACTGCGCGAGGCCCTCGAGAACCTCTCCTATCGCGAACGTCGCGTGCTGGAGCTGCGCTACGGCCTCGGCGGCGAGCACCCGCGCACGCTCGACGAGGTCGGTCGGACATTCAACGTCACGCGCGAGCGCATCCGCCAGATCGAGAACCAGTCGCTGAAGAAGCTGCAAAGCCTCGCCGAGGCCCAGAAGCTCCGCGACGTGGCCTGACCGGCTCGTCCAAGCGTCCTGGCGGCGCTCAAGCCCTCGTCGTCCGCTGCCGATCAGGGATGCATGTTCGATGTGATCGCGGCGCTGCGAGCGCTTGTGGACAAGGGCGGATCTGACCTGCACTTGAAGGTCGACTCGGCGCCCCTGTATCGCGTCAACGGGGAGCTCACGCTCGACGAGCGTGTCGAGCCGTTGAGCGCATCCGACACCGAGGCCGCGCTGAAGGAGCTGCTCAGCGACGAGGACAAGCTCGACGAGTTCGCCCACGAGCACGAGGTCGACTTCTCGTTTGAAATCCCGCAGGTGGCGCGCTTCAGGATCAACGCCTTCCTCCAGCGCGGGGTGATCTCGATGGCCTGCCGCGCGATCCCCCACCACATCAGCACCATCGAGGAGCTCGCACTACCGCCGGTCGTGCGCGAACTGGCCGAGGAGGAGCGCGGCATCGTGCTGCTCACCGGGACCACCGGCTCGGGCAAGTCGACCACGCTCGCGGCGATGATCGATCACATGAACCGCACGATGAACAAGCACATCGTCACGATCGAGGACCCGATCGAGTTCGTCCACAAAGACGTCCGCTCGGTCATCAACCAGCGCGAAGTTGGCATGGACACGGCTTCGTTCAAGCGCGCGCTGCGCAGGGTACTTCGTCAGGACCCCGACGTGATCCTCGTCGGCGAGATGCGCGACGAGGAGACCGTGCAGACGGCTCTGTCGGCCGCCGAGACCGGACACCTCGTGCTGTCGACCATCCACACCGTCGACGCGACCGAGTCGATCAACCGTATGCTCGACTTCTTCCCGCCTCACCAGCACGGCCAGGCGCGCAGCATGATCGCGGGCACCGTCAAGGGCGTCATCTCCCAGCGGCTGGTGCCCGGCGCAGACGGCGGTCGCGTGGCAGTCTGCGAGATCCTGCGCATGACCGGGCGTGTGCGCGACATGATCGTCGACCCGGCCCAGACGGGCAAGCTGGTCGAGGTGATCACCACAGGCGGTTACTACGGCATGCAGACCTTCGACCAGGCCCTGTTCGGCCACGTCAAGGCCGGACGCGTGACGTTCGAGGACGCCATGCGGGTGGCGACCAGCCCGCATGACTTCAAGCTGCTGATGCAGGCCGACGGACGCAGGGGCACGACCATGGAGGACGTCGCCGCCGTAGAGTCCAAGCGCGACGCGGAATCCAAGCCGTCGCTTGCGGTCAGCTAGAGCTGCCCACCGCGTTGGCTGACCCAGGCGACGCGCGCTGAAACCGGCATCGGCGGCACGTTCTACCGGCCTGCCGACACTTCAGTTGGTAAAGTAACGGTTGAAATGGCCGTTGATGAGACCTGCCCCGTGTGCATGACCGCTGACATCGTGTGCGGCAAGTGGACGCTGCTGCTCGTGCGCGACCTGGCCGAGGGCTGCTCGCGTTTCTGCGAGCTCGAACGCTCGCTCGCCGGCATCAGCCCCCGCACGCTGTCGCTGCGTCTGCGCGCGTTGGAGGAGGAGGGGATGGTCGAGCGCCATACCTTCCCAGAGGTGCCGCCGCGCGTGGAGTACGCGCTCACTGCCAAGGGCAGGGCGCTGCTGCCGATCATCGACGACATGCGCGCTTACGGCGAACACTGGCTCGGCGCGGAGTGCTCCGAGCGCACCGCCGAGGCGCTCGTCGTCGTCTGAGAGCTCTCGACTGAGCTTCCCGGAGCCTCTGCAGTGCGTCCTATCAGCTGAGCGGCGCGACGATCACCGGTGTGCGCGTCGGTGCGGGGCTGCCGCCGCGCGGCTCTGAGGTGACGAGGACGGCCATCGCGCCGCGCACGTCGCCAGGCACCGCCACCGTCGCGCTGCCGCGGTCGGTGACGGTAAACAGCGCATTGGTAGGCAGCAGTGCGCCGCCGCGTTTGATCCACACCTCATAGACGCGATTGGGCGCCGACTGGGGCATGCCGATGACTTCCAGTTCGGCGTGCCCTCCACTCACGCGCAAGACCGCGCTGGCGCGCGGAGTGGTCGTCACCTCGACGCGGATCACGCGCGCTCGGCTGCTGGTGGTTGCGGGCGTGAGCGCGATCACGAGCAGGGCTGTGACCGCCGCCGCGACCGCGGCGACGGTCACAGCCGATCGCCATCGCAGCGGGGCGAGCGCCCACCGGCGAACGGCGCTGGCGTGTGCGCTGGATGTCCGCTCGCGGGCGTCGCCGTACACGCTCGACATGACTCGCTCGCGCAGGTCGGCCGGTGAGGTCAGCGGCGTGACCGAGCTGGCCAGCGCGTCTGCGACCGGCTGCATGCCGGCGACCGCGTCGCGGCACACCACGCAGCTGTCCATGTGGCGTTCGAACTCATCGAGCTCCTCCTGCGGGAGCGCTCCCAGCACGTAGGCCGCAGCCTTGCTGGGGCAGCCATCCGGGTCTATATGGGGCGCGCTCGCGCCGTTCATGGGGCGATCTCAGCAGGGTTGGCTATGGTCGCGCGCAGCTTGGCCAGGCCAAGGCGCATGCGACCCTTGATCGTGCCGACCGGCATGTCCAGCATGGACGCGATCTGGACATGTGTCAGACCGCCGAAGTAGGCGAGCTCGATGACGCGGCTCTGCTCGTCGGGCAGCTGATCGAGCGCCTGGCGGACCAGGCGCGCATCCTCACGACGCACGAACTCGAGATCGGTGCGTTCGGGCGCCACCAGGCGCTCCTCCAATCCCGCATCGTCTACGCGGCCGCGATCCCCCACCGATCGCTGGCGGATGGCGTCGATCGCGCGGTTTCGCACCGTGCCCAATATCCACGTGCGCACGCTGCCGCGGGTTCGGTCGTAGCGAGCTCTGGTGCGCCACAGCGAAAGGAACGCCTCCTGCACGACGTCTTCGGCCAGCGCGCGCTGGCCGCAGATGCGAACGGCGAGCGAGAAAGCCGCATCGACGTGGCGGTCATAGATCACCTCGAACGCGGCAGGCTTGCTCCGATAGGTGAGCGCCACCAGCTCCTCGTCGGCGAGCAGTCGCAGGCTTTCGGCCGAGTCGTCTCCACCAACAAAGCGCAACGGCTTGGGCATCCTGGCTATTCTTACGGGCCAGGCAGACATTCGGATCACTGGACACAGTTCGCCCAGCGGTCAACCGGACGGCACAGCGCCAACGCAGCGGCCGATCACGACGGTCGCCAGTCATACCCCTTACTACGGGTGGGTCTCGGATTCGGATCATTGGGAGCGACGAGATGATGCGCGCGCACCGCCACATGATCCACATGCTGGCGACGTCCGTATCTAGAGTCGATGTCCGATGTGTCTCGTCAGCTGGCGCGGTGGCTGCGCGGAGCGAGCGGCTCCTCGCAGACGGGTGGTGCGCCTGAGGGCCTGCGCCGACGTGTGCTCGCGTCGGTCTACGCGGAAGCCGAGCGAGAATCACCCGAACCGGAGCCGTGTACGGCTGCAAGACCCGGTGCGCCCGGCAGGAGCACGTGAGCTGAGCGCGAACTCAGCGCACCATGCGCTCACTGCAGCTTCAGGCGGCACTGACGGAGTTCGTCGAGGCGGCGGCGGTTCACCTGCACGCAGAGGTGTTGGCAGGGGCCGAGGTGCAGTTCGAGCTCGAGCCGCGGATGGGGCGTCGCGGCTCGATGGGCACCGCGCTGTATTGCTATCGCGCGCTGACCGGCGAGTTCCTCGCCGTGAGGGAGCAGGCGCTTGCGGGCTTGCCCGGTTATCAGGATGCGCTGCGGCTGCTCGAAGGCTTCGACGGCCTGGAGCGCTATCTGGCGTCTGTCCGTGTCGAGCTCGCGCCGGCGAGCGCCCGAGCACGTGCTGCTGGCGCTGTCCGTGCTCTGCTCGAGGACGTCTTCGACGAACAGACCGACTTCGAGCTACGCCCCGAGCGACTGCACGCAGCGCTCGCGCGACTCGAGCAGGCGGCCCAGGGCAGCCCCCACGAGCTCACCTTGGTCGCCAGCCTGCACGGCCTCGTCCTCGGCTCGGCCGAGCTGGCGCTGACCAGGGGCCTGACGATCGCCCGGCCCGATGCCCTGGACGGCCTGCCCGACGGCTTGGCGGCGACCGTCGATGGGCAGGGCGACGACCACCTGATCGTGGTGCTCACCGCCGAGGAGGACGACCCGCGCGCGGCCGTGTCGCGTGGGTGTGCAGTGCTCGAGGACCTGTTGCGCGCTCTGAGGCTGTTCGGCGACGGGCGGGTAGCGCTCGGCGCCATAGCCTGGGCGCGGGTGGGCGCTGGCGCATGGGCTCCGCTGGCACTCGGGGCCGGCCACCGGCCGCAAGGGATGCTCGTGGTCAGCGCCGAGCAGGAGGACGAGCTGCGCGCGTTCTGCAACCTCGTCTCTCGTCGGGCGCCCGACCGCAACGAGCTGGCCTGGGCGCTACAGCGCTTCGAGCTGGGCTGCCAACGCGACGGCCCCTATCAAGGGCTCACCGATCACTTGCTCGGCCTGCGCGCGTTGCTGGAGCCGGAGGGCCCCGGCAGCGGGCTGCTGGCCCGGCGCCTGGCCGCGCTGTGTGCCACCCCCGCGCAGCGGCCCGAGCTGACCGAGCGGATCGTGCAGGCGCTTGCGCTGGAGCAGGCGATCGTGGCGGGCAGCGCGGTCGAGCACGCCGGGGGCCACGCGCTCACCAGGGACATCGCCGATCACCTGCGGGCGCTGCTGCGCGATGTCATCTGCGGGCACCTGTCGGGCGACCTGGTCGCTCTCGCCGACGAGCTGCTGGCAAGCGAGGCGGCCGATGGCGACGAGATCGCACACGCGCCCGTGCCCGCGGATGAGGGCGAGATCGCATATGCACCGGTGCCGGAGTGCGTGGCGGTGGACGGCGGCGGGATCGCAGACGCGGTCGCGGTCACGGAGCAGTCTTCAGCCGAGCAGGTGCTCGGCGATACGGGCCAGGCCGTGGAGATCCTGGACCTCTTCATCTAGATGCGGGACGAGGATCGGCCGGCCCTCGTGCAGCAGACCTGACAGGCGCGCAACGGTCGCCTGATCGCGCTGCACGAACACGTCGAAGTCGGCGAGATTTCTCGCCACACGTGACGCCAGGCCCTCGCCCAGCTGCTTGCCGAGCAGCGCGCCGACCTCCTGCGTGGTGTGGTCGCCCAGGCCGTCGAGGTGCACGCGGTTGATGATCAGGCCGGCCCGCTGCATGCCCAGCGAGTCCAGACGCTCGGCCAGGAACACCGCCTCCTCGGCGGGCTCGGTCTCGGGCGAGGTCACGATCAAGAACGCGCTCGTGGGGTCGCGCATCAGCTGCGCCACGCCGCGCGTGCGCTCGCCGAAGCCGTCGATCACCCCCACCAGCGAGCGAAAGAAGGTCGACAGATCGCTCAGCATGTCGATCCCGGTGATGCGCGCGAAGATCGCGAAGACCAGGCCGGTGCCGCGACCGAACAGGCGCGCGGTCAGTCCGCTGGGCGCCAGGAACACCTGCAGGGCGCGGCCTTCCAGGAAGCCGAGCAGGCGCGTGGGGGCGTTGAGGAAGTCCAGCGCATTGCGCGACGGGGGTGTATCCAGGACGATCACATCGAAGTCGTGCTCTTCGTGCAGCTCGTACAGCTTGGCGATCGCGCTCAGCTCGTGCGAGCCGGCCACCGCGCCCGACAGCTCTCGATAGACGGGATTGGCGAGGATCTCCTCGCGTGCTGCCGCGTCGGGCTCCAACCGCGTGACGATCTCATCCAACGTGCGCTTGGCGTCGAGCATCATCGCCCACAGCTCGCCGGCCATCTCCACGCTCTGCGCTGCAAATGCCTGCGGGTCGATCCGGCTGGGCTCGTCTGACAGCCGCGCCAGGCCGAGCGCGCTCGCAAGCCGCTTGGCGGGGTCGATTGTCACCACTGCCACCTTGCGCCCGCGTGCGGCCAGGCCGAGTGCGAGCGCCGCCGAGGTCGTTGTCTTGCCCACGCCGCCCGCGCCGACGCAGATCAGTACCCGCTTGTCCTTTAGTCGCGCGAGCAGGCTCGGCGGGATGGGCGGGCTCTCGTCGCCGCGCGCGCTCATGCTCCGATCGTAGTTGCCATGCAGGAATCGCCGCTGGCCATGCAGGAATCGCTGCTGACCATGCGAATACCCACCGGACGGCTTTCCAGCAACCGAGCATCGGAGCCACCGTGCAGGACAAGGCCAAGGTCATCGCGTTCGCCAACCAGAAGGGCGGGGTGGCCAAGACGACCACCACGCTCAACCTGGCCGCTGCATTCGCGGAGGAGGGACATCGAGTTCTGTGCGTTGACATGGATCCTCAGGGCAACCTGACGATGTCCCAGGGCATCGATCCGGACACGCTCGAGCAGTCGATGTACGACGTGCTCGTGCACAAGACCTCGATCCGCGAGGTGATCCGCAAGCGCGAGATCGACGTGGCATGCGCCTCGATCGACCTCGCCGGAGCGGAGATCGCGATGTCGACCATGATCGGCCGCGAGCGCGCGCTGCAGAAGGCCTTCGAGCCGATCCTCGCCGACTACGACTTCATCTGCATCGACACGCCGCCCAGTCTGGGCCTGCTGACGATCAACGCGCTGACCGCTGCCGACAAGGTGATCGTGCCCGTGCAGTGCGAGTATCTGTCGATGCGCGGCCTCATCCAGTTGCAGAACACCCTCGCGATGATCCGCGAGAACCTCAATCCGAGCGTTGACATCGAGGGTATCCTCCCGACGTTGGTGGATTCGCGCACCATTCACGCCAAGGAGGCGATCGAGATCCTCGAGGAAAACTTTGGCGATCGCGTGTTTGCGTCGCGCATCCGCAAGACCGTTCGCTTCGCCGAGGCCCCCGTCAAGGGCATGTCGGTGCTCAAGTACGAGCCCGACGGCGTGGCCGCCCAGTCCTACCGGCAACTTGCGCAGGAGGTTTTGACCAATGGCCAACGCTAAACGCGCGAGCATGCGCGAAGGGCCCCTTGCGGCTCTGTTTCGCAAGACCGACATCGCCGAGGAGGAGCAGGCCGGCGTCGCCGGTGCGCCGGCGAGCCGGGACAGCGCACTGCCGCGCCAGGACAGCGCACTGCCCCATCCCGCCCTCAGCGCGTCGCCCGACACGCCTCCCGACGAGCCGCATGCATACGAGGCGCGCGTTCCCAGCCCGCAGGAGCGCCTGCGCAACGCCTTCTCGTCTGACATTCCCGAGAGCCTGATGGAGCGGCCCGAGCGGCTGCCGGAGGTAGGGCAGAGCCCGATACAGACGGCGAGTTGGGCGGGTGCACACCCGCTGCACGACTACGCCGACGAGCAGCCGACTCTCACGCGGGTCGCGGCGCAGGCCGGGCAGCCGATCATCCGCGTGGTCGGTGTGGGTGGCGGCGGCGTCAACGCGGTCAACCGCATGGTCGAGGCAGAGGTCGAGGGGATCGAGTTCGTTGCCGTCAACACCGACGTGCAGTCTCTGCAGCAGTCCACGGCCGACATCACCCTGCACATCGGCTCTGAGCTGACCCGCGGGCTGGGCTCGGGATCGGATCCCAACGTGGGACGCCAGGCGGCGATGGAGGACTACGACCGCGTCAAGGCCCTGCTGAAGGGCTCGGACATGATTTTCATCACAGCCGGCGCGGGCGGCGGCACCGGCACGGGGGCGGCGCCGGTCGTGGCACGCATCTCGCGCGAAATCGGCGCGCTGACAGTCGCGATCGTGACGAAGCCGTTTGGCTTCGAGGGCTCGCGCCGCGGCGAGCAGGCTGAGCGCGGCGTGGAGGCGCTGGCAGACGAAGTCGACACGCTGATCGTCGTGCCCAACAACCGGCTGCTGACGGTGCTCGACAAGCAGACGTCGATGGTCGACGCCTTCCGTGTGGCCGACGACGTGCTGCGCCAGGGCGTGCAGGGAGTCTCAGACCTTGTCACGCTTCCCGGCCTGATCAACCTCGACTTCGCCGACGTGCGCACGATCATGAGCGAAGCCGGCAACGCGCTGCTGGGAATCGGCATGGGCACCGGCGAGAATCGGGCGACCGACGCCGCCCAGCAGGCCGTCTCATCGCCGCTGCTGGAAACGTCGATGGACGGCGCGCGCTCGATCCTGTTGTCGATCACAGGCGGCAACAACCTGTCGCTGTGGGAGGTCAACGAGGCCGCCAAGTCCGTCTCCGAGGCTGCCCATCCGGACGCCAACATCATCTTCGGGGCGATGGTCGACGAGAAGCTCGACGATGAGGTCTGGGTGACCGTGGTGGCGACCGGCTACGGCGATCAGGGCCGACGCAGACGGGCGGAGCAGCTCAAAGAGCCGCTCGCCGGCGAGGTTCGCGTGCAGCGCGCCGGTGCTCCCCGTGCCGCCGCCCGGCGCGAGCGCCCGCAGGTCGCCAGCGGCGCCGCTGGCGGTGCTTCTCGCCGTCGCGGCCTGAGTGTGGACGAGCTAGACGTCCCAGAGTTCCTCCCGAACTTCTGAGCACGCCCTGTGCTAAGGCTCAGCGATGAGCCGATCTGAGCACGGCGTCGTGGCAGCCGGTCATCCCCTGACCGCGCAGGCCGGCGCGCGCGTGCTGCGGGAAGGCGGCAACGCGGTCGATGCCGCGTTGGGCGCGATGCTCGTCTCGTTCGTCGCCGAGCCGCTGCTGACCGGCCTGGGCGCGGGCGGGTACATGCTGGTCGCCGGCCGCGGCGCGCAGCCCGCGCTGCTGGACTTCTTCGTGGCCGCGCCCTCCGACCAGCGCCCGGAGGGCGACGATGGCGGCGGATCGCGCGCCCAGCTGCGCGCGATCGACGTGTCCTTCGGCGACGCCGCTCAGGTCTTTCATGTCGGGCCCGCCTCGTGTGGGGTCTATGGCGCGCCGGCCGGCGTGTGCGAGGCCGCGCGGCGTTGGGGCAGCGTGCCCCTGGAGGATCTCGTGGCGCCCGCCGCGCGCCTGGCACGCGATGGGGTCGTGCTCAACCACGGCCAGGCCTACGTGGCCAGGATCCTCGCCGATCTGCTCACGTCAACCCCCGAGTGCGCCGCCCTGTGGGCGCCCGAGGGCCGCATCCTGAGAGAGGGCGAGCTGCTGCGCGACCCGGAGCTCGGCGACGCGCTCACGCGCCTGGCCAAAGACGGCCCGCGACCGTTCTACCGGGGTGACATAGCGTCTGCGGTGTGCGAGTGGCTGGCGGCGCGCGGCGGCTCCCTGAGCGGCGAGGATCTTGCGGACTATGAGGCGATCGAGCGCCGGCCCGTGCGCATCGGCTATCGCGGGCGTGAGATCCTCACCAACCCGCCCCCCTCGGCCGGGGGGACGCTGCTCGCCTACGCGCTGTTGCTGCTCGACCGCCGGCCCGCGCCGCCGCGGCTGGAGGACGTAGTCGACGCGATGGCCGCGGCGCAGGCCGAGCGCACGCCCGAGTTCGTCGAGGGCCTCGACCAGGACGGCTTTCTCGAGCGCTTCCTGTCAACCCGACTGGGTGCCACGACGCACATATCGGTGATGGACGCGCACGGCACGGCGTGCAGTGCGACCTGCAGCAACGGCGAGGGCTCGGGGGTTGTAGTGCCGGGCACGGGCATGCACCTCAACAACGTGATGGGCGAGGAGGACCTCAATCCCCTCGGCTTTCACCGGCATCCCGCCGGGCGGCGGATGCCGAGCATGATGGCCCCCTCGGTGGTCATGCGCGGCAAGGAGGTCGAGCTGGCGCTGGGCAGCGCGGGCTCCAACCGTATTCGCTCGGCCCTGTTGCAGACGATCGTCAACGTGGTCGACCGCGGAATGCAGGTGGGCGATGCGGTGGCCGCGCCGCGCGTGCACTTCGAGGACGGCGTGCTCTTTGCCGAGCCGGGCATCGACATGCGCAAGCTGCATGGGCCATACGGTTGCGCAACCGAGGTGGTGTCCTTCGGCGAGCTCAACCTGTTCTTCGGCGGTGTGCAGGCGGTCCACAGGCTGGGCGAGGAGCTGTGCGGCGCCGGCGATCCGCGGCGCGGCGGTGTGGCGGTACAGGCGTGATGGCGCCTGTACGGCGCGCCCTGGTGTGCGTGCTGGCCGGCGTAGCGCTGCTGGGGGTGGGATGCGGCGCCGGGGTCCAGGCTGCCGACCTGTTCATCGTCGATCGCGGCGGCTCGACGCCGCAGGCGCGCCTGACGCTGCTGGTCAACGAAGAAGGCAAGGTCAACTGCAATGGCGGACCGACGCATGAGCTACGCGACCCGCAGATTGTCAAGGCCCGGGCGATCCAGGAAGAACTGCAAAAACCGGCATCCGATCACGTCTCACTGCCGGCCCGCGCAGGGTCTGTGTTCAGCTACTACATGCGCGACGAAAACGGTACGGTGCGTTTCGCCGACAACTCCGCCGGACAGTCGAAGTGGATGCGCGAACTGCAGCTGTTTGTCACAGAGACAGCCCAGCAGGTCTGCCATATCGGCGGCTAGGGCGCCATCCAGGCGGATGGAGCGCTACGCCGGCTTGCGCGCGGTGAGCATCAGGTTGTAGAAGACCGCGGCCGGCAGGCGCGACTCCAGCAGCCTGCGGTCGAGCTCCTGCAACAGCAGGTAGCCGCGGTAGGCGTACAGACGCCACGCCCAGGGCACCTGCTCGGGAGCGGCGGTCGCCTCCAGCGTGCGATTGGTCCAGCCGAACCAGTTGGCCAGCAGCTCCTCGCCGCGCACGTGCACCTGCTCGAACCCTGCCCTGCGGGCTGCTCGCAGGAGCTCTGCGGGGGCGAACGCGTGGACGTCCACGACGGCCTCCAGGGCCGCGTCGGGCGCGCTCGCGTCCATGCCGTCCGCGGGGTTTGCGCCGATCGCCCGGCGCCACAGCGGGGCCACGGCCGTGGCAAAGCGCTTGGGCACGTTTGCCAGGCGGTCGCCGTAGCGCGACGGCTCGCCGGCGAACAGCACCGTGCCGCCCGGCGCGAGCACGCGCTCGAACTCGCCGAATGCGCGCTCGAGATCGGGGATGTGGTGGAGCACGGCATGGCCCAGCACGAGGTCGAAGCTGTTGTCTGCGAACGGCAGGCGCTCGGCGTTCGCGGGCTCGGTATACACGGTCAGGCCCAGGCGCCGCGCGTTTGCCTGCAGCGCATCGAGCATGCCCGGCGAGATGTCGCTGCAGGTCGCCTCGCCGACCAGCCCCGCACGCAGCAGGTTGAGCGTGAAGTAGCCCGTCCCCGAGCCGATCTCCAGCGAGCGGGGATAGTGCCCAGGCGCGCGACCGAGCGCCTTGCGCACCTTGGCGGTGACCTGATCGAGCCCGAGGTCGCCGAAGTCGATGCCCCACTTGGCGTCGTAGTGGGCGGCCGCCACGTCGTGGTAGCGCGTGTTGGCCTGGCGGATCTCCTCTGCGCTGAGGGCGGGCGGCACCGGGCCACCTTATACTCGCGCCCGCGCCCGCGCCCGCATCTCCGGGCCTGAACGTTCGATCTATCGAGTCTCTTGACACCAACTCTGCACGAGCAGCGCGACCAGCCCGAGGGCGTCCCTCCGCTGGCTCTGACCGGTGAGCGCACGCTGCCGGACGTGCCGGAGGAGAACTACTGGTTCCGCCGGCATCTGGTGGTCTACGAATGGATCGCCGAGCAGGTGGCGGGCATGCGCGTGATCGACATGGCCTGCGGCGAGGGCTACGGCTCTGACACGCTCGCCACCAGGGCCGCGAGCGTGGTCGGGGTGGACGCCAACCCGCAGGCACACGAGCACGCAAGGCTGCGCTACCGCCGCACGAACCTGCGCTTCGAGCGCGATCTCATCGAGACCTTCAGCGAGCAGGCCGACGCGGTCGTGTTCCTGCAGACGATCGAGCACCTGCGCGAGCCGGG
>DATNLQ010000312.1:0-18692 GCA_035602785.1 Solirubrobacteraceae bacterium
TACGGGGTATCGCCCTCCACCTTTCGAGCCGAAGTGCGCCGTGCGAAGCGCAGCGAGATACACGGGGGCGGCAGCGATGCCTTCTAAGAAGTCGGCAGCTTGTCAGGCGCTCGGTATAGCGATCCGCGAGGCTCGGCGTGAGCGCGAAGTGGGCCAGGAAGCATTCGCCAGATATGCCGGCCTCGATCGCTCCTACGTCGGCGCGGTCGAGCGCGGCGAGTTCAACGTCACGCTGGACACGATCCTCAAGCTGGCGACCGGGCTGCACATGAAGCCAAGCCGTCTACTACGGCGAGCGGGGTTCTGAGAGGCACGACGCCGCGTGCCCTTCGGCCCCTCAAGCGAGGCGGTAGCCGACGTGACGCCTTACGTTCACGAGCCCGTCGCCGCCGGCCTGCGCCAGCTTGCATCGAAGCCGGGAGGCGTGCGAGTCCACTGTTCGTGTCGTCAGGCCGGACGGGGAGCGCCACACTTCCCTAAGCAGCTCGTCCCTCGTGTAGTAGTGCAACGGCTGTTGCGCAAGATGCACGAGCAGCGCGTACTCAAGGTTGCGCAAGGAGGGCACAGGCGTGCCGTCGATCGTGACGTCGAAGGCGAAGGTGTCGATGCGAAGGCCCTCGTACTCGATGATCTGCGTTTCGGATGCGTCTCGGCGCAGGAGCGCTCGGACGCGGGCCAGCAGCTCGGCATACGCGAACGGGGCGCGGAGCACGTCATCGGCGCCGGCCTCGAAGGCTCGAAGCACGTCGGCTAGCTGGGCTTGGCGACTGCCGGCGGCGGCGCCCGACATCCAAAGTGCCGGCAAGCTCGTCCGCGTGCTGAGTCGGCGGAGCGCATCGAGCGCTGCCGCCCGGCTCGGCGTGCTTCCGAAAATGACTAGATCGGCGGGCTGATCGAGGATCGCCGAAGGGTCGGTCGCGCGATGTACCTCGTAGCCGTCCAGGGACAGCTCGGCGGCCAGCCCGTCCAGATGGTCCTCGCCGTAGAGGACGAGCATTCGGGCCGGGGCCTGTTTCTCGGTCGAGGTCGGCATGGCGTCGTGGCCATTTTGCCAAGACCCCTAGACAATTTCAAGCCCCCTAGACACTTCTTGGCGCGAAACCGCTCTTTATGGGCGATCAACGTGCCCGCGCGTCGGCTCCTGCCGATGAGCGCACAAGTGCAGCCAGCCGGGCTAGAATCTGGGGATGTTGAATACCCTCATCGAGTACACATGGGTCGTGACCCGCTTCGATGGACCGGCTGTCGCCGGTTCGACTGGCGCAGTCGTCTCCTACCACGGCACACGAGACGAGGCCGATGCCGTGGCGGCCCGCTTGGGAACTGGGCATGAGGTCTGGCCGCGACCGGCCGGCACCGCGTGGCAGCCGCTCTAAGGCATCTGTCTCGACCAAACTGACGCCGACTAGCGCCGTGATCCCGGAGCGCTTGCTGGATGGGTTCCCGAGTTTGAGCCCGGATCAATCATGGGGGCATTGGTGGCGCATCCATTGGGACGGTCTAGGTCCCTGGTTCTTCGCGTCCGACGACGGCAGTCGTGCTGAGTCGAAGGTCGGGCGGTTCGATCTTCCGCTACCGCTCGGGACGTGCTACGTGACAGAGCAGCCGCTTCCGGGGATGGCCGAGCACCTTCGCACCCCGGACGTATCGGCCCGCGAAGCGCAGCAAAGCGCGAACCAGCGCGCGATGAGCGCCATGCCCCTGAATCCGTGGTTTGGAAAGCCGCTTGCCGACTTCGCGTCGCCTTCCGTCGCCAAGCAGGGCGGACCCCCGGACGTAGCGTTACTAACTCGTGCCGAAGGCCGACTCTGGGCGCTTGCTGCCCGAGAGGCGGGCTACCACGGCATCCGCTACCGACTTGGGCAAGACCCATGCCGGCGTATCGGATTGGCCTTGTTCTGCGAGTACGGGGAACGTCACCTGCCGTTCCATTCGACGGTCGCTTTGCCGGTGCGGCCCCGCAACGAACTCCTAGCGCTGTTCGGAACCTATAGGGGCGATGATCCGCAAGCCGCCTAAGCTCCCGCGAGTGCATTTGTTTGTAGTCCGTGTTCGGGCTAGTTGCCCCTTAGCCCAGGGCAACACGGAAGTCGTCCACAACATTAAACGGAACGTTGGCTGGCGATTGCACATCTGGAAGTGCAAGGCCGGGGCTAAAGAACATTAGCTCGTCCCCGCGCCCGCGCCGCTGAGCACTGTAATTCAGGTCGTAGCCGATGCTTGGAAAGGCGTCGTACAGTTCGGCGATGACCGGCGTTGAATCGTAGGACACCACCCAGGGCGCATCCATCTCGGATACGAGTGCCGCTATCTGTTCGTGGTCTGATCGCCGATAGAAGTTCTGATACAGACCCTCACCCTTCACATAATATGGGGGGTCTAGGTAGATAAAGGGGGAGGGGATGCCAGGCAGGATGTCGGTCACGAACTTTGCGGCATCGAGGCCGGTAACTGTAATGCGGCTGCGGTAGCGGGCAATCTTCGAGATTCTACGGATCAGGTCGTCTCGGTTGAATCGGGCATCGATCTTCCATTGTCCCGTCTGCTCAAGGCCGCCGATGATCCCACCGCCGATGATTCCCGACCTCGACGTGCGATTGAGGAAGAACGTCGAGAACGCCAAATCAAACTCGTCGGGGTTGCTCTCATCTTGGATGGTGCGTTGATGGTGCCATTGTTCGGTATCAACGGTGACGCTGGCTATACGTTCGCAAAGCTCTTTGGGTTGTTCTAGGACGATCTTCCAAAACGCATAAACGCTTCGATTCAGGTCGTTGATGTGGACGTGGTCCGCGTACTCCTCAAAAAGCAACGACAGCGCCACGCTAGCGCCACCCGCATACGGCTCGACATACTCACATCCGATGAGATCGTTCTCCAGGAGAAGGAGCTTGATGTAGTTGGCAACCTTACCCTTGCCGCCCGGATAGCGGAGAGGCGAAGGATAGCGTTGGCCCTCGGGTACGCTCACGGGGTCGTCCCCGCGACGTGTTGGATGACTAGGGCCATAGCTTTTCCACATAAGGCGACAGCTCGTCCCACGTTGCGTAGAGGTCTGCTGGCTTGGGAAAGACATACTGATTGTGAACATACAAATGGAAGGTCGGAACACTAGCCGCAAGGACCAACCCGCCGTTAGCGACATTTTCCATCGCCCGCTTGAGCTTGAGCGGCATCAGTTTCTTGCCGTCGAGGTAGGTCAAGGTGGCCTTGATCTTCTTCGCAAGGTTGGCGGTGCGCTGCTCCTGATCTGTCATAAGCGAGTTCTGTTCTATGACGTGATCCACGCTTAGCTCGACAAAGACACGGAGCAGAACGGAACATGCGTTGGTATAACTCTCGGCGTCCATCGACGTAAGCTCGATGTAGATCGAGTTTATGCGGGGGTGCGTAACATTGAGCGCCGTATCCTTGGGGATTACTGTGGTGCGCGCCTTAGTCTTGGCGGTCTTTGCCTTGCGTTTCGCTTTTCCGGAGGTTCTCGGCTTTTTGCTGCCACTCGTAAGATCGTCTAGCAAGACGCCCTCGGGGAGACGTGTTCGCCTTTTGGGGAGGACGCTCTGTGGGAGGCCGTCAGCGTAGGCGTGCCGATCCTCTCGTGTATAGAGCTTCGGGACTGTTACCTTGCCTGTCTTTAGATCCTCCACGACCCGCGTTAGGGCCTTGAGCACTTCATCCTTCGGGTGGTAAGCGACGATCTGCCCATTCTCTAGGTCAATGCCGATCTTGTCGCGGAAATACGGGGTAGCAAGCAGACGGTCTAGGCTGGTGATGATCTTCTGCTTGGATGCCTGTGCCTCATTGCTGAGCGTCCCGAGCTTGTTGACGAAATCGATTACCTGTCCGGCGGGCTTACGGACGCCCGCGTGTCGGTGCATAAAGCGATCCTGCATCTCAGAGTCCCACTGGACGAGTCCGCTGCCGTCATTCTGTCCAGTGTGTCGAAGCACTAGCCAGTGCCCTGCTTCCTCTTCGTTCTTAAAGAGGACGCAAAGGATGTCGTCGATCGGATCATCGGCGTACTGAGCGCTCAGAGCGTTGAGCTTTCTGCTCTGATTGGGGAGCAGGCGGGGCGATACGAGGACGGGCGACTCAAGTGCCTTGATCGCCATGAGCCGCCGGTTGCCCTCCAACACCGTATAGCGCTTGCGGGCGTCACCCGACGGAACGACCGCAGTGAGCGACATGGGGTCTAGATGGTGCTTGACGATATCTTCGGCAAGCTTGAGCAGGGCCGGAGCCCCATGCTGATCTACAAGAGCGAGCGCGGTGGCCTGCTGCGTGGCGCCCTCCTCCGGCAGCCGAGAGTTGCGGTTATCGAGCAGCAAGCGGGAAACCGGGATCGGTACATATTCGGGCATGGGAACAAGACCAGTTGTCGGAAGTTTGGGGGCCGGCTGACCGTCGCTGCCCGCAACCATATAGCGCTCGAAGGACAGCTAGCGCACTGCTGCAAGCGCGCCTGCGCGTCTCCGGCCGTCTTGGGGTCGCTTCGCCGCGGCCTGGCCTTCATGCCGGCGTCGATGGAGTCGCTGCCCCGGCTGCCGGCGCAGTCGCCCCCAAATACGAGATAGGCGAATCCGGGCTGGCACGTCACGAGCAAGGCGTCGCTCGCTGATCTCGAGCTGCGCGAGCGACAGGATTTGCAGCGTCTGATCCGGGACGAGGTTCGCGTTCCGGATGAGGGCCGAGCTTAGGCTGCGCGCGATGCGACGACCCCCCGGCACCGCTCCCACAAGTCGGGCCGCCGCCCGAGTCCTATTGGGGGCGCGGGCGTCATGCTCGGCGCCGTCCGCGCCGTTTGGGCGTGCCGCCTTGGCCGGCGATCTGGCCGACCCGTGACCGGCTCAGACCAATCGCTTCCGAGATTGCTTGGTAGCTCCAACCTTCGTCGGCTGCGCGCCGCACGAGGTCATTCCGCGCGGCTCGGGCATCCTCGTGGCGCTTGGAGGCGCGTTTGTAGGCGGCCTCGGCATCGTGCAGCTTCTTCGCGGTTATGGGCGGCTCGACAGACATTTCGCTTCGGAATCTACTTGACGACGTGGGGTATCGCGCGCCGCCCGACACATCCACGGCACGGAATCGCTACCTTCGTGTGTATCCCTGAGCGCGGCGATTTACGCGAACAAGGATGGAAGGCTGTACGCGACCGTGCGGGCGATACAGCGAGGCTCGTCTCGGCAGTCGGGGGGCAAGCTCGGGGTACGCAGCATTGTCCAATCGCCATCGAGTATCCGATCACGGCTCGTAAAAACTGCCCGGTGACGGGCGGGGTGGGTGCCCTCGCGGGGGCCGGCGTGCTGCCGGCCATGCCAGGCCGTGAACGTCTGATCTGCCGTCTCGACGAGCCGGCGCAAGGGGCGCTCGCGCGCCGTCAGGAACAGGACAGACGGGGGTGTGACGTGGGCCGAGAAGCGCCCGTGATTCCATCCGTCGAGTAGCCAGCGGTCGTATCGACGGAAGCGGTCAATCTGCTTGTGCGGGCGTTCAGTGCGGTCGTACTCGATTAGCACGGCCCAATTACCAGCATCGGTCTGTGCTGTCAACGTAGCGTCGGGCTCCAAGTAGCCTCGACGGCTACTTTCTGGATGGAGCTGCATGGCTGGCGATGGAGGCTTGCCGTGCTCGGCCAGTTCGTCAGGGTCGATTCTTCCGCTCTGTGGTCCGTGCCAGAGAAACGGCATCCGGTCCAGCAGGGGTCCGCGGTCAGCCGGGCGCACGTCATGGGCGATGCGGAGGACGAGCGCCGCGAGCTGTAGATCATGTTCGGTGTAGCTGATGCTCGTGAGCGCACTAGGGGTGTATCGCCGGTCAGAGTCGAATACGCCGTGCTCTACCAAAGCCGACCAGCCGGACGCGGTTACGCGGTAGTTCCACTCGGCGCTCCCGATCGCCGACACCGGACGAAAGCGGTCGAAATATCCAGCGTCGTGAAGGCGGGTGAGTCGCCTCTGGCCTGCTCGCTCGCCCGACTGACCCCAACCGAATGCCAAGAGCTGGCTCGCCGAAAGGAAGTTAACATCGAACGTGAGTGCCAAAAGGCTAAGATCGCGGCGCGTCAACGCGAGAGCGGGTGCCGGGCGCCTGCGGTTTCCCCACTGAACCGTGCCGGCGCTCAGACTGTCGCCTGCGGTCATCATGCGACGGGCGATGTCGGTGGCAACGCTCACTCTAGGCCGCCTGTGGAGTTAGAGCACGAATCGGCTCGTCGGAAAGCTCGACCGTCAGCTCGCGCTCGCCGGTCGCTTTGTCGGCGACCCGAGGCGTCCAGCGCGACGGTTCGGCGTCGCCAAGCACCCATGCCAATACCTCTGCGCGATACATGCCGGGGGCGAGCCAACCGGGCGCATCCGGCCGTGTCGGGAGCTGCGCGGCATAGCGGCGCCCCGTGTCATCGGTGGGCTCGGCGACGTAGGCCATCGACTCGCCGTGGTCGGGTGTCAACACGACCGCAACGCGCGCCACCTGCTCGACCGCAGGGCAGTCCGGCCACGCCGGCAGGTCAACGTGCAGCGTCCGATACCGGGCCTGGATCGGGGCCTTCACGGAATGGACAAAGGGAGTCTGGATATACCGGCCATGATCGTGAGGATGATCGCCGCGACGCTGCTGCTCGCGTTCGTGATATCGGCGAGCCTCGATCGCTGTGGGCTCGTCCGCTAGCAGCTCCATCGGCATAGTTTCAGCCGTGGCGGCCGGCTGAGGGACGCCTTCGGCGAACCAGAGATTTACGGCACGGTAGTCCGGCTGCTGTACGATATCCATTGGATCAATGCGGATGCGCCGTTGATCCTCTAGGTCGCCTTTGATGTTGTCTTGGAACACTTCCATTGCCAGTGAGGCGGCGGCGCGGGCATCGTGAAAGTCTCGCTGCCGGAAGATCGACACGTTTTGCAGGAGGCTTCGCACGCCCGCCTTCACCCTTTCATCACTGATCTGCGCCGTGTATTGGAAGGCCGCGGCCACCTCGATACCGCCGGACCGTCCCTCTGCGAGCAAGGTAGCGAACGAAGGTATAAAGACGTTGTGTGCCTCATCAATCACGAGGGCGGCCTGGACGCGCTCGTGCGCGTCCAGGCGTTGAATCTGGTGGAGCGTTCGTTGCAACAACAGAATCAGCATCGAACAAAAGAGATTCGCGTTGTCCTCGCCAATGGCGCCCTTGCTTCCATTCACGATCAAGATGTGGCGGTGGCGTATGATTTCCTCAAGGTCGATCTGAATGGGATGCGTCATCAGCAAATTGAGACTCGGGGACGTGAGAAAGCGTGCGATCTTGTTGGAGGGCGCGGAAATCGCCTCCGTGATGAATCGTGGGTTCTCCTTGACCATGCGTGGAAACGTGTGCTCCCAGTATTCGCGCACGAAGTCAATCTCGTGGTGGTGGCGCAGCTCACGAGCGATCCACTCCCTGTAGCTGTTGTCGAACGGGTCGAGCATGGCCCAGGCGTGTTGTAGTGCTGGCACCGTCTCAACGATCGTGACCGCTTGGATTGCCGCGCGTAGGAAAAGGTCAGAGCGCGACCCGACGGAGGTCTCGCCCGCAAGCTCGCGGATCACGGATATGAATATGTCGGCTCGAATCTCCGGGGTTAGGTGGCCCGCCGTCAGAATGTTGAGTCCGTATCGGGGAGCGCCAAGGTCGAGATAGTGGAGCGTGCGGCGCGTAGGCACCAGGCCGAGACATAGGCGAGCAAAATCCTCCTTCGGATCGACAACGATGAGCGCTCGACTGTCGTCGTTGGCGACAGCCTTAACATGCGGCGCGAGGGCGGCCGTCTTGCCCGCCCCTGCGGTGCCGAGAAGCATCCATCCCTTACGCCGGTCCGTGGGGTGAATCCCGACCGATCCATGCTCGTCCCGCATCAGAGCATGAGCTGGATCGCGGCTTATGGCGCTTGTGGCGGTTATCTCCCGCGCGGATATGCGCCGAAGTGGAACACCCTTGAGTCGCAGCGTTGGCAGGTGCCAGAGCGACGCTACCTCGGCGCTTGAAACCGCACCGCTCCAAAGCGCGGGGTAGAGAGGCGGCAGACCGCGGGCAGAACGCCATGCGTAGAGCCTCCTGCGGGCACGCATGGTTCGCACTCGGAGATAGTTCTCTCCGCGGGCCTCCTGCAATACGCCTGCGATCTGGCGCGCGTGAGGCTCGTGCCCGCGGGCTACCACCACGCGGAGGTCAAACCACCACCAAGCGCGCCCGACGCCCTCAACGGCGCCGCGAAGATGCTTTTGCGCGACAACGCTATCCACGCCGGGCTCCGTCGGCCCAAAGGCACCGTCGGCCATAAAGCGGCGCTCTCGCCGTCTGAGTCCGTGAGCTGCGTAGCGCTCAAGGATGGTCGGAGCGGACGTCAACAGCAGCTCAAGTAGGCACGGCTCCGAAAGGCCGTGCATAACCGAGACGACACTCTCGGTGAGTGAATGCTCGTAGTCCTTGGTCGTTGCTAGCGCCCACAGCCACCGTCGCGCCTTCTTCACCCGCAACACGTCTACCGCGACGGGGGAGACTCGTTCACGTCGCAGACGGGCTTTCAGAGCCGCCGTTGGTGAAGCGATCGTGCGCAGAGCGAGCGGGTCCGCGAGCTGCGGGTCGATAGGAATGAGCCGGGTATCGGGGTACGTCGCACGCAATCGCGCGGAAATGGTCGCGTGGTAGAGGGGGGCAGCCTGGACGAGAAAGCGCACGGAGCTAGCGCCGCCTTCACTAACTATCTTGAGCGCAAGGGTTGGGGGTCCGGCCAGCGGGCGACGAACCACCGCGGGACGGAGAGCACCCGCGATTCCGTCGAAAACCTTGCTGATCTCGTATGGTGACGCTTGGTCGTCGCGCCCCAACTTTAGCTCCGCACAGAGCACTTGCCCTACTGCCGATCGGCGCAGCCGCGCGCGAAGCCTTACAGCGGCGGCCACGCCGAGTATCGCCAGCAGCGCGCAAGTTGAGTAAAGGCCGAATCGAAGTGCATCGCTGACGGCGGCGGTCAGCCAACTGAGGTCCGGTGCTGTCGGATGGCGCCCGTCCGTCACGGCACGGCGGACGGGCGCAGGCGCCTCGACCCTCAGCCACAGGAGTAGTCCAATAAAGCCGCTGACGATGAGGGCGAGCGGGCCAAGGTATCGCTTAGTGAGATAAAACATCGTCGTCAGCTCTGTGGAACGACATATGTCTCGATGAGAGCCGCGAGACACAAAAGGGTCGCCGCGCTCAGAGCGAGCAGAACCAGCTCGGAGTAACCGCCGCGGCCAGCTCGCGCTCGGCGCCAGGCTGAGAGGGCAACAGCGAGTCCACCCCACTCCAACGGCCACTGAGGAAGGTAGTGAGTTAGCTGAAACCCATAAGCGCCGAGCGCGAGTCCGCCAAGGGCGACGTTCGCCGCGAAGCTCGCTCCCACAACGGCGTCCCCGATAGCGACAGACCATCGGCGGCGGCCAAGCGCTAGCGCGGCGAACAAAACGGGAACTGCCGCCTCGCGCATGTTGTTAGCAGCGATGAACACGGCCATGCTGACGGTCCCAGGCTGCGCGGGCGCGAGCCGGTGGCCAAGCGCCTGCCGAACGCTATCCGCGAATGGCAGCGCGACAGCCGCCGCGAGCAAGGTGCCGATCCAAAGGAGGGCGTAGCTGCCAAGCACCGACGCCGGTACTCCGTTGCCCCACCGCCTGAAACTGCGCTGGGGGCCGACGCGAATCGCTATCCGTCGATCGCTGGTCGCCATTCGATTAGCCTCCATCCGTTTGCCGTGTATTCCGTGCGTGCGAGGTACACCTGATAGCCGGCCTGTGGATGCCCGCCGTAAGGCGCGACTTCTTCGTATGTGACGACGACTGTTTGCCCGTCGTCTTGCGTGAGGGCGCCGACATACCTTGCGTGGCTGTAAGCGCCGCTGACTTCGAGCAGGCGCGTTCTCACGGCCCGCGCTGCGGCCTCGCGTAGTTCCGTAGCGAGTCGGCCACTGGCGAGTGAAAGCAGTTGCTCACGGTCCTGCGGTAGCGTCGCGTAGGTCCAAGTTCCCCAGGCCGTCGCAAACTGCGTTAGGACGCTCTGCGCAGTCGCGCGAGTTGGCGTCACTCGCGCCGGGACACTCGCCTGTGGCACGCTTGCCTTGGTAGCAGGTGGTGAGTATGGGTCGCTCAGGCCGCATCCTGCGAGGACCACGCTCATCGCCAATACGATCAGTAGCACGCGCCTGGTCATAGTCCCGCCAGGTGCCGCGGTGCGAAGCCGACCGTGGTCTGCGGCGCCCATCCCGGTCCACCGAACGGATTTGCGTCGCTCGTTCCCCAATCGTGTTCCTCGATGGTGACAAAGACGTGTTCTTCGTTGGCCCAAATGGTGAACTGCCGGCCGGGGCCGGGCTCGCCGAAGCTCATAAAGCCAGTGGAGTCGAGCGTCGGTGTGCTGACCCCGGCCTGCTGGAGCAACATCGAGACGGCACTTGAGCAATCCAGTCCGTCGTATGCCGAGCCAGAGATATGTTCGTTACTGGCGCTGTGACAGTAGCTCCCGTGGGTAGGACGCGCGGGTGTGACATGCCCACCGCCGTAGCAATAGGGGATATGCGCCGCCGCTATCTCATCGGCGACAGTCACGAGTCGGGTGAGCAGTGGGCCGGACGGCGGCTGGACGACCGTGCCAGCGGCGCTTACGTTCGCGGCTTCGAGTTCTTGAGCGAGTGCGAACGTTTCTCGCGCGTAGGGAATCGAAGCGGGCGGCGTGCCCTTGTATTGGATCAGCGCGTTCAGGGTATTTTGATCCAAGGCACGGTCGGCTCCGAGCTGATGAAGGTAATCGGCCGCCGCTGCGATCGAGTCGAAATCGTCTGTGATGCAGCCGTGCGGCGCACACATATGGGGATAGTCGGCGGGTCGCTGTGCGGCGATGAGTCTGTAGGCATTGCTGAACCGCGCCCATGTTTCGGGTAGAAACTGCATCGGGCCGAGCGCGCCTGCCGAGTTCGGCGTGAATGCGGCCGGGTCGCGGCTGTAATCGCTCTCTGTATCGTGCAGCGCGGCCAGGACGTAGGGGTCTACATCGTAAGCCGAGCCTGCGGCCTCGTACATGGGGACGTAGACCGCGGGAATCCCGCCGGCTGAGCCGATGGCTTCTGGCGCCGACTGGCGCGAGAACGTCAGAACGACCGCGAGCAGAAGCACGATCGGAAGGGCGATGAGTCCAGCGGCGATGCTGGCGGCCCACGCCGCCCATCGGCGCGTCCGCGGGTCCGCGAGTACGACTCTGGCGGCTATCGCTGGAACGTTCACGCCGCGCGCCCCGATTCGAGACGTTCGTTGTGCCATGCCGGGTCGGCGAGCAGGCGCAACGCTCTCCACGGATCGGCTCTCGCGTCCCTGAGCGCTTGGCGACGGATCGGCTCGTCAAACTCGGGCTCGTGCGTGCATATCCAATACTCAAGGTCGGAGTAGCGCGCTGTGATTGTCCCGCGCCCGCGCGGGCCATTATCGAAATACGCTGTGGAGTAGTCCCGCTTAACGGTCTTGAGCTGACCGATTGCCTCGACCTCCTCACTCGTCAGACCAAGCTCCGCTCGCACAAACTCGACTTGTCTAGGCGGCTGGTGAAAGATCAACTTCCGCGGGGAGTTTTCGATAAATGCTCGCCCCCACGGATTGTTAAAGTCCGACAACTGCTGACTGACTCCGATTAGGCCGAGATTGTCGTGCCGTGATCGGCGCGGCAGCTCGTTAACCCATCTGGCCGTAGCCTCGTGTTCCATCAGCTTCCAAACCTCCTCCAGAGTGAGGTAGTAGCGAGGCGCACGCCGAGAAGTCCCGAGCCGCCCGTCTTGTTCGAGGTGTCGCTGGGCGTTGCGCGCTACTCGCTCGGCGACGTGCTCGACAATCTCGAACATGGCCGCGCCGGCAAAGTGAGCCGGAATGCGGCGCGTGTCGAACACAACAAGGGGCGCATCGGGAGGGACTGTCGTCTCCCGATCGGCGAGATACGCATACGGCCCGTCGGTCACAAAGTTGTGCAACCGGGCGGCGATGTCCCTGAGTGCGTCGGCCATTTGGCCGGCGCCAGCTTCGGCCTCTCCGACTGCGCGCGCGGTAAGCGCTTCTTGCAGCAGCAGCTCTCGGGGGCGCTCGCCAGTGGCGACACAGCGATCGTAGACTTCCCGTATTGCCCGCCCTAGCAGATTCTCCTCAAGCGCGGTCAGGCCGTACTCGTCACGCCGGCCCGTACCGACTAGAGTGGCGTGCAGGGCGATTAGGAAGTCGATCTTGTCGCTTCCAAGTGACGCCGGATCAGGAATATCCCACGGACAAATCGCATCGGCGCCCGCGCCGAGACTGACGTTGGCCGAGCCAGGAACCAGCGACGCGAGAAACTGATAGTGCCCGCCGCGCTCGATTACCGCACCGTGATCGCCGCGCGCCAGCCCGCGGCAGTAAAGATTGTTTACGATCATTGTCTTGCCGAATCCGCTCTCTCCCGTGACGACCAGCATGTGATTACTGTGTGCGGGGTCGAACAGGTCAAGACGCTCCAGAGTTCTTCCAACGGATGAGTAGCCAAGCGGTATGCCCGTAGGCGAGCCGCACCGTGTACCCACAAGCGGTGTTGTGTCGCCAACGTTCAGAGAGACGTACTTGCGCGTCCGGTTGGCGTCGTCTACCCCGATGGGCAGCGTGGAGGTCTGGAGATACCGCTGAGCGGCCACGCCTGGATGTAGATGTGCCTCGTTGGCGGCCGACAGCTCACGACTGATGCCGTCAAGAATCTCGATCACGGTTTCTGCGTCGCCGGTCGGATCGCGCACCGAGAGGTAGCACCCGACCCGGTAAATGCCTGCGCCGGTTAGTGCCAGCTCGGCGTTTAGCTCGGCGGCCTCGGCCTCTTGCGCTTGCTGGTCGGGGTCCAGCGGGCGTCCCTTCATCTCGGTTCCCCGGTTGTTGCCGAATATCCGGCGATAGCGGCGCTTGTGGAACAGGCGCTCTCGTGTCCGATCCGTGGCGTGCAGGTGGACGGCGACAGTGAAGGGACAGTGCGCCGACATGAGGTACAGCAGCCAGCCGAGCCATGTCTGCTCAGGCAGCGACCCGATGTAGCGTGTCTGCTCAACGTGCTTGCCGATTCGCACGACCGTCCTGTCCGTCAAGTCGATCGGCTCGGGACAAAGCGAAAGGCGAAGCTGGGTTGCATGTGCGACAGCGCGTGAGGCGTCCGTCAACGTGTCGAGCGTCGCCGGCAGGCTGAGTCGCAAAGCGGGCGCGAGGTCGGTGTCGGCGAGCGCCGGCGCGAACCTAGCCCAGAGCAGCGTCGCAGCCTCGTTGCCGTCCAACAGGCGCGCGACGAGTCCAACCGATTCCAGGTCCGACCGGACACCTTCGGTGTGGCGAGCGCTTTCCCGGTTTGCCCGCTCGTAGGCAGCGGGAGTGAGGGTAAGCGGGCCGGTTCTCGAGAACGATCTCCGTTTGATCGCGCTGTCGCGTATCGGCATCCAGGGGACGACCACGAAATAGCGGAGGTCGAGCGCCGCCAGTGCGTGACTCTGAGTGCGTAGAGATTGTTCCTGTGCGATTCCCAAGCGCTCGATCGCCACGGCCAATGTGTCCCTGCCGTTCGAGCGCGCCTCGTCGGCCGCGGCGTTGCTGGCATAGCGCTCGTCCGTGAGTATGTTCTCCACGGGGAGTGGCGTGGCCTGCGCTATCAGCTCTAGGCTTTGTCGGTCGTCGGGCAGGCGGGCGGCGATTGAAGTAAAGGCGCGGGAGATTGCCTCGGCGCCGTCGCTGTCATGGATGAGCGGATTAACTGGCGATACCTCGATCCAGCGGACAAAGGCACCGGAGGCGAGCACGCCGACGCCCTCGGCGCTCAGGGCCTCAAGCGGCAGGAGATCCCCGCTCGACGGGCTGGGACGCGCTGTAGTGGACCGGCGAGCACGTCGGCGAAGCGTGCGCCGGGGCGGGGTCGCAACCGTGAATCCGCGCGCCCGGACATGCTCGACATCGCGTGCGCTTGGCAGTTCGCGCGTGGCGAGCATCCAGCGCGTGTGATCGAGCAACAGCCGCCCAAAGCTCACGGTCCCCCCGCTCGTGAAATAGCTGACCGTGACGGGGCCGGTGAGTAGCACCGTCCCCACCCAAAGGGCGATCGGTGTCGGGGGATGCAACAGGTCGATGAAGGCCAACGCGACCCCGGCGCAAACGACGATCAATAGCCATTGGCGCCATGTCAGTCCGAGATACGGAACCGGCGTGTCAACGTGCCTGTAGGTCCGGTGGCTCACGGTTTCCGCCGCTTCCGTGGCCGGCTGCGTGACTGAGACGGCGTTCGGGGTGCGCGCTGCTGGCGGTCCTGACCTTGCGCCCGTGCCTGACGCTGCGCGCTGGGAGCCGGACGTGGCCGCTGGTCGGCTTGGGTTCGAGGATCAGCGCCCGATCGGGGATGCGCGGGCGCGCTCGCCTGCCGGGTCGCCTCGGCACCAGCTCCCGCCTGCCCAGCTCCGCGCGGTGACGGCTGGGGCGCTCGCGCCGACTGTGCCGGCGGAACGACGGGCGGGCGCTGTGACGTACCCGAACGCTTACGCGAGCCGCGAGCGGCGCTCGTAGCCCGCACGGACGCGGCGCCCGAGCCTCCCGACCGCGAGCTGCCGCGCGAAGCTCGCCCCGAGCCCCGCTCGCCTTGGCGCGAGCCGCGTCCCGTTCCGCGGTCGGGGCCTTGAGGCGCGTCGGGCGCACTCGCGCGCCCGGACGGCGATGCCGAGTCGCCCGCGCTGCGCCATGCTTCACGCATCCGACCGGGCGTCTCACGTAGCTTGTCGCCCGCTGCCGCGATCCGCTCACCCGTGGGCGTGGGACGAGGGCGTAGACGGGGCGGGCCTACGGCAATTGCGCCAGTCGCGGCGGCGGCGGCAACGGGCTGCCGAGCTCGCCGCCCGGCGACGCCGGCCAGTCCGCCGCGAGGCGCCCCGAGCTGCCCCGCGGCAAGCCCGACTCCGCGCCCACCCGCGAGCATGGTCGCCTGGAGCTTGGTCCTGGCGCGCTGAGCCTTCGCCGCGAGCGCGCCGTTGCTGACTCCCGCGCCCCCGCCACCGGCAACGGCACCAGTCCGCACGCCTAGCCCCCCAAAGGCGTTGCGAACGTGGCCGAGAACCATCAGCGGCCAACGAAACGCTATGTAAAACGTCACGAGCGCGGCAAACGCGCCAACCACCCGACTGCCGATATGAGCACCGCCGCCAAGGTTGGTCACGTCAAGGCTAATCGCACCCGCCGTGCTAAACACGATGCACCACCCGACAGGAATAAGACACACGCCAACCACCGCGAGCAACCATCCACGCGCGAGGTAGCCGAGCGTCGGCAAGGGCGTGAGTGCGATGAACAGCGGTCCAGCGACAAAGAGAATCGCCAGTACGCTCAGTATCAGCACCTTGAGAGCGAAAAGACAGATGGCGAACACCAATGCCACTAGACCGAGCAAGCCAAGGAACGCGCCCCCGGCACCGAATATCGCCGAGCCGGCGAACATGATGAGAACAGTGCGATCAAGCCCCTCGCTCACAATCGGCCACGACAACATCGTGTGAGTGAGTGTGTTTACAAAGGCGACCCCGAACCGAAACGAGAAGCGGTACATCACGAGCCAAAACACGGCACCTATCACGCGAAGTAGCGCATTACCGGGACTGGCACGAAAGCTCAGACTGAGCGCTGTGTCACGCGCAGTAGCAATAATGAGCGTCGTCGGCAGCAAGGCGCCCGCGACCCACATCATGCTTCCCTCCAGCCGCCCCACCGTGGGCCAAACCGTCGTGTCAGCGACGTTCGGCAGCGCCACTAGCCATTCCAAGGAGGCAATCTCGGCGTGCTTGAGGAAACTCGGCGTCAGAGCGGAAAGGAGAGCACCAAACAGTCCATTTACTACCGAGTCGAGGATTTCGCCGACGGACGGCAGCGGATTCAGATTCGGCCCGATGTTCGGCCCGACACCGCTGCCAAGGATTCCGCTTGCTTGGGCGCCTGCGGCGGAAATGAGCAACGCGACGGCTGCACCGGCAACGACTAGGACAAATAGCTGTACGCGGCGCCGCGACATGGGCCGACCTACGCCACCAGCGTCGGGAGAGCGGCGAAGATAGCGACGCCGACTCCAACGTTAAAGATCATGTCGTTTGCCCGCGAGTGTCCAGTGAGCTTCGCCGCGCCGACGGCGATTCCGGCGACGGTGAAGCCAGCAAGGACGATCGAGATTAGGTAGCCCTTGAGTTCATTTAGAAAATCTGTGACTCCTTCGATGGACTTCGCGCCCTGGAAAATGGGCAGCCGGTCGAGTAGATCGACATGGCCCGTCGTAACTGTCAGAACGGCGACACAAACCGCTAGCGCGGCAATTGCCGTTCCTGTCACGGCCCAACGCGGCACATTTGCCGCGGGTGACGTGGGGTGCCTGATCGGTTGCGGCGGCACCGATCGGACAAGTCGCGTGGGCATCGTTGTCTCCTTTGTGTCTGTTGAGGCGGGCATGTCTAAGTCACTGGCCGAGATAGGCGAATTGGCTGTTAGGCGAGCGCTGCTGAGCGGGCGCCGATTGCGCCGCCACTTCCGGCGTTGTCGCTGACTGCTCGGTGGCAGCCGGCGGCCCAACGGACTCCGACCCGATCGGCGGCGCGGCGCGCGTCAGCTCGGGGTGGGTCGCGGCGGGCCGGCGGCGACGGGGCTTACGCTGTGAGCGCACGGTGGTCGCGGTCTGCGTCCGGGCTATGCGAACGTGGATGCCGGCGGGGCTCGTACGCGCTCCTCGGACGGTCACGGGCCGGTCGGTCGTCGCCGAGCCAACGGCATCGTGAGTTGCCCGCGGACGATGCGAGTTAGTCGGCGCGGCAACTCTTACCACGACGAACGCGCAGAAAGCGATGCCAGCAACGGCAGCGCCCCGGCGACTCCACGACAATTCGGTGAAAGGCCGGGATACGATCGCCGTGAAGTGCGGCGACACGCTGGGCCGCGCTCGTCCCTTCGCGCGCGTCGAGCTAGTCACTGGCGAAGCGGGCACCGCACGGGGGGCCATCCAGCGCAGCTCGTCGTCCGCCTGGCGTGCCGGTCGGCGCTTTCGGCGACTGCGATCGGGCGAGCCGCGCCGTGAAGGCGCCGCGCCCACCTGCCCCGCGAGGGCGGCGAACCACCGCTCCGTGTCGTCATACTCGACCGCGCCCGCCGCGCGATCGGCCGGCACCGCATCACCGTCGAACGTCGAGACAAGCACCTGCGGCGGCATCGTCGCCAGCCGCAGCGTTACGACTGCCTCTCGCCCAAGCTGCGTGCCCGCGGGGGGGTCCTGCTCGATGACGGTTCCCTCCGCGGCACCGTCGCTTGGGATCGACTCGACCGCGGCGATAAACCCGCCGGCACGGACTCGCTGCACGGCCTCTAGGCCGTGCAAACCAGCGACGCTCGGAGCAATCCGGTCGCCCCGATGCTCCGTCGGCGCGCGGGCGGCCAAGTCTGCTGTTGGCGCCTCCTGCTCTCCAAGCGGGTCAACGAGGCGCGCGGGCGATGAGGCAGTCATGCGCCCTATGCCGGGCTAGCGTGCTCCGACGCAAGCCAATTCCAAACGCGCCCGCGGCCGTGCGCCATGCGCAAGCCGACTGCGGCGGGCGTCTCAGCTCAGGGCAGCTCAGCAGGTGCTACAAATTGCGCAAATGCGTACCCCGACTGATTCGCCGGTCCTAGCGTGAGATTGTTCGTCCGCAGAGATCGGTCCCTAGACGGGCTGGTACGCGACGCGCTCAAGCGCGTGAAGGCCCACGCGGCGAGCACCGCAGGCTCGCCAAAGGACGTACAGTTGCTCGGTCAGATTTCTGGAAGCCGCGACTGGCCCGCGATTCACCAGTATTGGACACGCCGATCTGGATTGACCGGAGGCTGGCCGCACCAAATGGCGCGGGCCGAAATGGCACTTAATCTCTGGCCGATTCCTCCCGGTCATCTACAACTAACGACAGGCGTGGGTGCGAGCCCACAGAAGCGCCAGCCGCGCACGGTGCTCGGAACGCCCGCGCTCGTGCGCTGGGACGGCACTTCGCCCACCGCCACGCCGCACGACGGGCTTGCGCGAGCTGTCGCTAGCTGGGTGAATGACGTATTGACGGAGAATGAGTACCCCAATGGTATCCGACTGGCGCCGCCCATTCTTGAGGAATGGGCGGCCAAAGGCCGTCTCGTCAGTCGCACCGTCGTTACCTTCGATCTGGATTGGCCGCTCCCACCCGCGAGCGGCATAACGTGGCCGCCGGCCTAGCCGACCCGTACCCTGACAGGCCAGCTTGTCGCGGCAAGGAATGGGTAGGTGCGACTGTACTGGATAACGGCTCGGAACAGGTACGACGCCCGGTCTGCGACTTCGGGGCTAAAACTGTAACGGTAGGCGAACCGGCCGCGGGAGTTGGTGCGGAGGGTTTCGATCGTGCGCCAACGTTCAAGGAAGAAAATCTCCATTTGGATAATGCTGTGTTCTGGAGGAATGTAGCCGCCGACGAGTTGGCCGCGAAAAGCAAACTGCACACCGGCTCGAACGCGCCGGGGCGCCGCGAGCGCGATATCGGCGAACACTCTCTCGTGATATTCCTGCTGTGAAGCGTAGCCTGCGTCGAGCGCGTGCGAGCGCCACGCGACCAAGAGCACGCGAGACGGCCCTCTCGGCACGACAAACGTCCATTCCCCGGCAG
>DATNLQ010000321.1:0-8277 GCA_035602785.1 Solirubrobacteraceae bacterium
GAGCCGCTACCCGCGTCTCTGTGACCTGGGTTCTAGTTGAAGCGATGAGTGGCGAGACTAAGGCGGTTCGCTACGAGCGCAGTGGCGCGGCTGCGCTGATCACGATCGACCGCCAGCACCGGCGCAACGCCGTCGACGGGCCGACCGCGGCCGCGCTGCACGAGGCCTACCTGCGCTTCGAGGCCGACGAGGACGCGCGCGTGCTGGTGCTGACGGGCGCGGGCGGCGTTTCGTTCTGCGCGGGCGCGGACCTGAAGGCGACCGAGACGATGGCGCCGCGGCTGATGAGCGCGGAGGGCCCCATGGGTTTCACCCGCCTGACGCCGTCCAAGCCCACGATCGCGGCCATCTCCGGCTTCTGCCTGGCCGGCGGGTTGGAGATCGCGCTGTGGTGCGACCTGCGCATCGCCACCGAGGGCTCGACGCTGGGCTATCCCGAGCGGCGCTGGGGCGTGCCGTTGATCGACGGCGGCACCCAGCGCCTGCCGCGCATCGTCGGCCTGGGCCGCGCGCTCGACCTGATCCTGACTGGCCGCATGATCGACGCGCGGGAGGCGCTGACGATGGGCCTGCTCACCGAGGTCGTCGCGCCGGGCGCCCATCTCGATCGCGCGCTTGCGCTTGCCGAGGGGCTCGCGCGCTTTCCCCAGCGGACGATGCTCGCCGACCGCCGCGCCGCGATCGAGGGCTTGGGCATGCCGCTGGTCGACGCGCTCGCGCTGGAGGCCACGGCCGGACCGGAGGTGTTCGAAGACGGCGCCCGCGGCGCCGCGCGCTTTGCCGCCGGCGAGGGACGCGGTGGGGCCGGGGTCGGCGCATAGCCGTCGTCGCCGGCACGGACGCAGAGCACGGCGCTCGTCGCTGGCATGGACGATTCGAGATAGGCTCTGAACGAGATGGCCTACTTCGTCACCGGAGCGACCGGCTTCATCGGACGCCGCCTGATCGAGCGGCTGCTCGAGCAGCGCCAAGGCACGATCTACGTACTCCTGCGCGAGAGCTCGCGGGGACGCCTGGACGACCTGCTCGAGCGCTGGAGCGTGGTCGCCGGCCCCGAGGCAACCGACCGCGTGAAACCGGTGATCGGAGACCTGCGCCGGCCGATGCTGGGCGTGGACAAGGAGCAGGTGGTAGAGCTGCGCGGCAAGGTCACCCACTTCTTTCACCTGGCGGCTGTCTATGACATGACCGCGCCGGCCGAGCGCAACACCGCGGTCAACGTGGGCGGCACTGCCCACGCGGTCGAACTGGCGCGCGCGGTGGACGCCAAGCACCTGCACCACGTCTCCTCGATCGCCGTCGCGGGCACCTACAAGGGAGTTTTCGACGAGAGCATGTTCGATGAGGGCCAACGTCTGCCGTCGCCCTATCACCGCACCAAGTTCGAGTCCGAGCGGATCGTGCGCGAGCAGCCCTACATCCCTTGGCGGGTGTACCGGCCGGGGATCGTGGTCGGCGACTCGCAGACCGGCGAGATGGACAAGATCGACGGCCCCTACTACTTCTTCAAGGCGATCCAGCGGATGCGCCATCTGCTGCCCGAGTGGACGCCGCTGGTCGGCCTGGACTTCGGCCACACCAACGTCGTGCCCGTCGACTGGGTCGCGGGGGCACTTGAGCACATCGCCCACGAGCCGGGCCTGGACGGCAGGGCCTTTCACCTGACCGACCCGCGCACGCAGCGCGTCGACGAGCTGTTCAACGGCCTGGCAGCGGCTGCACACGCGCCGCGCTTCGCGGTCACGCTGGACAGGCGCCTGACCGACCCTTTGCCGCGCTGGCCGCTGGGCCTGGCGCTCGCGCTGCCGCCGCTGCGCCAGGCGCGCAAGCTGGCGCTGCGCGAGCTCGGCATCCCCGAGCAGGTGCTCGCGCACATGGAGCTCGTTCCGCGCTTTGACAATCGCGAAGCCACCCGCGCGCTGGCGGGCTCGCCGCTGGAGGCGCCGCCGCCGCTGGAGGACTACCTGCAGCGCCTGTGGGACTACTGGGAGCGCGAGATGGACCCTGACCTACGCCGCGGGCGCACGCTCAAGCAGGCGCTCGAGGGCAGGCACGTGATGATCACGGGTGCCTCCTCGGGGATCGGGCGCGCGAGCGCGATCAAGATCGCGGCCGCGGGCGGCGTGCCGCTGCTGGTCGCGCGCAACGTCGAGAAGCTCGAGGAGGCGCGGGCGGAGATCGTGGCGGCCGGCGGCACCGCCTACGTGTATGCAGCAGATGTCTCGGACATGGAGTCGATCGAACGCCTGCTCGAACGCGTGCTGGCCGACCATCGCAACGTGGACATGCTCGTCAACAACGCCGGGCGCTCGATCCGCCGTTCGATCGCCCTCAGCTACGAGCGCTTCCACGATTTCGAACGCACGATGCAGCTCAACTACTTCGGCGCGGTCAAGCTGATCATCGGCCTGCTGGGACACATGCGCGAGCGCGGCTCGGGGCACATCGTCAACGTGTCCTCGATCGGCGTGCAGACCAACCCGCCGCGCTTCTCCGCCTACGTCGCCTCCAAGGCCGCGCTGGACGCGTTCACGCGCGTGGTCGCCTCGGAGGTGATAGGAGACGGCGTCACCTTCACCACCATCCACATGCCGCTCGTGCGCACGCCGATGATCGCGCCCACGAAAATGTATGACGCCTTTCCAGCGATCAGCCCAGACGAGGCCGCCGACATGATCTGCGAGGCCCTGCGCAGCCGCCCCAAGGAGATGGGCACGCGCCTGGGCAAGTTCGGCGAGGTCGCCTACTCACTGAACCCCGGTGCCGTCGACAGGCTCCTGCACCTGGCCTACCGCGTGTTCCCGGACTCGGCCGCGTCCAAGGGCCAGCGCGACGTCGAGGAGCGCGCGTCCTTCGAGCAGATCGCCATGGCCACGCTGACCAGGGGCGTGCACTGGTAGACGCTCCGGCGATCGAGGTGCGGGCACTGTGCAAGCGCTACGGCGAGCACGATGCGGTGCGCCACATCGACATCACGGTCGCCCGGGGCGAGGTGTTCGGCCTGCTCGGGCCCAACGGCGCCGGCAAGACCACCACGGTGGAGATACTGGAGGGCTATCGCGCGCGCACCGGCGGCGAGGTGTCGGTGCTGGGCCACGATCCGGCCAAGCGCTCGATCGAGCTGCGTAGGCGCATCGGCATAGTGCTTCAGTCGGGCGGCATCTACAGCCACATCACGCCGCGCGAGGCGCTCGCGCACTGGGCAAGCTTCTACCCGCACCCGCGCCAGGTCGACGAGGTGCTGGCGCTTGTCGGGCTGGCCGAGCAGGCGGACGTGCGCAGCCGCAAGCTGTCGGGCGGGCAGCTGCGCCGGTTGGACTTCGCGCTGGCGCTCGTCGGCGACCCCGAGCTGATCTTCCTGGACGAGCCCACCACAGGCTTCGATCCGGCCGCCCGCCACGCGGCCTGGGAGACCGTTCGCGACCTGCGCGCGCTCGGCAAGACGATCCTGTTGACCACCCACTACCTCGACGAGGCCCAGGCCCTTGCCGACCGCGTGGCGATCGTCAAGGACGGACGCGTCCTGGCGATCGGACCGCCGCGCGAGCTCGGCGTAGGCGCCTCTCACTATCGCGTGGCCTACCGCAATGGCGACGGGGAGCTGATCGAGCGCGAGACCGACGACCCGACCGCGCTGCTGCACGAGCTGACCGGCGAGGCGCTCGCGCGCGGCGAGCGCCTGGAGGAGCTGTCGGTGGGGCGCCCCACGCTGGAGGACGTCTACCTGGAGCTCACCGCCGATGCCTAACGCGGTTGCCCTCACCTGGCGCCAGTACCGCCTGGAGCGGCGCATGTTCTGGCGCAACCCCAGCGCGGCGTTCTTCAACTTCGTGCTGCCGCTGCTGTTCCTGGCCGGCGGTGGGGTCATCCTCAGCGGCAACCAGCATAACCTCGACAAGCTCGTGCCGGCGATAGCGGGCATGAGCGTGATGTCGACCACGTTCACCGCGCTGGCCTACAACATCGTGTTCCTGCGCGAGCGCGGCGTGCTCAAGCGCATTCACGGCACACCGCTGCCGAGCATCTCCTACTTCGGCGGGGTGGCAGCCAACGCGGTCACCAACACTGCGCTTCAGATCGTCATCATCGTGCTCGCCGGTCGGGCCTTCTTCGGGATCGGCTGGCCGCCGCAGTTGGGCGCGCTGGTCGTGTTCGTGGTCGTGGGCGTCGTGTGCTTCGCCGCGCTCGGCGTGGCCTTCGCGCACGCCATCCCCAACTTCGAGTCCACCGCCGCCTACGTCAACGCGGTCTTCCTGCCGGTTGTGTTCGTGTCCTTCTACGTGTTTGACACCAAGAGCGCGCCCGGCTTTGTGCGCACGATCGCCGAAGCGCTGCCGCTCAAGCCGTTGATCGACGGGCTGTCGGGGGCGATGGTCACGGGGGCGGGCCTGGGCGGGCATCTGGATGCGCTGGCCGTGATCGCTTTGTGGGGGGCCTTCGCGGTGTACCTCGCTGTGCGCGGCTTCTCCTGGGAGCAGTCGCGCACGTGAGCACGCCCGAGGGCCGGCCCGGGCCGTGGCGCGATGGCGAGCCGACGGGACCGTCCAGGTGAGCGAGAGCATCTTCCTCGCCGACGGCGAGCACTTCGTCGCGACCGAGCACGCGCGCGGGCCGTGGGACCCGCAGGCGCTGCACGGCGGCGCCGCGGCGGCGCTGATGACGGCCGCGCTGGAGCGGATGGAGCCCGGCGCCGAGCTGCCGATCGCCCGCCTGGTCTTTGAGCTGCTGCGCCCGGTCCCGTACGCGCCGCTGTCGCTGTCGCTGTCGATCGTGCGACCCGGACGACGCGTGCAGGAGCTCGCCGGCGAGCTGCGCAACGGCGAGCGGCTGATCGCTCGTGCCAGCGCGCTGCGCGTGCAGCCGGTGCCCAGCGACCTGCCCGAGCGGCCGGCCGCACAAGAAGCGTGGGTCGATCGGCAGATGCCCGGGCCTGAGGATGGCACCCCCGTGCGCTTTTCTCTGGATGGCGAGGAGAACAGCTTCGCGGCCAGCGCCATGGAGATGCGCTGGCTGAGCGAGCCGCGCGAGCTGGGGCCGGGGAGGGTGTGGATGCGCCTGCGCCACCCTCTGCTGCCGGGACAGCAGCTCACGCCGCTCGCCCGCCTGGCCGCCACCGCGGACTTCGCCAACGGCATCAGCGCAGCGCTTCCATTCGAGCGCTTCCTGTTCATCAACGCCGACCTGACCATCCACCTGCAGCGCCGCCCGCGCGGCGAGTGGATCGGCCTGGACGCGCGCACGCTGCTGCACAGCGGCGGCTGCGGGCTATCCGAAAGCGTGCTCCACGACCTCGACGGCCCCGTTGGCCGCGCCTTCCAGACGCTCGTCGTCCAGCCGCGCTGAGCTGAGATAGTGGCACGCGCGATAGTTGCACGCGCAAACATCTCTGCTAACGTCGAGGCTGGTCCTACCGGACCACTGCCCTCGCACAAAGGAGATTCCGATGTCAGCAACCGACTCGACGACACTTCAGGCCACGAAGACCCCGCTTCCGACCGGCACCTGGAAGGTCGACCCCGTCCACTCGAGCGTCGAATTTCAGGTCAAACACCTGGGCATCGCCAACGTCAAGGGCCAGTTCAAGGAGTTCGAGGGCACCCTCGAAGTGAGGCCCGATGGAATCAAGGCCCACGGCAAAGCCAACGTCGCGAGCATCGACACGCGCGAGCCCCAGCGCGACGACCACCTGCGCTCGCCTGATTTCTTCGACGTCGAGAACCACCCCGAGATCACGTTCTCCTCGACGGCCATCCGCCCGATCGACGAGGACACCTTCGAGATCGAGGGCGACTTCACGATCCGTGGCATCACCCGGCCGCTGAAGCTGGTGGCAACGCTCGAGGGCACCGAGACAGACCCTCAGGGCAACGAGCGCGTTGGGCTGGCGGCGACCGCCCAGATCAACCGCTCGGACTTCGACATGAAGTTCAACATGGCGCTCGGCTCGGGCAACGTGGTGGTCGGCGACAAGGTCAAGATCCTGCTTGACGTCTCCGCGGTCAAGGCCAACTGAGCGCGAACACACAGGCTCTGCGGGTCGCGCCGGCCACACTCCGGCGCGACCAGTGTTGTCGCGCTCGTCGCCGGTCGGGCCGTCAACGGGCGTTTCACGTGCACGCGCGATAGTTTGCAGCCATGGCTCTCCAATGGCCGTCGGTGTCCTACGAGCAGTGGCGTGGGACTTGCGACACGCTCCACGCACACACCCAGGTCCTGGGCAAGTTGGCGGTGGCGATGGCCCCTCCCGAGCCAGAGCTCCAGCACGCGGCGCTGCGTCTGACCGCACGGGGATGGGAGACGGCCCCGCTGCCGGCACCCGACGGCTCGGGGGCGCTCGTGATCGCACTCGATCTGCGCACCCACGAGGTGGTCGTCGAGCACAGCGACGGGCGCGTACAACGCGTCGCGCTCACCCCCAACCGACCGGTCGGCGAGGTCACTCGTGAGGTGCTCGGGGCGGTTCGCGGTCTCGGGGGCGCCATCGAGATCGACCCCAGGCCCCAGGAGGTGACGTGGGGCGTGCCGCTGGACGAGGACACCGAGCACGCCGTCTATGACCCCGGTCAGGTCGCCTCCTACTTCGCCGCCGCGACCCACGCTGCGCTTGTCCTCGGAGCGTTTCGCGCGCCCTATCGCGGACGCTCCACGCCGGTCAATGCGTGGTGGGGCTCATTCGACCTGGCGGTCAACCTGTTCTCTGGCCAGCCGGCCGATCCACCATCGCAGGACTTCATCATGCGCAACGCGATGGACGCGCAGGAGGTCGCCATTGGCTGGTGGCCCGGCGATGCTCGATACGCCGGGGCGGCGTTCTATGCCTACGCGCACCCCGCGCCGCAGGGCTTCGCCTCGGCAACGCTCTCACCCGCGGCGGCGCGCTGGAACCCGGCGCTCGGCGAGTACATCCTCGACTGGGACGATGTTCGCGCCAGCGCTGACCCGCACGCCGTCGGGCTCGAGTTCGCCCGCAGCGCGTTCCGCCATGCGTGCACCGTCTGCGAATGGGACCCGACGCTGCTCGCCAGCGCCGAAGGCGAGCCACCGCCGGTCGTCTGACACACGGCGCGGGAGACCTATGTCCCTCTCGTGCACCAGCGCCAAGCGTCAGCGCACGACGACGTCGCCCAGCGCATCGTCGATCGCCTCCAGCGTGTCGGCACTGAGCACCACGCCGGACGCGGACGCGTTGGCGTGCACCTGCTCGGGACGGCTCGCGCCGACGATCGCCGAGGCGACGTTCGCCTGGCGCAGTACCCACGCGAGCGCCATCTGGACCATGCTCAGGCCGGCCTGATCGGCGATCGGCTCGAGGCGGCCGACCGCCTCGAGCACGCGCGGCTCGACCAGCCGCCCGATGAAGCCCCCCATGCTCTCGCTTGCCGCCCTGGAGTCGGCCGGCGGCGGCTCGCCCGGACGGTACTTGCCGGTGAGCACCCCCTGGGCCAGCGGTGACCACACGATCTGGGAGATGCCCTCGCGTTCGCACAGCGGGATCACCTCGGCCTCGGGGGCACGCCACAGCATCGAGTACTGCGGTTGGCTGGACACCCAGCGCTCCACGCCAGCAAGCGCCAGCGACTGCTCGATCTTCTCTGCGGGCCACTCGCTGAAGCCGATGTGGCGAGCCTTGCCTGCGCGCACCACTTCGGTGAGCGCCGACATCGTCTCGCGCAGTGGCGTCTGGCTGTCGAAGCGGTGGCACTGGTAGAGGTCCACATAGTCGGTCTGCAGCCGGCGCAGCGATGCGTCGATCTGCTTGTGGATCTGGGCCCGTGAGAGGCCGCGATCGGTGTCTGACATCGGGAAGAAGACCTTGGTCGCGAGCACGTAGGAGGAGCGCTCGCGCTTTGACAGCACCTCGCCGAGCAGCGTCTCGGCCGCGCCGCGCCCGTACACATTGGCTGTGTCGATGAAGTTGATCCCCGCCTCGAACGCCGCATCGACGCAGGCCCGCGCGTGCTCGGCGGCGACGCCGCCGGAGTAGGTCAGCCACGAGCCGAGGCTGATCTCTGAGACCTCGATGTCGCTGGAGCCGAGCTTGCGGAAGTTCATGCTCGCAGCAGACTACTCTGGGAATCGATGAGCACGATCGACCCGGCACTTCGTATCCGCTCGGTTGCGCTTGCGGTCGGCGACATCCAGCGCAGCGTGGACTTCTACGAGCGGGTGCTGGGCCTGCCACTGATCGACCGCCAGCAGGGTCGCGCCCAGCTGGGCACCGACTCCGCACACCCGGCGCTGCTGCTCGAGGAGATCGCGGCGCCCACGCCGGTTCCA
>DATNLQ010000307.1:0-9570 GCA_035602785.1 Solirubrobacteraceae bacterium
GTCGCCTCCCTGCTGCTCCCACGGCGCGGGGCGATCGGCGCCGCGCTCGTCCACCAGCGCTTTGCCGGCGTCGGTGAGCACGAACAGCTTGTGCCCGTCCTCCTCCTGGGTGCGGATCAGGCCCTCGTCCTCCAACTGCGCCAGGGCCGGGTAGACCGAGCCGGGGCTGGGGCTCCACAGGCCGCCGCTGCGCTCCTGGACCTCCTGCATGATCTGGTAGCCGTTGCGTGGCTCCTCGGCGAGCAGCAGCAGCGCGGCGGTGCGGATGTCCCCGCGTCGCGCGCGCCGACCGCGTCCGCGCGGGCCGCCGCCGCCGAACGGCGGTCCCCATCCACCGCGACCGTAGTCGCCGTGCGGGCCGTAGACGAAGCGCTCGCGTGCTCCTCCGCGGTGGCTCGGCCTGCAGCCCCCGCCGGTTGAATAAATTGCATTCGCAAACATATCTAGTTCCTATCGTGAGGTATCAAAGACAGTCAAAGATATATCAGAATAATCTTTGGATCTCAAGACCTTCTGTTTCTTCGGGCGATCGGACGGGCTGCTCAGCCGATCTGCTCGACGGCGCGCCGCGCGCTGGCGGCGGCCCAGCCGGTGGTGCTGGCAAGCGCGAGCACAAGGATCAGCAGGCCGCAGCCGGCGGCGATCCAGAAGCCGGCGTGGCTGGCGACGACGAAGCCGGGGCCGACCGAGACGGCACCGGCGGCGGCGACGGCGCCGATGACGGCCAAGCCGAGCGTCTGGCCGACCTGGCGCGAGGTGGAGGCCACGGCGGCGGCGACCCCGGCCTGCGCGGGCGGCATGCCGAGCACGGCGGTGTTGGTGATCGGCGGGTTGACCATGCCAAAGCCCACGCCGAAGACGAAGTAGGCGGGCAGCAGCGACGACAGCGCGGTGTGCGAGCCGATGCCGGTCAGCAGCGCGGAGCCGAGCATCAGGCCGAGCCCCCCGACGAGCAGGCTCGGGCGCGAGCCGATGCGCCCGACCAGGTAGCCCGACAGCGGAGCGAACAGGAGCGTCATGGCGGCTATCGGCAGCGTGTACAGGCCGGCTTCGAAGGGGGACAGGTGGCGGACCTCCTGCAGGTAGAGGGTGTTGAGGAATAGGAAGCCGCCGAGCGCGGCGAAGGCGCAGACGGCGATCGCGCTGGCGCTGGAGAAGGGCACGCTGCGAAAGAAGCGCAGTTCCAGCAGCGGGTCGCGGCGTCGCGGCTCGTAGGCCAGCAGCACGACCAGCGCGACGGCGGCGAGCGCGAGCAGGCCTAGGCTCTGCGCGGAGGTCCAGCCCGCCGAGGGCCCCTCGATGATCGCGTAGGTGAGCGAGGCGAGCAGCACGATCACGAGCGCCTGTCCGATCGGATCGACGCGCCGTGGCCGCGGGGCGCGCGACTCGGGCACGAAGCGCATGGTCAGGACCAGCGCGACCAGGCCGACGGGGATGTTGATCCAGAAGATCGACGGCCAGCCGACGTTCTGCACGAGCGCGCCGCCGACGACCGGGCCGAGCGCCAGGCTGATGCCGACGGTCGCGCCCCACATGCCGATCGCCTGCGCGCGCTCGCGCTCGTCGGTGAAGACGTTGCGGATGATCGACATGGCGACCGGGTTGAGCATCGAGCCGCCGATCGCCTGCAGCATGCGAAAGACGATCAAGAAGCCGAGGCTGGGCGCGAGGCTGCACAGCAGAGAGCCGAGCGTGAACAGCACCAGGCCGGTCATGAACACGCGCTTGCGCCCGAGCCGGTCGGCCATCGAGCCGGACAGCATCAGCAGGCTGGCGAGCACGAGCGTGTACGCGTCCACGGTCCACTGCAGCCCCGACAGGGCCGCGTGCAGGTGGCGCCCAATGGAGGGCAGCGCGACGTTGACGATCGTGCTGTCCAGCCCGACGATCAGCAGGCTCATGCAGCAGATGGCGAGCACGAGCTGCCGCCGGCGGCGGGGCATGTCGGACTCGGGCGGTGGGTCGCTGTAGGACCCGGTCGCGGGCATGCCAGTCAGATATATCGCGACCGCGGCGGCCGGCCGGACCCGGCGCCTGTCAGTGGCGGAAGTGGCGTACTCCGGTGGCGACCATCGCCGCGCCGGCTGCGTCGACGGCCGCGACGACCTCCTCGTCGCGCACCGAGCCGCCTGGCTGGATGATCGCGCTGACGCCCGCGTCGAGCGCCAGCTGCGGACCGTCGGCGAAGGGGAAGTAGGCGTCGGAGGCAAGCGCCGCTCCCGCGAGCGCGTCAGCGCGGAATTTCTGGGCCTTCTGGACGGCGATCCGCACGGCGTCCACGCGGCTCATCTGCCCCGCGCCGATGCCGATGGTGGCGCCGCCGGCGGCGAGCACGATCGCGTTGGAGCGCACGTGCCGGCAGACGATCCAGGCGAACAGCATGTCGCGCCACTCCTGCTCGCTGGGCTGGCGCGCGCTCATCGCGCGCATCTGCTCGCGCGTCTCTGAGACGACGTCGTGGGTCTGCACGAGCTGGCCGCCGATCACGGGCTTTGATTCGACCTCCCGCAGCGGCGCGGGCCAGTCACCGAGCTCCAACAGGCGGACGTTTTTCTTGACTTGCAGCGCCTGGAGCGCGGCGGCGTCGTAGCCGGGCGCGAGCAGCACCTCGATGAACTGCTTGCCGAGCTGCTCGGCGAAGGCGAGGTCGACGGGGCGGTTGACCGCGATCACCCCGCCGTAGGCGCTTTCCGGGTCGCACGCGAAGGCCTGTTCGTAGGCCTCCTGCCCGCTGGCGGCAATGGCGCAGCCGCAGGGGTTGTTGTGCTTGACGATCGCGCAGGCGGGCTCGTCGAGCTCCTCGACCAGCTCGCGCGCGGAGCTGAGGTCGAGCAGGTTGTTGAACGACAGCTCCTTGCCGTGCAGCTGCTCCACCCCGGCGAGCAGGTGCGTGGGCGAGCCGACACGGGCGTAGAAGGCGGCCTGCTGGTGGGGGTTCTCGCCGTAGCGCAGGTCGGAGACCTTCTCGTAGGCGTCGCGCCAGCTGGGCGGAAAGCCCTCGTAGGTGCGCCGCGAGAACCAGGTGGAGATGGCTGCGTCATAGCGCGCGGTGCAGGCGAACGCCTTGCCCGCGAGCCGCTTGCGCGTCGCCGGCGACAGCCTGCCATCGGTCTCGCGCAGCTCGCCGAGCACGCGCTCGTAGTCGCCGGGGTCGACCACGACGGCGGCGAACGCGCTGTTCTTGGCGGCGGCCCTGATCATGGTCGGGCCGCCGATGTCGATGTTCTCGATCACCTCGTCCTCGGAGGCGTCGCCGCGCGCGACGGTCTGCTCGAAGGGGTAGAGGTTGACGCACACGAGGTCCACCTGCTCGATCCCCAGCTCGGCGGCCGCGCGCAGGTGCTCGTCCTCGTCGCGGCGCGCCAACAGGCCGGCGTAAAGGCGCGGGTGCAGCGTCTTTACGCGCCCGTCCATGATCTCGGGAAAGCCGGTGAAGTCGTCGATCGCGCGCACGGCGATCCCCGCGTCTGTCAGCTCGCGCGCGGTGCCGCCGGTGGACACGAGCTCCACGCCCAGCTCGGCCAGACCGCGGGCGAACTGCACGATCCCCTGCTTGTCAGAGACCGACATCAGCGCCCGACGCACGCGCACCTCGCCCGGCGTGGCGCGTTGGACGCCGTCAGGCACCGAGGGCGCGACGGCGCCGTGCTCGGTCATCAGCTCGTCCTTGGCGGCCACTCTCTCAGCCTATCCCTCGCCTGTGCGGATCGCAGCGCGGTCGCGCCTGCGCGCGGGCTCACCCGCGGCGCCATCGACGATCGTCCGGCGCGGGTTGTCGGGGTCGACGCACAGCGCGTCGCGAGCGAACAGCGCGACGGCCCGCGGCAGCAGCTCGTGCTCGAGCGGACGCAGCGCCGCGAGCACCTCGTCGGGCTCGCGCGCATCGGGCAGCTCGACGGCTCGCTGCAGGATCACCGGCCCGGAGTCGACGCCGGCGTCGACGAAGTGCACGGTGACGCCGAAGACCTTGACGCCGTACGCGAGCGCCTGCTCGATCGCGCCCAGCCCGGGAAACGCAGGCAGCAGGGACGGGTGCACGTTGATGACCGCCCCGGGGAAGCGCTGGAGGAACGGCTCGCCGAGCAACTCCATGTAGCCGGCCAGCACGACCAGCCGAGCGCCGCGCTCGGCCAGCCAGCCGCCCAAGGCATCGTCCCTGGCACTGCGATCGGGGTAGTCGCCGCGGGCGAAGACCGCCGTGGGCACCCCGGCGGCGGCCGCGCGAGCGAGCGCGGGCGCACCGGCGACGCTGGAGGCCACCGCGACGACCTGCGCCTCGCGTCCGTGCACCGTGTCGAGCAGGGCCTGCAGGTTGGTTCCCGTTCCCGACACGAGCACGGCGATAGGGAGTCTCTCGTTCACGTCCCGGCCACGATAGCTGTGAGCCAACTCACATATAGGCAGCCACTGTATAAGCCGGAAAGCGCCGCTAATTCCGTCGTTTTGGGGGTCTACGGTCCTCGCTCCTATCAACCGAGTGGCCGGGGCGGCAGCGCAAACTGCCCCCCGGCCGTGGCAAAGGAGCTGGTACTCCCGTGCACGAGAACCCTACCCCCGACCCCGAACGCAGCTACGACGCGATGGAACGCGATGTGCTCTTTCTGCTCACGGACCCCGAGCGGCACCCGCCAATCTGGGCGCTGGAGGACCTTGGACGCCAGATCGAAACTCCCGACCCGATGGCCGTCATTCGGCCGTTGTGCAGCGCCGGTCTTGCCCACCGCACGGGCGACTGCGTGTTCGCCACGCCTGCCGCGTACAAGGTGGTGGACCTGCTCGGCCAGGTCGTCTGAGCCGCTGCGAGCGCCACGTCGCAGGTCTGGGCGTGGCGCTCCGCTAGCCTGCGTGCGTGGACACTGACGAGCCAAAGCAGACCACGCCAGCGGGCCACCGCATCCCGATCCCGACGCGCGAGGACTTCGACCGGATGGTCAAGAAGGTCGCGCCGCCGCCAGCAGGTCGTAAACGCCCTGCCGACTCAGACGAGCCTCCCGAGCGATCTGAGCGATAGAGACGCCCTCGCGCTGCGCGCGGAGGATGTTCTCGCGTAGATCCGTGGTCGCCTGATGACGTAGCCGCTCCGAGTACTCGCGTCGTTTCGCGGCGCGGCGGATCGCCTTGATTGCCTCGGACTCGCTCATCTGACCGACCGCTCTACCAGCGTGTCGAACATCGGCTCGTCAGTCAGGCGCGCGTTCCTGCGCCACACGAACTCGTTCAAGTAGCCCTGTAGCCAGTGGTGCGACACGCGTCGGTAGGTGCCCTTGATCGACGGCTTGAGATGCCCAAAGAACCCCTCAATCGTGTTCGTGTGCGTGGAGCCTTCGACGTAGATCCCGGCCGAGTGGTTGATCCGACTATGGTCGATGAAATGCGTCTCTAGGCCGTTGTAGGCGGGCCACTCGTCGGTGATGATGATCGACTCGGGCTCGACCCACTCAATGACCTGCTTCTTGAGCCGTGGCCCGTGCCGGGACGGTAGTACGGTGGCCTTGATGCGTCCACCGCGTTCCACAGCGGCGAACACGGTTGCTCTACTACGTTCGCGCAGTTTCGCGGCCTCCGAGCGCCGAGAGGGGCCAATGGCGATCTGAGGGTGCCTGCCCTGCTTCTTGCGCGGCTTGCCGTCCACCGAAGCCTCATCGACCTCTACGTCTCCACGTAGCTGCTCGCCGTCATCGACCATCAGCTCATTGCGGATCTTGTTCAGCATCCGCCACGCGGTCTTGTAGGACACGCCTATCTCGCGCTCAAGCATCTTGGCCGACACTCCACAGCGAGTGCTCGTAATCATGTAGATCGCGAAGAACCACAGGTGCAGCGACGTAGAGGACTTGTGGAAGATCGTCCCGGCTGTCGGGTGGACGTGATGCCCACAGCCGGTGCAGGTCCAGGACTGGCGACCCTGGGCCGTCTGGTACTTGCGGAACACGCGCTCATGGCCGCACTTCGGGCAGTCCGCGTGTTCGCCATCCGGTGAGTAGCGCGAACGCCAAAGGTGCTCCAGGCAGGCGGCGTCGTCGGGGTAGTCGCGCATGAACTCCATGAGCGAGAACTGCGACTCCGAGCAGTCTGTCCGGGTCGGGTTGTGTCGGTTGCCTGCGGCCATACTGTAAAGATACTGGACACAATCGCCGGTGTCAAGACCCTTGACAGGGATATTTAGAGGCGGGTAGTCTGCTGCCTGTGGATGGTGGGCCTTTCGATAGCGCGTGGTTCAAGTGGGGACAAGCGATAGTTCACGCCAACGCTCTGCAGGCTGAGATCAAGGCCAGCGCTGGCCACGGATACAGTGAGCCACTCTTTTCCGCGAGGACGGAGTACGAACCCAAACGCCACGGCTTCGCCGTAATCGTTGAGAAAGTCGCACCAGTCCCGATGCGCTGGCGGCTGCTCCTGGGCGACATCGCCAGCGACTATCGAGCCTCCCTCGACCACCTGGCATGGGCGCTCGTCAGCCGAGGCCGCACTCCGCCCGGGAAGCTCACGCCGAGCCAAGAAAACGCCGTCTACTTCGTCATCGCAGAGGAACGTTCCGTGTTCAACGCCGAGACCCGGGACCCCCCCAAACCCACCAGTCGGCTCAAGATGCCCGGTCTCAGGCGAGCAGACAGGGCAAAGATCCGCCCGTTCGAGCCCTACCGCTACACACGCGGGAGACCCATGCATGTGTTTGTGCTGCTGACGAAGGTCAACAACGGCGACAAGCACCGGACGGTCCAGCCACTCCTCCCGACCCCGACTCGGGTCAACATAGAAGTCACGGACGCACGGGACTGCGCCCCCCCGACGATCCCCAGGCGTGGCTTCCCCCGACGCGCGGCGATACTGGAGCCGGACGCAGAACTCGCATTTATCCGGACCCGCAAGACCGGCCCGAACCCCCAGCTTGACGTGAAGCTCGATCTCACCGCCGAGCCATGCGTCCATGAGCGCATTGGGGTCGGTGAGTGGGTCGGTCGCTGTGGGACGCATATTGCGGCCCTGCTCAGCCAGTTCTCCGATCCGCCCCAAGGCATTGCTGAGATCGAATCGAAACCCGGGGTGTAGGGACGACATCTAGTGCCGATCCGCGCTTATACAGTGGCTGCCTAGATGTGAGCCAACTCACAGAAGCCGAAGTCCAGATGCTCGAAAATACTGACGGGGATGAGGGGGGCCGGACGATTTACAGATGAGCCAACTTCCCTCGATATTCACAGGACTTCTCCCATGCTCACAGCAATCCTCACCACCGTGATCATCGTCACGGCGCTCGCCTACTCTGGGCGCTCGGGCGGGCTGATCTCCAGCCGGCCCTACAACAACCTCCACAACGACGCGAGCGGCGCTCGCGAAGAGCACTTCATCTAGACCCGCGCGAGCGCAGCGGCCGTCTCTTCGCCCTGACCGTCCTCCAGCGCGTACTTGCCGGCGGCGCCATCGCTGCCGGCAAGCGGGTACTCGCCGGTGAAGCACGCGTCGCAATGCGTGGCGCGGGTGGCGCCGACGGCCTCGTAGACGCCGGCCAGCGAGAGGTAGTGCAGCGAGTCGCAGCCCAGCTCTGCGGCCACCTCCTCGGTGGTGCGCCCGTGGGCGATCATCTCCTCGCGCGTGGACATGTCGATGCCGTAGTGGCAGGGATGCTTGATCGGCGGCGCGGAGATGCGCAGGTGCACCTCGGCGGCGCCGGCATCGCGCAGCATCTGCACGATCTGGCGCGTGGTGTTGCCGCGCACGATCGAATCGTCGACCACGACCAGCCGCTTGCCGGCGATCACCTCGGGCAAGGGGTTGAACTTCAGGCGCAGACCGTGCTTGCGCAGCTCCTGGCCGGGCTGGATGAACGTGCGCGCGACATAGCGGTTCTTGACGAAGCCATCGTCCTGGGGAAGGCCGGCGGCGCGCGCCAGGCCGCGGGCGGCGGGGTTGCCGGAGTCGGGGACCGCGATCACCAGGTCTGCCTCGACGGGCGCCTCGCGCCAGAGGATCTCGCCCATGCGCCCGCGCGCGACCTGCAACACCTGATCGTTCATGCGCGAGTCCGGGCGCGCGAAGTAGATGTACTCGAACACGCAGAACGCGCGTCTGCCGTCCGGCACGATCATACGGCTCTCCAGGCCGTCGGCGCCCAGCGTGACCAGCTCGCCCGGCTCCACGTCGCGCAGGAACTTCGCGCCGATGATGTCGAACGCGCACGACTCGCTGGCCACGCAGTAGTGCCTGGCGGCGACCCCTCCGACGGGAGCCTCGCTACCGGCAGGACTGCCATCGAGCACGCCGATAGCCAGCGGGCGCAGCCCGTGCGGGTCGCGAAAGGCGACCACGCGATCCTTTGTCATGGCGACGATCGAGAAGGCGCCACGCAGGCGCGGCAGCACGTCTGCGATCGCGTCCTCGATCCGCTCGGCCGGGTGCGTGGCAAGCAGCGCCGCGACGATCTCCGAATCGGATGTCGAGCTGAACGTGACGCCGCGCTCGGAGAGCTCCTCGTGCAGCTCCAGGGCGTTGATCAGGTTGCCGTTGTGCGCGAGCGCCAGCTCGCGGCGCGAGCCGTTCGTGCCCTCCGAGCGCTGCACCGGCTGCGAGTTCTCCCAGGCGTTGGAGCCGGTGGTCGAGTAGCGCACGTGCCCGATCGCAAGCTCGCCGCGCAGCGTACGCAGGTCGTTCTCGGAGAACACCTGCGAGACGAGGCCGAGCTCGCGGCGGGTCATGATGTTGCCGCCGCGATCCGCCGCCGCGATGCCGGCCGACTCTTGGCCGCGGTGCTGGAGCGCGTACAGCGCGAAGTACGACAGGCGCGAAACCTCATGCCCGGGCGCGTATATGCCAAACACACCGCACTCGTCGCGCGGTCCGTCGCGGTCCTCCGGACGAGGGTCCAAGGGCATTGCCTGACCCAGGCTATCAGCAGCGCGACTCACTGCGGTGGACTGCCGCTCAGGGGGAGAGGTTGTCTATCGCTTTTTGTGCGATTGCCAATGGTGACTACAATATGTAGCTGCCATAGTGAATTGCGTAAAAAGTTAATACATACGCTCACGCAAACAGCTCCGCGAGTGCGCCATGTGCCCGAGCGAGGTCGGGCACAGATAGCTCGATCAGCTCCGCGCCCGCGAGCGTGAGGCACTCGATTCGCAGCGCGTCGCCGGCCACACTGCCAAGGATCCGCACCGACACCGAAGCCCCAAACGCGGAGACGCCGAGCGCGTGCAGCGCGTCCTCACCGCCGCTCACGAGGAAGGCGCCCGAGCACTCGCCGAACAGCGCGGCCGCGGAGTCAGGCGAAATGCCGCTCCCTCCAGCCTCACGTCCCGTCGCGTCGGCCGCCTCAGCCCCAAAAAACTCCTCCCCGAGCGACACGCGCGCACCGAGGCCGCCACCCAGGCAGCACTCCGCCAGCGCGACCGCCAGACCACCCTCGGCGATGTCGTGGGCACTGGAGACCGTGCCGTCGCGCAGCGCGCCGCGAACGGCCGCCTGGGCCGCCGCCACGGCCGCGATGTCGATGGGCGGCAAGCCGTCCGGCAACTCCTGACCCCACAGCTTGGCCAGCTCGCTCGCGTCCATGGACGGCACGAACGGGCCCAC
>DATNLQ010000334.1:0-6427 GCA_035602785.1 Solirubrobacteraceae bacterium
GGCGGTTCCCGGCGGAGGGGGTCGGCTCATCGCGAGCCTGCTCGGCATCGACGCGGACGAGCCGCTTGCACCCGAAAAGTTCCGCCACGACCTGATGGAGGCGCTGCATGGGTGGATGCTCTCGCTCGCAAGCGAAGCACCTGTCGTGCTCGCTGGAGAGGACATGCACTGGAGCGATCCCTCAACGCTCGAGCTCATCGCGCTCCTGCAGGATCGCCTCGCGCACCAGCCGGTGCTGATCGTGCTCACCCGCCGCGCCGAGGCGGCGATCGACCTGCTGTCGAGCATCGAGCTCGTGCTCGATCGCCTCAACCAAGAGCAGACACGGGCGCTCACCACCCACCTCGCCGCCGGAGCGGGTCTCTCGCCCGACGTGGTCGCGCGAGTCGTGGAGCGCTCCGACGGCGTGCCGTTGTTCATCGAAGAGCTCGTTGCCGTCGCCGGCGAGAGCGACGGCGCCAGCGGACTTCCGACCTCCCTGCACAGCCTGCTGCTGGCCCGGCTCGACCGCCTCGGCCCCGCCCGCGAGCTGGCCCAGATCGCCTCGGTGCTCGGGCGCAGCTTCCCCGAGCCGCTGCTCGCCGCCGCGAGCGACGCGTCGCCCGCCGAGCTCGCGGAGGGCCTGGGTCGACTGCGGGCGGCGAGGCTCATCGAGAGCAGCGCCTCGGGCGACGGCGTGCGACATCAGTTCCGCCACGCGCTCTTGCGCGACGCCGCGTACGGCTCGTTGTTGAAGTCGCGCCGCACCCAGCTTCACCGCAACGTCGCGTACGTGCTCGAGCGACAGTTCCCCGACCTGGTTGCGGCAAGCCCGGAGCTGCTCGGTCATCACCTAGCCCAGGGCGAGGGGCAGGAGCTGCTGCGTGCCGCCCACTGCTTCGAGCGGGCCGGACGCCGCGCGGCCTCCTCGGCGGCGCTCGCGGAGGCGGCCGCCCACTACCGGCACGGCATCGAGCTGCTCGCGGACCTCGCGCCGAGCGAGGGGCGCGACCGCCGGGAGATGTGGCTGGGCATCCTGCTCGCGAACGCGATGATGGGCTTCGAGGGCGTCGGCGCCGAGAGCCTGCGGCCCGTCTGGCAGAGGGCGATCGAGCTCGGCGAGCGCGTCGGCGACGCGGACGAGCTGACGGCTGCGCTGAACGGCCTCGCTGTGCAGGAAGCCGACATCGGCAACCTCGACGCGGCGATGGAGCTGGCCCTGAAGCAAATCGAGATCGCGGAGGAGACCGGCTCGCGCTTCGCGCGCCTGCGGGGCGAGGGGACGCTCGGCATGGTGCTCTTCTACCGCGCTCGTGGACGCGAGGCGTTGGAGCACCTGCGAGCCTCGCTGGCGTGCTACGAGCCGGGAGATTTCCAGACCGTGACCTTCGGCGTCGGTCACGACCAGGGCATCTTCGCGCGCATGATGAGCTCGTGGACGCTGTGGTGGCTCGGCATGCCCGACGCCGCGCTCGCCGAGATTGAGCAGACGGTTGAAGAAGCCGAACGGCTGGGATCGTTCCTGAGCCTCGCGATGGCGCGACACGGCCTGATGCTGGTCTACCAGCTACGCCGCGAAAGCGAGGCCGCGCTGCAGCAGGCACAGCTCAACGTCAAGTTCGCGCACGACCTGCACTTCATCTTCTGGGAGGGCCTCGGGCTGCTCGCTGCGGGTGCCGAGCGCGTGCGCATGGGCGACCGCGATGGGCTTGGCGACGTCGCAGGCGCGCTTGGCCTGCTCGCCGACGCAAGCAGCAGATCGGGCGGATCGAGCGGCCTCGCGACGCTGGCCGAGGCCCACCATGCCGCTGGCGACAGCCAGGCGGCGCTTGCCATCGTCGACGCTGCGCTCGAGCTCAGCAGCGAACTCGATCAACCGTTCTGGAACCCCGAGCTGATGCGTTTGAAGGCCGAGTTCCTGTTCGCACTGGATCCGGCCGCGGGCGAGAGCGCCGAGGCGCTGCTGCGCACGGCGCTCGCGGACGCTATGGAATATGGTGCAGTGGCGTTTGCGCTGCGGGTCGCCACGGCGCTCGCGCGAGCGCTCTCCCAGCGCGGCAGCTCAGCTGGGGCGGGCGAGACGCTCGCAGCGGCGCTCGATGCGATTGACGGCGGCGAGGACACCGCTGACGTCCGCGATGCGCGTGCCCTGGTGGAGGAACTGACAGCGGGCAGCCTCGAAGCCAAGGAGCCGCGATGACAGTCGTGCCCAAGAAGCTCAAGACAGGATCCCCGGTGTACTGCTCGGGGCCGATGTTCAGTGTCGGCGACAAGTGGGAGCAGCAAGCGGTCGCAGGAGCGCTCGAAAAAGCGGGTTACACCACCTACCTTCCCCAGCGCGACGGGATCGAGGTGGGGAGAATCATGCAGCTCGTCGATCATCCCCTGCTCAGGGGCGCGATCGGGGACAAAATCATCGCGGAGGTGCGCAAGTGGGTGTTTGCGCTCGACATGTACCAGCTGCTCGAGCGTTGCCGCTCGCTCGTGTTCAACCTCGACGGCCGTACGCCCGACGACGGAAGCGTGGTCGAGACGGCAGCTGCGTTCACCGCCGGCAAGCCGATTGTCATCTACAAGACCTCGCCGATCACGATGCTCGCCGGCGCGGACAACCCGATGGTCGAGGGGCTGTCCTCGACCTGGACTTACACCGCCGAAGTGAAGGATGTTCCCGGGGCGCTCGCCAAGGCGATCGTCGCCACCCAGCCGTACGCCTACAGCGGGCCGCCGCACGTGGCGTCTCTGATGAGCGAGGGCGAGCGGGTCTGGGAGGTGCTCGAGGACATGCGCGAACCGGTCGACAGTCCGACTCAGTTCCTGAAATGGCTGCTGAAGTTCGCCGAGGCGCTGTTCGAGCATCCAGTCCCGGCTCAGTAGCGCGGTCGCTGACAAGGCTCAGTCTCCCGTTATCTGCTTCGAGCCCTGCTCCATCCGACCAGACCGCGGCATCGAACTCTGCGAAAATCCGACAATCGACAATCGCCCACTTGCAGGCGGTTTAGGAGCGCGCCCGGCAAGATTCGAACTTGCGGCCTCTCGCTCCGGAGGCGTCTTGCGGACGGGCGGCCGAGGGGCGAAAACCGCATTGAGTGCGGGATTACGGGCATGAGTCGGGCTGGCGTGCCTCTCGGCGGATGCCTCCGATTTGCGGGCGATTCGAGGCGATAGTGGCAAGGCTGCCACTACGCGGGCGTTCCGGTGGCTCTCCCGATAGCCTCGGAGATGCTGTGTTCGACTGCTACGACTCGGATGCCGATATCGCTTGGGTCCACGCAGGGCGGACTGTGCGCAGGTTGATCGGCCAAGAGGACGGCGAGCCGTGGAGCGCGTGAGCATCGACATAGGGTCGCTTCGCTTCGACCACGCCGACTACGACGCCGCGAACGACGTGCTCTACCTGCACGTCGGTGAGCCGCAGTCGGGCGAGGGCGAGGAGACGCCAGAGGGCCACGTCGTCCGCTATGCGCCGGGAACTAGCCGAGTCGTTGGCTTGACGCTGCTCGGTGCGCGGCACGCTTTGGCGCGTGATGGGCGCCTCCCGATCACGGTACCCACGACCGTGGAGACGACTGGCGAGCAGCTTGCCCCGGCGCTCGCGGCTGTCTAGCGAGCCCGTGTGAGCGAGGATGAGCCGAACGAGCATGGCGGACACCCTCGGGCGGCTTGCGTGTGCTGCTCCGTCGGGTTTCGGGCGTAGGATCGGTACATGCTCACGGTCGTAGAGGCGGCACAGAGGGTTGGGAGAAGCCCCGGCACGGTTCGTCGCTGGATACGTGAGGGTCGTCTGCGGGCCGAGACGGAGCAGGGCCACCACCTGATCGACCCCGGCGCCCTGGACGAGGTGCGGGACGAGATGTACCCGACGTTGCCGTTGCCGCCAGAGTGGCAGCAGCTTGAGGATGGTACGCCTGCGCCGAATTGGGTCGCGGCCGTGGCGCTCTCGCGGCTCGGACGTTGAAGCTTGTCATCGACGCGAGCGTGGTGGCTGCCGCCGCAGCGAATCCTGTGGGGTTCGAGCGGTTTCGCAGGTTTGAGCTGGTTGCCCCGCCGCTGATGTGGATCGAGGCTGTCTCGACTCTGCACGCGATGCTCTGGCGCGGCGAGCTGCGTCGCGAGCAGGCCGAGCCGGTGCTCGGCAGGGTGCTCGCCGCTCCTGTGCGGCGTGATGAGCCAGACGGCCTCGCACGCGAGGCATGGGAGGTCGCCGACGAGCTGGGGTGGGCCAAGACGTACGATGCGAACTATGTGGCTCTGGCACGCCTCCTCGGCTGTCAGCTCGTCACGCTCGATGCGCGCATGCGGCGCGGGACGGCTCGCCTAGGGTTCGTGGTCGGTCCGACGGAGCTGGACAGCGCCTGACGGCCGATCGGTCTTCGAGGGCGAAACTCTTGCGTAGGCGTTGACCTCACTCCGGCTGTTCAGCAGCTTGGGTGTGACACCGCTTCGATGGTGACGCTGGTCGATTCGTCAGTGGTCGTCGCTTCTGCGTATTCGTCGCCGACCAGATGCTTGAGAATTGGACTACGCCAAACCTCGCATGTCGGGGTTTCACGAACAGCTGCCGGATACCCGGGCAAGTCAATGCCCGACACCAAGCCAAGACGTTCGCGGTTACTTGGTGGCGGGCTGAAATGGAAGATACGTTCGTACTTCGTCACGCGGTCTTCTGAGTTCGTCGCCTCGATCGCGTCTTCGTCTGTTCCCTCCGCTGGTTCCGCAGGCGGTTCATGTTCGGTCACGTTGTTGTTGGCCTTGAAGGCTTCCTTCGTAGCTCCTAGACCGGCATAGGGCTGCGATTCCGGGTTGTTCGCCTTTATTTCAGCGTTCAGCTTGTCTTCTGCTTCCAGGCATTCCAGCTACGCGCCCGGGCCGATTCGAACGGCCGACCTCTCGCTCCGGAGGCGAGCGCTCTATCCACTGAGCTACGGGCGCTAGACGCAGGAAAACCCCCTGCTAAACAGCTATGTTTTGCTGCCTGTCGTTGCTCTCTGCGGTGCTAGTGATCTGCTCATTTTCCCGGTTTGTGCCCGAGATTGTGCCCGAAACCTCGCCAGCGCCCGTATTCTCCACGCCCACGAGGGCGCGAAGCTGAGCCTTGGACTCCTGGTCGCGGCGCATGGAATGACGATACACGCGGAGCGTGAATCCGGGGTCTGTATGCCCGAGCAGGTCCATCATCGCGCCGGGGTCCGTGCCAAGCGCCGCAAGCAGGCTCGTGTAGGTGTGCCTGAGCTTGTGCGGTGTCAGCCCTACCGGCATCGGCACCATGCCGGCCTTGACGAGCTGCTCACTTGCCCGCTCGACCGCCGGACTCAGCACACGGGTACGGATGTTGCTCGGGTTCATCGCTCGACCCGTGGAGGTTCCGAACACGCGTCCGTCAGGATGCCCGACCGCGCCGGCCTTGTAGGCGGCTAGCTCGTCTCGGAGGACCGGAAGCAGCTCGACTCTGCGCACGCCCGCGTCGGTCTTGGACTGGCCGACTGTGAGCCAACCCGCAGCGAGGTCAACGTCGCGCCAGCGCAGCTCTGCTAGCTCGCCGATGCGCAGACCCGAGAACACGAGCGTTGCGAGGATCGTGCGTCTCGGCGTGCGTGTCTTTAGCTCGCGGTCCAGTTCCCCGGCGGCGCCGAGCAGAGCTTGAATCTGCTGTGCGCTGTCGAGCCAAACCGCCGTGCTCTTGACCGCCTTCAACCGGCGGCGCTGACCCTTCGCGGGGTTCGCGGGGATATGCCCGTACTCGACCGCTAGCCCAAGAATCTGCGCGAGCCTCGTGATCGTTTTGTTGATCGTGGTCGCCGAGAGCTTGACCTGCCTGCACCGCCCACGTCAGTAGTCGAGCCCGAAGGCTGCACACCGATGTCATCGGGTTTAGCGCGGGGTTGTTTTCCAGGTAGCCGATCGTGTGTTGTAGGGCCACACTGTCGAGCCGAACAGCCAGGTGGTCGTGGCTGATGTAGCCCGCATATGCCAGCAAGAGGTCGAGAGCGATCTCCTTGCGGATCGACGCGATCTCATCGGTGTGGTTGCGGCGGACACTTTCCAGGGCGGCATCGGAAACCTTGCTGTAGCCGCGTTCGGTGAGGAATGCTTTGGCGTCGTCGTAGCAGTTGGGGTATGCAGCGATGGCCGTCATGGCGAGTGGGTAGCTGATGGCGTCGCGTCTGTTGATCCCGCATCCCATCGCACACCCTTCGATCTCGCGTCGGCAGCGCTTGGTCCAGTCTGCTTCTACCTGCCGACGACGTGGGCAGGCGCCCTGGCGGACTGTTGAATCCCCGTCTGCGTGTAGCGAGCGGCCACGATGCACGCGATCAGACCGAGCAGGCGTCGCAGCGACGTTTCCGGCAGGCGGCTTTGGAGGCGAGCGCCCATGTAGCCGCCGACGAAGCCCCCAAGGCCGATGGAGATGCCCAAGCCCCACTCCGGGGCGATATGGCCGCCGTGA
>DATNLQ010000338.1:0-6842 GCA_035602785.1 Solirubrobacteraceae bacterium
GGAGTTGCGCGAGCACTACCCCGACCAGCACGAGCAGTTCACGAGCGGCAACGCGCTGCGCGTGCTCGAGCAGGCGTGGCAGGCGCCGGGACCGCGCCGCAGGCACGAGCACCCCCGCACCGCGTCCGCGGGCGGCGCCACATCCGAGGGACGCCCGACCGAGCCGGCCGCAGTCCCGCGCGGCGGCACGCTCGACGTCCTCGCGTTCCTCGTCGGCTTCCTCGTCTACCTCTACTTGGGCGGCCTGCTCATCGAGCGGGTCCGTCTCTCGAGCGCCCGCCTGCCGGCCGACCTCGCGCCGGACATGTTCGGCCTGCCGCGGCTGCTCGGCACCGGGCTGCGTGCCACGCTGCTCGGTGCCGCCGCGTTCGCCGTCTTCTGCGTGATCGCCTACGTCGGGGGATCGCTGCACTGGAGCCGCTACGGGCAGCAGTGGCATGATCTCGTTCGCCGCCGGCCGCTGTCCGAGCACGACGGGCGCCCCGCGCCGCTGGGGGAGACGGCTGTGCGCATCGTCGCAGGCGTCAACACGGTCGCGATCGCGGCGCTCGTCGCGCTCGTCCCGGCGCGCATCGCCGACGAACACCTCTCCGAACTGACCTGGATCGTCGTCGTCATCTGGGCCGTCGTGTTCCTGCTGCTCTACGAGCTGCTGCTGCGCTTCGGCCCGTCCAAGTGGGGGCGACGGCTCGGCGGCGCGGTCTGGGCTCTGCTCGTCGTCGGCGCGTTGTTCGTCTCGGCGCCGCTGGGCATCGTCGTGCTCGTCACTGCGTTCCTCGGCACGTTCGGGCGTGTGCTCGCGCGGCTCGAGCGACCGCAGAGCATCCGCGACCTCGTGCGCTCGCCGTTGCCGTGGGCGATCCTCGCGGCGGTGCTGATGGTCTCGCTTGCGTATGCCGCGGTGCCTCCCGTGATCTTCCCGACGGCGGCAATCGACACTTCCGCGGGCCGGCTGCAGGGCGCCTACCTCGGACGCACCGGGGCGGGCGTGTACATCGCCTCCTGCCGCACGTCGCAGACCGACGCGGTCTCCACCGGCGAGCACGTCACGTTCGTGCCCGCGGGCTCCATGCGTTCGCTGACGCTTACCGCGCATCCCTACCGTTTCGACTCCGGCAAGCGGCCCTCGCTGCTGACGCTCGTGCTCCACGCCGCCGGCGGCGAAGGCGAAACGACGGCGCTGCTGAACGCCGATCTGCGCAGCCACGCGCAGACGTGTGACGGCGCGGGCACCGAAGGGGCGTCCAACGACACGGGCCTCGGTGCCGGCGTGCTCGTGGGGCCCGGTCCCGCGAACGGGCGCGCCCTCGACGGCGAGCGTCCGATCCAGGAAACGACTCCGCGCCTGATCGCCGAACTCGCGCGCCGCTACCAGCCGACGCTGCTCGTGACGACGGCCGACCGCAACTGGCCGGTCTCGCTCGAAGCTGTGCTGGCCGAGCGCGGCGCCGCCGGCTCGCGGGCGTGCTTGGTCAGGAAGGGCAGCGAAGCGGCGCCGCGCTGCGGCGTGACGGGCGCGGACCTCGCCTACGCCGGCGCGACGGGCTCCGACTACCTGCAGCTGCCGACGAAGCTCGAGATCGACTCCACGCCGCAGGGCCAGTTCGAAGCGTTCATGCGAGGGCAGGGGATCGAACCCGGCGAACCGAGCCGCTGGCTGAGCGACCCGGCGGTGCTGAAGCCGTGGGACACCGCCCAGATCTACTTCTACCTGGCCGACCCGCTCGAGCGCGGGGCGTTCCCCAAGCCGGCGATCGACACGAGTGTCCCGGAACGCACGATCGGCCTGGAGTATTGGTTCTACTACCCCTACAACTACTACCCGGCGATCTTCCGCACGAAGCTCATGGAAGACACGCCGCTGGCTGCGGAATCGTTCAACGCCGACCGCCACCAGGGCGACTGGGAGCACGTCGACGTCCTGCTCGACCCGCAGACGCTCCAGCCGCAGTGGCTGTATCTCGCGCGCCACGGCTTCGAGGGTACGTTCATCCGCTGGGCCAACGCCGAGCAGGCCGAAGGGCACCCCGTTGTGCAGGCGGCCTACGGTGGGCATCCGAGCTACGAGCCTGGATGCGGGGCGCAGGTGCGGCCGCGCGCGAACGCGCTCTTGAACCGCCTGCATCTGAGTTCGGTCCTGGTCGACTGGCTCGTGTGTGGGTCCGGACGGCTGGGGTTCCGCGCCGCCAGCACGCCGCTTGTGGACCTCGCGTCGGTGCCGTGGGGGTGCTGGCCGGGCCACTTCGGCGAGGCGAACTTCGCCGAGCGTAGTGCCGCCGAAGCCCCGGAGTTCGAACGCGACGTGCTCGACCGCCTCGTGCTTGTGGCTGGGCCCGAAGCGCCGCTCCTGCAGGCCGAGAACAGGGGCGTCTGCGCCCGCGGGCCGAAGGCGAGCGAGCAGGCGCTGCTGCCGGGGCTGCAGAAGGCGGCCACGCCATGAGCCCGCGCGCCGGCCAGGGACAGCAGCCCGAGCAGGCACGACGGCGTGTCGAACCGAACCACGGCGACCGCGGGCTCCTCGAGCTGAAGGCGACCGAACGGTTCCACGCGACGCTCCCGGTGGACCGCGACGGCGAGGAGTACACGCTACTTGGCCGGCGCTGCCCGCCACTGCCGTCCTACACGGGGCTCGTGGAGCAGGCGCAGGAGGGCAAGATCGGGATCGCCCGCGAGCGTCGAGTCCGTCAGGCTGGACCCCGAGCTGCGCGACCGGCTCCTGGAGCGTGCGAAGGTTGAGGGCACCACGACCTCCGAGGTCATCCGCGAGGCGCTGCGGCGCTTCCTGCAGGCCGCGTGACCGCGACAGGATTGGGCTACAACCAGCGTTTGGGCCGACGAACATCGCTCGTCGGCCCAATACGCCGAAGTCGTTTACGTCCTCGCGGGCCAGCCCGACTGTCGAGCTCTCGCCGCTCTTACGAAATGCAGCGGGAGCCGACGATCGGACGGTGATACGCAAGTGCCTACGGTTCGGCGCTCGCGACCGGACTCAGCTGTTCCTTCAGTCCCGGGTTCGTGGTTGTCTTCAGATATGGCTGCACGCGCGGATCGAAGAACACTTTGATGAGCTTCTTCACCTGTGGGTCGTTGCGGTATGCGTCCCCCACGACGAGCTGGCCGGCGAAGCTGCGCGGTGCGGGTGGCGCGTAGATCCTGTCCTTCGTGGGCGTGCCCGCCGCGATGAACTGCATGTTGTAGGCAATCACCGCGTCGACCGAGCTGAGCGTGCGCGGCCCGGCGCCGTAGTCGACGAACACGAACTGCAGCTTGTGCGGGTTGGAGGCGATGTCGCTCGTCGTCGCCGACCACGGGACCGTGCCCGCCTTGAACGTGATCTCGCCCGCCCGCTCCAGCAGCCACAGCGCCTGCGCCGTATTGGCGGGATCGTTCAGCAGCGCGATCTGCGCTCCGCTCGGCAGCGCCGACAGGCTCGGATACTTCGACGAGTACACCGAGTACGCCCACTGGAACACCGGCCCGACCGCCGTGAGCTTCATGCCGGTGGACTGGACGACCTCGTTGAGCCAGTGGATGTGCTGGTAGATGTTCGCGGCGAACTGACCGTGGGCGGTGGCTTCGTCGAGCTGGTTGCCGTCCTGGATCCCGACTGGTTCGATCTTGATCCCATAGGTGGGTGCGATCGCCTGGCCGAGCCACACCAAGAGCGCACGCTCGGAGCTGCTGGAGGCTTCATACGCGACGGGGAGTGTCGTGCCGAAGTGACTTCCGCTGACTGTCTTCGACGACGAGCCTTTTGAGAGCAGCACGGCGAGCAGGACGACGATCACCCCCAGCACCGCAGCTGCCGCAAGCCAGTTACGGCGGTTGGAACCGCCACGCAGCTGGAAGTCCTGAGGTGGTAGCTGCGGGGTCGGTGGCCTGGTCTTGACGTCGGTCGACATTGGTCTGCTCCTTTGCTGGTCAGTGTGTGAGCGACCGGACGATGCGGTCGCCGCCGAACTGCACGATTTGGACGATCAGCACGAGCACGACGATGCAGCTGATCATGATGTGACTGTCGAACTGCTCGTAGCCGTAGTTAACGGCCAGGTAGCCGAGGCCGCCGGCCCCGATCGCCCCCGCGATCGCCGAGTATTCGATCATCGCGATGACGTTCAGGGAGAGCCCCGCGACGATCCCCGGGAGCGCCTCGGTGAGCTGGATGGTCCGTATCACCTGCAGGACGCTCGCGCCGGAGGCGATGCCGACGTCCAGGCGCGTGCGTGGGATCTCGCGGATCGCGTTCTCCACCAGCCTCGCGAAGAACGGGATGCCGGCGAGCGACATCGGGATGATCGCCGCCTTGATCCCGATCGTCGTGTTCACCACCAGTTGCGTGAAGGGGATCACCGTGGCCATCAGCACGAGGAACGGCAACGAGCGCCCGAGGTTGGCGATCCAGCTGATCGATGCGTGCACCGTCGTGTGCGGTGTGAGCCCGCGCGGCGAGGTGTTGAAGATCAGCAGCCCGAGCGGCAGGCCGAGCGCGACGACAATGCTCATTACGATGCCGACCATCGCGGCCGTCTGTCCGAGCGCGGGCAGCAGCAGCGAGGAGACTCCGGACCAGGGTGTTGCCGTGGCGAGAATCATGCGGCGCTCCTGACAAGCGCCCTGTGTGGCTCCTCGGGCTCGACCTCGCCTGCCCGCGGGATGCCCCCCTGCATGGCGGGGACGCCCCCCTGCGTGGCATGAATGCCGCGCGAAGCGAACGCCGCCCTTACCTCGGCGGCCGCCAGCGGGCGCTCGACGCGCACGGTCACGCGTCCCGCGGCGCCGCCGTCGTCGATCGTCTCGATCAACCCGGCCAGCACGGAGATGTCGGTATCGAGCTCGCGACCGACCGACGTGAGCCACGCCGGGTCGACGTCGGGGCGCTCGTAGCGCAATTGCCACACCCCGGCCTGATGCTCGCGCGCCGATCCGGGGGGCAGCGGCAGCAACGCCCGCGCGAGCTCCGAGTCCGACGAGCGCACCACCTCAGCGACCGAGCCGCGCTCGATGATCCTCCCTTCGTGGAGCCTTGCAACGCTGTCTGCCACGTTTCGCACCACGTCCATCTCGTGCGTGATCAGCACCACCGCGACCCGCAGCTCGTCGCGCAGCTGCGCGAGCAGCTTCAAGATCGAGGCGGTCGTCTGCGGGTCCAGGCCCGAGGTCGGCTCATCGGCGAGTAGCACCGACGGTTTCAGCGCAAGCCCGCGCGCGAGGCCGATCCGCTGCTGCTGGCCACCTGACAGCTGCGAGGGGTAGTGGTTGGCGCGATGCAGCATTCCCACCCGGTCGAGCAGCTCGCGCACGCGAGCGACGCGCTCTGAGTGGGAGATGTCGAGATAGCGCATCGGCAGCTCCACGTTCTCTGCGGCCGTCAACCGCTGCAGCAGGCTCGCCGACTGGAACACCGTGCCGATCGCGCGGCGCGCGCTGCGCAGCTCTCTGCGTGACAGGCGCGTCAGATCCTTGCCGTCGACGAGGATCGAGCCCGAGGTCGGCTTCTCGAGCAGGTTGATGCAACGCGCCAGCGTGCTCTTGCCGGCGCCGCTCGGTCCGACCACCGCTGCGATTTCACCTGCCTGCACTGCGAAGTCGACGCTGTCGAGGACCGTCAGCGATCCGTAGCGTTTGGTCAGTGCGGTTACCTCGATCATTGGGGCGGGCTCCTTTCGCGAACGCCCCAGGAGGCATTCTCGATAAATCCAGTCGGGAAAGCGCGCAAAGCATCCCTGGGAAGTGGGCCGCCGTCCAATAGACGTTCGCGAACGCCCGATAGCCGTGTCCTATCGGGGGTCCGCCCGTGGTACGCTTGCGCCATTATTTACAAGCTTCTTGATAGAAATTGTTGACAGCGCTCCGCCGTGCGTGTCGAGCAGATCGAATACGCGGCTGCCGTTGCGCGCTTTGGGTCGTTCCGTCGCGCCGCCGAGGAGTTGCACATCTCTCAGCCGGCGCTGAGCGAGACGGTGCGCAAGCTGGAGGCCGAGCTCGGGGTCAACATCCTCGACCGCCAGCGCACCGGCGCCACCGTCAGCGCCGAGGGGCGCGAGCTGCTGCCGCACCTGCTCGACGTGATCGAGGCCGCCCAGCGCCTGCGCTCCGCCGCTGACGAGCAGCACGAGAGCAGCCGCACGGTCAGGCTCGGAACCGTCAGCGCGGCCACCTCGCCGCTGCTCACCGCCACGATCCGCGCGTTCCGCGACACGCATCCCACCACGCAGGTCGATGTGGTGCTGCTTCAGCAGCAGCTCCTGCACCGCTCGCTTCTGGAAGGCGGCCTCGACCTCGGGCTCGTCAACTACCTCGACGGCGACGAGGTCACGCCCGAGCTGCACACCGTCGAGCTGCTGCGCGGCCACCCCGTCGTCTGCATCCACAGCGACAGCCCGCTCACCAAGCTCCTGTCGGTGAGCACCGCCGATCTGATCGCTCAGCCGCTGATTGCAATGCGCTCCGGATATGCCATGCATCGCTACCTCAACCGTCTGCTCGGTGGCGAGAAGCCCTCCTTCTCCTACTCCGCCGACGGAGCCGAGATGGGCAAGCTGATGGTCGCCGCCGGGCTCGGCGTCACCGTGCTCCCGAGCTACAGCGTGTTCGGCGACCCGCTCGAGCAGCGCGGCGCGATCACTGCGCGCACGCTCGCAGACGACGACACGGGCGTGCGCCTGGTGGTACAGCGTCGACGCTCCGGCACGCCCACGCGGGCCACGCGCGACCTCCACAAGCTGTTCACCGAGGAGGCCCTCGTGTATGCCGCCGCCGTCGCCTGAGGTGACAGGAGCGCCCTATCACCCGCTCCAGAATCCCTATTTGACCGCGGCCCTCGCAGCCCCCATCCTCGTGTT
>DATNLQ010000344.1:0-4081 GCA_035602785.1 Solirubrobacteraceae bacterium
GAGCCCCGCCATGACTCGTCGCCAGCGCGCCATGGAGTGAGATTACGTCATGCAATCGGCAGACCGTTGCGTCAGTCGCCGACGGTGACAGCTGGCCATGTCAACTGGTTGTGCCGGCCCTACGAGGCGCCCGCTTCAGAGGGGCAATCTTGTGCGGCATGCCGCCGCCCGCGGGCTCGCGGCGCGCAATGAGCGCAAAGATCTCGTCGTCGATGGAACCGGCGAGAGGCATGGCTGAGGCGGGACCACGGGAGCCCCCGCGCGGCGCACGTGCGCCCGATTGCGCAGCTGCGCCCGATGCGGATGCTCTGGTTCGTCCCGCTGGTCCTGGTCGACCTCCCAGTCGACGTCGTAGTCGTCCTCGAGCAACAGGAACGAGCGGGCGAGGCGAGCCGCATCGAGCGCGCGCTGCGCAATGGTTGATGTTCGCGCTGATGGGAACATATGTTCGCAAGCTACGGAGACGATCGGACGGAACCCACACGAACGTGTGTACGTGGGCGACATGCTGGCGAGAATCCGCTTTGCAGAGCCGATCGAAGGGGCGTGATTCTGCAACGCCCATTGCAGGCCCGGGGCAATCCCGGCGCGCGGCTGCGCGCACGTGGCCGCTGCAGGTCGCGTGTCGCAACCGATGCAGGTCCACGGCGGCGCGGCTCGAACTGACGACTCAGATGGCTGTTACGCTTGCCAGGCGCCAGACCGGTGGACCCATAGTGGGCCGGCGACGCCCAAAGCTCATGGAGAAGTTCGTCATCGAAGGCGGCGCGCCGCTGTCCGGCACGATGGTGCCGGCGGGCAACAAGAACGGGGCCCTGCCGATCCTCGCGTCCAGCTTGCTCACCGACGAGGAGGTGCTGGTACGCAACGTCCCGCGCATCCGCGACGTGGAGGCGATGCTCGACATCCTGCGCGCGATCGGCGTGCAGGTCAGCTGGCGTGGCGCCAACGAAGTCGCCCTCTGCGCTGCGCATGTACACGAGGTGGAAATCGAGCGCGAGCTCGCCGAGCTGATCAGGGCGTCGTTCCTGCTGGCCGGCCCGCTGCTAGCCCGCTTTCATCGCGCGGTCATGCCGCCGCCCGGGGGCGATGTGATAGGTCGCCGGCGCCTGGACCCGCACCTGGACGCCTTTCGGGCGATGGGCGCGACCGTCCACTGCGACGGCGTGATCGAGCTCAACGCGCCGCGCGGCCTGCGCTCGACGGACGTGTTCATGGACGAGCCGTCCGTGATGGCAACCGAGAACGTGCTCATGGCCGCAGCGCTCACCCCCGGCACCACTGTCATCGGAAATGCGGCGTGCGAGCCCCATGTACAGGATCTCGCGCGCATGCTCGTCAAGATGGGCGCCGACATCCACGGCATCGGGTCGAACCTGATCACGGTCAACGGCGCCGAGCGCCTACATGGCTGCGAGCACGACGTCGCGCCCGACCACATCGAGATCGGCAGTTTCATGGCGCTCGCCGGGGTCACCGGCGGGGAGCTGCGCATCAAGGACACCGTCCCCGGCGACCTACGCATGATCCGCCTTGTGTTCGAGCGCCTCGGCCTGCGCTCTGAGCTGGACGGCGTCGACGTGGTCGTGCCCGGCGGACAGAAGCTCGTCGCGCAGGCCGACGTGGGCGACTACAAGAGCAAGATCCAGGATGGTCCCTGGCCGGCGTTCCCCGCCGACCTGACCTCGATCGCGGTCGCCCTGGCCACGCAGGCCGAGGGCTCGATCCTCGTGCACGAGTGGATGTTCGAGAACCGGCTGATCTTCACCGACAAGCTGATTCTGATGGGCGCCGACATCGTCATGTGCGACCCGCACCGGGCAATCGTGACCGGGCCGCGCAGGCTGCGCGGCGAGCGGGTGGAGTCGCCCGACATCCGTGCTGGCATGGCCATGCTGCTGGCCGCGCTGTGCGCCGACGGTCGCAGCGAGATCGGCAACATCCGCCAGATCGACCGTGGCTATGAGCGCATCGACGAGCGCCTGCGCGAGCTGGGCGCGCACATCGAGCGCGTGGCCACCGAGCCGGTCCACGCCTGACTGCCAGCGTCGCGGGGCCTAACCTCCCCGTGGCCCCGTAATCTCGGGTCTTCAATGATCCACCCGATTCCCAGCGGCACGCGCGACGTGCTCCCCGATGAGACGCGCGAGGTGCGCGCCATAACCGACACGCTGCGCAGCGTGTTCGAGCGCCACGGCTACGGCGAGGTCTACACGCCCGCGCTCGAGTACGAGTCCGTGCTCGAGCGCGCCGACATGGCCGAAGCGCGGCCCGCCTATCGCGTGTTCGACGAGTCCGGCGCCGTGCTCGTGCTGCGCTCGGACATGACCGTGCCGATCGCGCGAGTGGTCGCCACGCGCTACACCACCAGCGAGCCGCCGCTGCGCTTCTGCTACTTCGCCCACTGCTACCGCGGCGTGCGCCCCCAGCGCGGCCAGCCGCGCGAGCTGCTGCAGGCGGGCATCGAGCTGGTCGGCTCGCCCGCCCCGCAGGGAACGGTCGAGGCGCTCACCGTGCTCTGCCACTCTCTCGACGCGACCGGCCTAAAGGACTACCGCATCGGCCTGGGGGACGCGTCGCTGTTCCCCGCTCTAATGGCCAGCGTGCAGGTGCCCCAGGAAGCCCGTCTCGGCATGCTCGAGGCGCTCGTCGTGCGCGACTTCGTCGGCCTGGAGCACGCCCTGGAAGGATCGGGTCTGACCGACGACGCGGCCGAGCTGCTGCTGTCAGTTCCCCAGCGCCGCGGCGGTCCCGAGGTCCTGGCCGACATGCCTGCGCTGGCCGAGGATGCGGTCACGGGGCTGCGCGCCGTCCACGAGAACCTCCAGCCAAGCGTGGCCGAGCGGGTGATCTTCGATCTGGGCCTCGTGCGCAACATCGGCTACTACACGGGCGCGGTGTTCGAGGTGTATGACCCCGAGCTCGGATCCCCGATCGGCGGGGGCGGGCGCTATGACGAGCTGCTCGGGCGCTTCGGGCGCAGCCTGCCCGCGGTCGGCTTCGCGCTGGGCGTCGATCGCCTGCATATCGCGCTCGCTGGAGAGGAGCGCGGCACGGGAGCGCTGCTCGCGCGCGCCAGCGGCTCGGCGCTTGACGGGCTGACGCCAGAAGACGGCGAGCCGGCCAGGACGGGTGATCTGGCCTCGTGAGCGCGGTCAACGGTCTCGTCATCGCGGTTCCGCGCGGAGCGCTGTTCGACGGCACCGTCGACCTGCTCGCAGGCCTAGGCCTGGACACGGCCGAGCTGCGCTCCAACGACCGCAAGCTGCTGTTCGAGGACATCGGCGTGATCACCATGCGTCCATCCGACGTGCCCACATACGTCGAGGCGGGCGCCGCCGACCTGGGCGTGACCGGCAAGGACGTGCTGCTCGAGCAGGCCGCGCAAGCGGGTGGGCGGGCATCTCAATCAAGCGGACGCGAGGTGTACGAGCTGCTCGACCTCGGCTACGGGCGCTGCACGATGGTGCTCGCCAGCAAGGCCGGGCCCGACCCCGCGCGCGAGGCGCTGCGGCGCCTTGGCGTGATGCGCGTCGCGACCAAGTACCCGCGCATCGCTGCGCGCCACATGGAGGAGACCGGCAGGCAGGCAGAGATCGTCGAGGTCAAGGGCTCGGTCGAGCTCGCGCCGCTGACAGGCGTGGTCGAGGCGATCGTCGACCTGACCGCCACTGGCACCACCCTGCGCGAGAACAACCTGGTCATCCGCGAGGAGATCGTCGTGTGCACCGCCCGGCTGATCGCAAACCCGGTCGCCCACAAGCTTAAGGCCAGGCAGATCGACGAGCTGCTCGCCCGGCTGCGTGAGCGCTCCGGCGCGTCGCCCGCGGTTGGCGCGGACGCGCTCGGACCCGCTGTGCCCGGCGGGGCCTGACGTCATGCGCCTGGAGCGCCTGAGCGCGCAGGACCTCTCCGGTCTCGGCGGTGCAGCAGGCGCTGCCGCCCACATGCGCGCCCTGATCCCCGACGGCGAGTCGGTGGCCGGGCAGGTCCGCGAGATCCTCGAGCGGGTGCGCAGCGAGGGCGACGCCGCGGTCATCGACTACACGCGCCGCTTCGACACCGCCGGCGGCGAGCCACG
>DATNLQ010000315.1:0-5073 GCA_035602785.1 Solirubrobacteraceae bacterium
ATGGCCGCGCTGGAAGCGGGTGTGCTCAACCCCGAAGAAGGGCTGGGGGCGGGGCAGTGCATCAACGTCGGGGGCGAGGAATTCTGCAACTCAGGTCACACCGACTACGGCTCGGTCGGCCTGGTGGAAGCGCTGAAGGTCTCATCTGACACCTACTTCTTCGAAGTCGGCGAGCGCTCCAACGCGCACGGGAACATCATCCAGGCGATGGCGCACAAGCTGGGCGTGGGCGAGCCGACCGGGATCGACCTTCCCAGCGAGTTCGAAGGCGTCGTCCCGGACGCGGCGTGGCGCGCCAAACAGGACGCGCTGGAGCTCGCCTGCGAGCGCAAGCGCCACGTGCCCTCGTGTGGAATTGTCAGCGAAGTGCGCCCGTGGAGCGTCGGCGACAACATGCACCTTGCGGTCGGCCAGGGCGACCTGCTGACCGACCCCCTGCAGATGGCCGTCGCCTATTCCACGCTGGTCAACGCCTACGAACACGACGGCGAAGGCACCGTCGTGACCCCGCACCTGGGCAAGGAGATCGACGAAACCGACGGCAGCCTGGTGCAGAGCCTCAGCTTTCCCACCCGCCACGTGCACCTCAATCCCACCTACGTCGGTCTGGTGATGCAAGGCATCCACGAGGCCGCCAGCGAGTCGGGCGGCACCTCAGCCGACGTATGGGCCGGCTGGAATCAGTCGGCCCACCCCGTCTACGGCAAGACCGGCACCGCCGAACGGGCGGGGCAGGTCGAACAGTCCTGGTACATGTGCTACGTGGCCGACCGGGGCCGGCCGATCGTGATCGCTGTGACCGTCGAACAGGGCGGCTTCGGCGCCGAAACAGCAGCCCCCATCGCGCGACTGCTCGCCTCGCAGTGGTTCGGTGTGGCCAAGCGCTTCGTGGCCGGGAGCTCGAAGACCTTCTGATGCCCCTCACGCCCATCCAGGCCAACCACGAAGAGCCACCCCCGGCGACGCTGCGCAGCCTGCGCCTTCCTCTGGACCCGCTGCTGACGCTGGCGGTGATCGGGCTGTCGATCGTCTCGCTGGTCAACCTCGCGGCAGCCACGCGCAACTCGCTGCCGGGCCAGCCCCACTACTACGTGGACCGCCAGGCGATCTACCTGACCGTGGGCTTCCTGTTCATGCTGGTGCTCTCGCGCGTCGACTACGCGCGCCTGCGCCGCTACAAAAGCGCGATCTACGCGGCGCTGATCCTGAGCATCCTGGCGGTCCTGGGAGCAGGGCACTCCGCCGAAGGGGCGACCCGGGCGATCAAATTCCCGCTGTTCTCCTTCCAGGCCTCTGAGATCGGCAAGGTGCTGCTCACGCTCGCGCTGGCCGCGTTCGTGGTCGATCGCTCCAGACAGCTGCGCGAGCGCGACACGACCGTGAGGGTGATGATCGCCACACTCGTCCCAGCCATGCTCGTGATCGCCCAGCCTGACCTCGGCTCGGGCATGGTCTACGTGGTCATTGCGTTGATGCTGCTGTTCGTCGCCGGTACGTCCTGGCGGCACATCGCGGCGCTGTTCGCGCTCGTCGCCGTGTCGGTCACGTTCGTGCTCGTTGCCGCGCCCGCGGCCGGCATCCAAGTGCTCAAGCCCTACCAGGCGGCCAGGCTGACGGCCTTCCTGCACCCCTCCGACAACCCCCAGAAGGAAGGCTACCAGCAGCAGGAGTCCAAGATCGCGATCGGCGCCGGGCAGAAGACGGGCCGCGGCAATCAGGCCAGCCAGATTCCCGACGGCTTCGTGCCCGAGAGCAGCACCGACTTCATCTTTGCGGCCCTCGGCGAGCGCTACGGGTTCGTGGGCGCCGGACTCGTATTGCTGTTGTATGCGTTGCTCATATCCCGCGCGCTGCGCGTGCTGGTGATGTCCAAGGACCTGTTCGGGTCACTGATCGCAGCCGGCGTAGCGGCTATGCTCATGTTTCAGGTCTTCGTCAACGTAGGGATGACTATCGGCATCATGCCAATTACCGGCGTCACGCTTCCGCTCATGAGCTACGGGGGCTCGTCTGTCATCACCACCTTGCTGGCCGCCGGCCTGTTGCAGTCGATCTACGTGCAGGCGCGCGCGTCAGCGGCGCTGAAGGGACGCGTCCTGCGCGATTAGACCCATTGTTCGCCGAGCCACCCTCATCACACCGCCAGCCCGTCCGGGCTGCTCTCCTGGCCGCCGCGCAGGGCGCAAGCCGACCCTCGCGGACCCGGCGCCAGTCGAGGAGGTGCCCATGCACCCGCTCGGCGTGTTCCAACACCGAAAGACTGGATCAAATTGAAAAAGCAAGTGCTGGTCAGCGTCGATCGCGCAGAGACGCGCGTGGCGCTTCTGGAGGCGAGCGGAACCACCGCCGCCTCGCGCTCGTCATCGACCCGGCGCAAACGCGCCGCCGGGGCTCCGGACGCCGGATACCGTGTCGCTGAGCTCTACATAGAGCGCCGCGGCGGGCGTTCGATCGTCGGCAACATCTACAAGGGCAAGGTCGACAATGTCCTGCCCGGGCTGGAGGCCGCGTTCGTAGACATCGGCCTGGAGAAGAACGGCTTTTTGCACGTAGACGAGATCGTGCTGCCGGGCGTGGAGGCGCCCCGGCGCGGTCGCGGCGGCAGCGCCAGCGCGCGCAAGATCTCCGACCTGCTCTCGCCCGGACAGGAGATCGTCGTGCAGGTCGTCAAGGACCCGCTGAAGACCAAGGGCGCGCGGCTGTCGATGGAGCTGACCATCGCCGGGCGCTACATGGTCTACGCGCCCACCGGCGAGGGCGTGGGCGTGTCGCGTCGACTGGAGGATCGCGAGCGCGAGCGCCTGCGCCGCCAGACCACCGGGCTGAAGCTCGACGGCGGTGGGGTGATCATCCGCACGGCCGCCCATGGCGCCAAGCGCGAGGACTTCGAACGCGAGCTCAAGTACCTGCACAAGCTCCACGAGGTGCTCGACAAACGCGTGCAGGATACGACGGCCCCGGATCTGGTGTTCCAAGAGGCCGATCTCTCTGTGCGCGTCGTGCGCGACATCTTCTCCGCGCACTCCGAGCGTGCGATCGTCGACGATGAGCAGCAGCACCACCGGCTGGTGTCGTTCTTCACGCGCACCGCGCCCGAGCTGGTCGAGCGCGTGGAGCTGTGGCAGGGCTCGGAGCCGCTGTTCGAGTCCTACGGCGTGGACAAGGCGATCGACGGGGTGCTCTCGCGGCGCGTGGACCTGCCCAGCGGTGGCTATCTGATCATCGACTACGCCGAGGCGCTGACCGTGATCGACGTCAACTCCGGCAGCTTCATCGGCCGCGGCAAGGGCGCGGGCCTGGAGGACACGATCACCAAGATCAACCTCGAGGCCGCCGAGGAGGTCGTCAACCAGCTGCGCCTGCGCGACATCGGCGGCATCATCGTGATCGACTTCATCGACATGGCCCGCGCGCGCAACCGCGACGCGGTGCTGAAGACGTTGCGCAAGGCGCTCGACGAGGACAGGACGAAGACGTTCGTGGTCGAGATCTCGCCCCTCGGCCTCGTCGAGATGACGCGCCAGAACGTCACGGAAGGCGTGCGCGAGATCATGACCCGGCCGTGCCCCACCTGCGACGGCGAGGGCGTGATCAAGTCCGAGGAGACGATCGCGATCGAGTTCGAGCGCAGGATGCGCGACCTCGCGAAGGAGGTCTCCGCGGAGGCGATCCTGATCCAGATGAACCCGCGGGTGAGCATGGAGTTCACCGGCAACGAGGCGCGCGGGCTGCATGCGATCGAGGAGGACACCGGGAAGGTGTTCGTGTTCGAGGGCTCGGAAGGTCTTCCTGTCGAGCACTTCGCCGTGATCCAGGAAGGCACCCGAGAGGAGATCCTGGAGCGCGCCGTCCCGTTCCGGGAGGGCGAGGAGGTACACGTCCAGATCGTCGAGCCGCACATGTACAGCGCCGGCGACGCGGTCGCGAAGATCGATGGCTACATCATCACCGTCCGCGGCGGCACGCGGTACGTGGGTGAGAAGCACCTCGTACGGCTCGAGGAGGTCGGGCGCACGGGCGCCATCGCTACCCTTGTCGACGTGCCGGCCGGCGAGGCCGGCGGCACATCGGATGCGGGCGCGAACGGCGATGGCGTAGAATCGAAGCCTCGGCGTCGTGGCCGCAGAGGCGGACGGCGCCGTTCTGGCGCCAGGGCCTCGTCGGAGGCCGCGGCCACTTCTCCTTCTGATTGAACATGTACGCGATCGTGAAAACAGGCGGTAAGCAGTACCGCGTCGAGCAGGGACAATGGCTGCTCGTCGAGCGGCTGCCCGGCGATGAGGGCTCGAAGGTGAGTCTCGACCCGCTGCTGTACGTCGACGGCGATGACGTCGTCGACGGCGCGGACCTGTCGAAGGTGAAGGTCGAGGCGAAGCTGGTCGCGCACGAGCGCGGGCCGAAGCTGCGGATCGTGAAGTTCAAGCCCAAGCGCGGCTACAAGCGGCGTAACGGCCACCGCCAGGACCTGACCCGGATCGAGATCACCTCGATCAAGCTGGCGGCGCGGCGTTCCTCGTCTTCTTCGAAGGCGAAGGCCGGCGCCGGCACCGGCGCGGAGTCGGCATCGGAGGCGTCGGATGGCTCATAAGAAGGGCCTCGGATCCTCTCGCAACGGACGCGACTCGAACGCCAAGCGGCTCGGCGTGAAGGTGTTCGCGGGCCAGACCGTCACCGGCGGCGAGATCATCGTGCGCCAGCGCGGCACCCGCTTCAAGCCCGGCGACGGCGTCGGGATCGGCAAGGACGACACGCTGTTCGCGCGCGCGGCGGGGACCGTTACGTTCACCCGCGGGCGGCGCGGGCGGATGGTGGCGGTGCTCGCTGAAGGCGACGGCGGTGGCGTGGCGGTCGCCGAGCCTGAGGCCGAAGCTCCGGCCGACGACGCCGCCTGACCTGCGATTTCCTTCACGCCGCGCGCGGCGAGCCACGCGTGAACGCATGTGCGGCATCTTCATGCGCGCCGCTTCACGCACCCAGGCCCCCGGCACGCGTGAAGCCAGGTGCGGGATATCCCCGCACGCAGCTTCACGGGCCCGGGAGCGCCTCGCGTGTGAAGCAAATGGCCTGCGGTCA
>DATNLQ010000355.1:0-23917 GCA_035602785.1 Solirubrobacteraceae bacterium
ACCAGCAGCACGCCGGCGCCGCGCTCATGCGCGAGCTCTGCGAGCAGCGCCACGATCTCCCGCGAGCGCTGGCTGTCGAGGTTGGCGGTCGGCTCGTCGGCGAGGATCAGCTTGGGCTCTGCGGCAAGCGCTCGCGCGATCACGACGCGCTGGCGCTCGCCACCGGAGAGCTCCTGTGGCGTGTGCCGCGGGCGCTCGCCCAGCCCAACCTGCTCGAGCGATCTCAGCGCTCGCTCGTGCGCCTCCGGCAAGGGCACTCCGCCGAGCAGCAGCTTCGTGGCCGCGTTCTCGACCGCGGGCACGTGTGCCATCAGGTGGTGGTGTGTGCTCTGCGCGATCAGCCCCACCTCGCTGAGCAGGTACTGCGCGGCGTCGCGCTCGGTGAAGCCGGCCAGGTCACGGCCCCGGTAGCGCACGCTGCCGCCGTCAGCGCGCAGCGCGCACGCGGCCAGCAGCAGCAGCGTCGTCTTGCCCGAGCCGCTCGGTCCCCGCAGCGCGAGCATCTCGCCCGCGTCCACTGTCAGGCTGATGCCGTCGACTGCGGCAACGTCCTCCGTGCCGCTGCGGTAGTGCTTGACCACCCGCTCCAGCTCGAGCATTGCCGAGCGTTTCTACCCGCTGCGGCGTCGCAGCGCAACCACCGGCGCGAGCCCCGAGACGGCGGGTCCGCGCAGCTGCCCTTCGCCGAGCGACAGCGGACGGTGCGCCCCCGCCAGCTCGCCCGCGTCGCCGGCGCTGGCCAGCACGGCGACGCCTTCGCCGGCGAGCGAGCGCAGCAGCGCGAGAATCTCGTCGCGTTCGGAAAGCTCGACCGCGCTGACGGGCTCGTCGATCACGAGCAGGGCGGGGGAGAGGGCCAACGTGCGCGCGAGCACCACGCGCACGCCCTCGCCGGCGCCGAGCTCGCTGACACGCAGCGCGGCGCACCCCTGCGCGCCCGTGCGCGAAAGGGCGGCCCTGGCACGGACCCTTGCCAACTCCACCGAGACGCCCCGCGCGAGCAGCGGCGCTGCGACCTGCTCGAGCACCCCCTCCTCCTCGGCCCCACGCAGCTCCTTGCGCACGTAGCCGATGCCCTCGCCCAGCGCCCGCTCGGACGTCTGCGCGAGGTCGCGCCCGGCGAAGCGCACCACGCCGCTGTCGGGCATCGCGATGCCGGCGGCGATCCGCAGAAGCGTCGTTCGCCCCGAGCGCCGCTTGCCCCACACGACCACCAGCTCGCCCGGCGCAACCTCCAGCGACACGTCGTCGAGCACCACGCGCTCGCGCTGTCCCTCGCGGTAGCGCTTGACCACGTGCTCGAGCGCCAGCAGGCTCACGAGGGACGCTCTCTCGCGATCGCGGTCCCAGACGCGGCAAGCGCGCGCAGCTGCGCGCGAGCGTACTGGGCCCACTCCAGCTTGGCGGCGATCGCCAGCCGTGTCTCCTCGCCGGTCAGCCTGGCCACCAGCCGCGTGGTGCCGGGCCCCTCCTCGCCTCCCGCGGCAGGCGCGGCGGCAGCCTCGGCCAGGCACGCGGCCTCGTAGGCGTCGAGCACCTCCAGAGCCCGGTCGGGCGTGCGCGCGAGCGCGCCGAGCTGGGCCACGAGCAGCCGCTGGCGCCGGCGCTCCTCGGACACCTGCCCCACCAGCCAGTCAGCGTGCTCGCACAGGCCGCTTGCGGTGGCCTGGTAGCGGCGCTTGGAGCGCAGCGCCCCGCGCGTGCCCAGCACCTCCTCCACGAGCCCCCGCTCGCGCAGCGCGGCCAGCGCGGTGTAGACGTGCGAGACGCTCGACAGCGTCAGCGCCCCCTCGTAGGTGCGCTCGAAGCGCATCGCCAGCTCGTAGGCGTAGCTGGGACGTTCGATCACGAGCCCGAGCAGCGCCCAGTTGACCGGCGAATGCATTGGCGCCTGCGCTTGCTCACGCGCGCTCCCTGTCCCCATAAACATCAACAGTAGCGCAACCGCTTGACAGCAGGGTGCTGGCATGTAGGCGGAGGGGCTGGTAGCGCGGGCGCGCCGTGGGGACCGGCCCGCCGCGAGCTCGACCACGACCCACCCGCTGGCAGCGGCTGGGCGCCAGGCCGTCTCCGATAGCTTCATCGATTCTATTTATTAAGCGTTCCACGCTCGCAGAGGCACAGCTGTTTACTTTCTTGCTCTAGCAATAGATAGCGTGCCCGTCACCGTTTACGTTTCATTACATGGGCCGTCAGCGGCATGCGCTCGACAGCACTCGAGGTCCCGAGACAACGTCGTCGAGCCAGGGTAGTGCGCACGATCGCCTACTGGATGCTGCCACGCACTTGGCTGCCCGCGACGGTTACGCCAGCCTGACCGTCGAGAAGATCCTCGCCGCGGCGGCAGTCAGCCGCGCCACCTTCTACCAGTACTTCTGCAACGTCGACGACTGCTTCTGGAGCGCCTACCGTCAGCACGCCGAGCAGCTGGTCGCCGTCGTCGTCGCCGCCGCGGGGAGCCTCCATCGCGAGCTCGAGGTTCTCGACACCCTGGTTGCGACAGCCATCTCCCGCCCGCAGGCGGCGCGCCTGCTGATGCGCGAAGGCCTCGCCGCCGGTGCGACGGGCCGCTCTGAGCGCGACGCCCTGATCTCGAGGATCGAGTGCGCGATGACGGGCTCCGTTGCCCACCAATCCACGATCGACCTTCCTCCGGCGATCCTGATCGGAGCCACGTTCGGGTTCCTTTCGATGCGCCTCTCCGACGGTGGCGCCCTCGACGGCGTACGCGAGCAGGTGCGCGAGTGGGCGGGCGCCTTCGCAAGGCGATCCTCGCAGCCGGCCTGGAGCACGAAGCTTGCGCCGGCGCTCGCACGCCAAGCGTCGCGATCGCCCGCGCGGCCAAGCCTGGGGCGACCGGGTGATGCGCCGCGTCAGCGAATCCTGCGCGCCACCGCGGCGGCGATCCACGCGAAGGGCTACCGCGACGCCACCGTCGCGGACATCGTCGCAGCCGCGGGCGTCTCGCGCAGGAGCTTCTACAACCAGTTTCCGAGCAAGGCCGACGCCTTCATAGCGACCTACGAGCACGCCTTTCAGCAGGGTCTCGCCGCCTGCGCACCTGCGTTCTTCATCTCCGCGCCCTGGCCGGATCGCATATGGCATGGCGCGCAGGCGTTCACCGGCTTCCTCACGCGCGAGCCGTTGCTCTCCTACCTCGGCTTGGTCGAGTGCTATGCGATCGGCCCCAGTTTCGCGCTGCGAGTGCAGGACACCCAGCTCGCGTTCACGCTTTTCCTGGAGGAGGGCTACCAGCGAGCACAGGCCCAATCTCTCTCTCGCGCGTCCTTGACGCTGACCGCCACGGCGATCTTCGAGCTCGCCTTTCAAGGCACTCGTCGCGGCCCGAGCCTGTCCCTGCGACGCCTGCAGCCACTCGCCGTCTACATCGCGCTGGCGCCGTTCATCGGCTTGGACAAGGCCGGCGAGTTCGTGATGGGCAAGCTCTCGGCAAGACACTCCGACGCGCCGGCGGCCACCTGAGCGCCGCAAGCAGCCCAGTTGGCGGGATGCATCCCCTGATCGTTCAGCCATGCCTCCTCACCGACCGACAAGCGTCTTCCGAGTATCGCCCCGCACAGCGCCTCGCGTCGCTCCGCATCGTCCAACCACGGGGACCCGCATCTGCACTGTCCTGCACACGGTGTACGTCGTCTCGCCACCGTCTCCGCCCCTGGTCTCCTGGCGCGAGGACCGCGTCGTGCCCGCGCCGCCCAGCGTCTGTGGGCCGGTTGAGCTCCTTCGTGTTGAGCCCGCCGTGCATTCCCGGCTGCAGGCGATCTCAGCCTTCCGGCAGCACCACCTCTGTTCAGCCCTGTTCGAGCGTTCCTGCTCGACTCGCCCACATGGGCGTCGCGGGCGGGGACTCCGTTTGGCAGCGCCCATCAACCAGTACCAACACAAAGAGCTGCCACGGCATCCGCTAGACGCCTCCCCGTCCTGTCTGGTCCCGGTGCCCGCCAGCTCGCGCAACCAGAGGAGACCCATCTAATGCATCGCCTGAAACACCTGTCCGTGACCCTGTTCGCGGTCTTTGCCCTGACCGCGCTGTCCGCCGCCCCGGCGCTGGCGTCGAGTTCGCCGACCGTGGAAACCAGGCCGGCGACTTGGATTGGCGAAACCAATTCCACGTTGAACGGCATCGTGAACCCGAATGGCGCTGAAACGAAATACTATTTTGAATACGGGACGACTGTCTCCTACGGGACGAAAACAGCTGAAGCGAGTGCGGGTTCCGGTACTAAAAACGTGGAAGAGAGCAAAGAAATCACAGGTCTGCTCGCAAGCACCACCTATCACTTCCGTATCGTGGCCACGAACAGCAATGGGACGAGCGCCGGCGCCGATCAGATGTTCAAGACGGGCGCGAACGCGCTCCCCAAGCTCCACCCCGCTCCGACTCCGGCACAACCGCTCAAGTTCACGTTCACTGCCGGACCTTCGACCATTGAAATGACGAGCAATACCCAGATCGACTGTGCCAGCGGCACCGGCACGGGCTCGTTCGTTGGAGCGAAAACAGGTTCGGCTAAACTGACCTTCAAAGAATGCAAACTGCCTGCTGGGCTCAACATATATTCATGTGGGTCCGGACAGGAAGCAGGCGTTATTGTGACCGAAAAGCTGCCCATCACCCTGGTTTACACCGCTAAAGAACCAAGCAAGGAAGTCGCCGTCGCGTTCAACTACAAAGGGGGGACGTACACATCCTTCACATGCCAGAGTGAGGAAGCAGTGGTGCGTCACGCGATCCTCGCGCCCATCACGCCACTCAACACGCTCACGAAAGAATTCACGGTGAAGTTCAACACTGAAAACCGTATCCAAACACCGCGATCGAACTTCAACGAAGAACTGACAGGAATGGAATCCTCCTTCCCAGAAGCTGCCTGGTTCGGAGGATATTCAGAAAGATTCGGCTGGGCCGCCAAAACTACGCTGAACAGCCTGAAAGTGAACGGAGCATCCGTGGAAGAGCAGATAGAAGCGTAGCTTCCTGGCATCGTGCGGTGGGTGGGACTCGCGTGGTCTCACCCACCGCCCATGTCGTGGCGAGCACCACGACCAAACCCGGCTCGCCCGCTCTCAACCCTCGATTCGTTATCAAGGTGAGCGGTTCGTGCTTTTCGGGCAAGGCCGCCGGGGTGGCGGGCAGGGTGTTCAGGCGCTTGAACGCGCGAAACCCTGCGGCGCACGAGCCGAACGGGAAGGCGGACGGGGGCGCGGGCGTGGCGTCTTTGTGCTCGCGCCCGCCAGCTTCAGCGCAGGATGCTGCCGCCCAGCGACTCTTTCTCGGGCTGTAGGACTGGCATGGACGGCCCCCGGTCCTTCTATGCCTTGACTTATCAGCGAAGGCGCGAGCCGCGAGCATTGCTGCTGTGTTGAGGGAGGATTACGGCTGCGCCCGTGCGCTGAACCCCCCGACTGCGCGCGCGGCCGTCTTCCGCATCCACCTGACCGGCGTTTATAGACTGCCGTTGATACCCGGCCGTACCGGAGGTGAGGCGGTCCACTGGTGCGACGACCTTCTAGCCGCCCGCTCGTGCCGCCTGTCTTCGCCCGCCAAAATGGAGCGCTCCTTGCCGCCCTCCTGGTGGCTCGTGGCGCTCACGGCGGTTCTCACTTGCGTCCGTGGGCGGAATAGGCTAGCGTTACTGACAACGTTTATTACGGGCGCCAGCGACTCTCATGGCGAAGACAGTGGAGGAGGGGGTAGGCAGATGAATGCAGCGGCACCAGGCGCTGATGTGCCTGAGGTTCGCACGGCTCGCCCGTGCCTTCCAGCGTGTGGACAGGCAGGCCGCCCTGCCGGGGCGACTCGGTGTGCTCCCCCGCCAAGCGGGCGTGAGAGGTCGCGGACGTACGGACGTGCACCAAAGCGTGCACCGGACCCGCCAACCCAGCGATCGTGCATGCACCGCACACCACAGAATCGCACAGCCACGACCAAGGAGACAAGGTGAAGCCGACAGAGCGAAGCGCCCAGAGGCTGTGTCCCAATACTGGCTGCTCTGCGATGCTCAGCGCTCTCCTCGACTCCAACGGGACCCGTGTGCATTCATCCAGCGTTCCGGCCCGCCGCGTGGCCCTTGCTACGGTCTCTGCGATCCTCGGCGCGCTGGCGGTTGCCACGGCTCCCGCCTCGGCCGTGGTTGGCCACAAGTTCTCCTTCAGTTTCGCAGGCTCGGGCGCGGAGGCTGGCGAGGTGTCGGCTCCCGCCGGTGTGGCCGTCGATAGCGCAACCGGCGCCATCTACGTCGCCGACTCTGCCAACTCCCGTGTCGACGACTTCAACTCCAAAGGCGAATTCGCGCTCATGTTCGGCAGAGAGGTGAACAAGACAAAGGTGCAGGGGGGAGTGGCCACGGAAGCTGAACAGAACGTGTGTACCGAGGTGGAAGTCGCGATGGGCGCCGAATGCCAGGCCGGCGTCTCGGGTTCTGGCCCCGGCCAGTTCGAGCACCCCGTATTCGTCGCAGTCGATAACTCCGTTGGCGGCGAAGGCGATGTCTATGTCGGCGACGCAGGCGATAACCTCGTCACCAAGTTCTCCTCCGAAGGCAGCCTCGTCGAAAGCTGGGGCGTCGAGGGCCAGCTCGACGGCTCGACTACTGTCGCGGGCTCGTTCGGTTCGCTCGCGGGCGTGGCGGTCGGCACCACCGGCACGCTCTATGTATGCGACACGAGCAACCAGGTGTTCGAGTTCGAACAGAACGCCACCTTCAGCCCGCCCGAAGTCCTGGCCAGCGAACGCGGTACCGAACCAGACGGTCTGGCCGTCGACCCTCTGGGCGATCTCTTCAAGGTCAACGACGATAACAGCGTCGAGAAGCTCACCGGCTCAGGCGACGATGTCGGTCAGGTGTCGCCCAACAAAGAAACAGGCGTGGAAGCGGTCGGTGTCGCGGTTGACGGAACCGATCTCTACATCGCCGAACGTGACGCTGTCAAAAACTACGCCTTCACCGAACCGGTCACCGAACCGGGCGTCGTGAGCGAGCGCGGCGGCTCGCCCTGCACCGTCGCCCCCGGCTCGCCCTGCCCGGCGACCGACTCCTTCGGCTCGGGCGAACCGAGCGGCGGCAGCCTGACCGGTGGCAGCGGCATAGGCCTAAACTCCTCCAGCGGAGATGTCTATGTCGCCGACGCCACGGCCGGCCACATCGACGTCTTCATCCCGGGCCCGAATGTCACCACCCATGAAGCCACCGAGGTCAAAAAGACCTCCGCGGTGTTGAACGGAGCGGTCGACCCCGACGGGGTGGCAGTAACCGACTGCCACTTCGATTACGTCCCGCAGCCGCAGTTCGAAGCCAGCGGCTTCGAAGACGTCACTGCGGCTGAGGAAGCTGCCTGCGAACAGACCGTGGGCTCCGGCACGGGCGAAGTGCCCGTCACAGCCAGGGTGACTGGCTTGCACGAAGGTACGACCTACGATCTTAGCTTGCAGGCCGAAAACGCGAACGCAGTTCCCAGCTTCGGAGCAGATGCGACCTTCACCGCGCCGCCCCCTCCGTCGATAGACGCCGCCACCACGGCGAACCTGTCGGCCACTTCAGTGGATCTGGAGGCGCAGGTGAATCCGGGAGGCCGAGAAGCGACCTGTCAGTTCGAATACGGCACCAGCACCAGCTACGGGAAGACGGTCGCGTGCGTGCCGCAGTTGGGCTCAGGAACGAGCGACGTAGCGGTCACCGGGCACATCGAAGGCCTGTCTCCGAATGTGACCTATCACTGGCGTGTCGTGGCGAACAATGAAAGTGGCACGACCACCGGCGTCGACCATACCTTCATCTACCCCGAGACCGGTCCTGGCCTGCCGGACAATCGTGCATATGAGATGATCACGCCAGTGCAAAAGAACGGGGCGCTGATTGGTAGCTTCCCGTTTTCCCCTCATCCTGCTATTTCCGAAAATGGCTCACGGGTGATTCTCGGCAGCCTCCAGTGTTTCGCCGGCGCCGGCGCGTGCGAGGTCGAGCATGGGAGCATTGGGTCCCTGTACGCCTTCGAACGCACTGCAGGGAGTTGGGTGACAACTCCGCTTGCGCCCCCGGCGACACAGTTTGAAACCGATGTTTTTCATACCTACGACGCCACTGAAGATACGTCGCTGTTCAGCGCGCCTACCCCGCCATTTGACGAGGAAGACTTCTACCTGCGCGAGCCCGGCGGATCCTTCGTCGACATCGGTCCTCTCGACCCGCCCGAAGACGGACTGACCCTCAGTACTCTGAGAAATTTCTATATGGATGAGGCGACTGGCGACTTTTCCCACGTCGTCTTCAACGTCGATCCCTACTGGCCGCACACGAGCGGCGAACCATCCGGCACACTACTGGAGTACGTGGGGACCGGCAACACGGCGCCCACGCTGGTTGGCGTCAGTGGAGGGCTCGGCAGCACCGAACTGATCAGCAGCTGCAGCTCGACCAGCTTCCCTGGTCAGCCTGGCGGACTGTCTGCCGATGGCCGCACCGTCTATTTCGCCGCCAAGCCGTGTTCGGGTGTGCCTGCCCGCGAGCTCTACGCGCGCATCGACGGTGAACTCCCCGATGCTCATACGGTCGCGATCTCACAGCCAAACGCGGCACAGACTGCCGCCGAAAGTCCTCCTGACGGCAATTGTACCGAAGTGTCATGCATCGAAAACACCGAAGCGTTCGCGCCGCCAGCCGTAAACCCGAGCTGGAGCGCGGGTGAATTCGCGGGCGCCTCCGCGGACGGGTCGCAGGCATTCTTCCTCGATACTCAGCAGCTCACCGACGGGGCGACTCAGGGCGCGGGCAGCGCGGAAGAAGATGGCTGTCGCGAAGGTGCAGACTGCAACCTTTACCTCTATGACTTTGACATGCCGGCCGGACACAACCTGATCGACGTCTCCGCAGGGGACACGAGCGGCGGCGGCCCGCGCGTGCAGGGCGTAATGGCGACCTCGAGCGATGGATCGCATGTCTACTTCGTAGCGAGGGGCGTCCTGACCCTTACGGAGAACCTCCAAGGCCAGGGCGCGCAGGAGGGACAGGACAACCTGTATGTCTACGAGCGTGACGCAAGCCACCCGAACGGCCACGTGACGTTCATCGCCACACTCCCCGGAAAGCCAGGTTCAGGCCAAAATCCAGTTCCCGAAGAACTTCAGTGGAGAACTGAACTACCGACGGCGAATGTCACGCCCGATGGGCGTTTCCTCGTGTTCATCAGCCGCGGCGCGCTGACCCCCGATGTCACCCGCACCGACGGCGCCACGCAGGTCTTTCGCTACGATGCTCAGACCGAACAACTGGTGCGCGTCTCGATCGGTGAGGATGGCTTCAACGATGACGGTAACGGGGGCGCCGGCGACGCGAGCATAGTCCAGGCCGCTGACGACCTCACTCAGCATGCGGGTGTAGACCGGACTGATCCGACGATGTCGAATGATGGCTCCCGCGTCTTCTTCATGAGCTCGGTGGGGCTCATGCCTGGGGCGTTGAACAGCGTCCAGACTGTCACCACTGAACATGGCGAGCCTGAGTACGCCCAGAATGTGTATGAGTGGGAGCTGGCAGGCACGCCCGGCGGGTCTTGTCCTGAAGGTGCGCTTGGTGGCGCGTGTGTCTACCTGATCTCCGACGGGCACGATTCAACAGCCGCCCAAGACGAACTCTGCAACAAATATGAAGAGAACTACCGACTCGACTTCTCTTCGGTATGCCTGGTCGGCTCTGACGCGAGCGGCTCAAACGTGTTCTTCACCACTGCCGATCAGCTCGTGCCGCAGGACACCGATACCCAAGTTGACATCTACGACGCGCGGATCTGCGAACCGGAAAACGGGAATCCCTGCATCCAGCCGCCGCCGAGATCCGCCCCGCCGTGCCTGGGTGAAGCCTGCCACGGTGTCCCACCCGCGACCCCACCGCTCCTGACACCCGGCAGCGCGTCGTTCAGCGGCGCCGGCAACCTCGCCCCCGCGTCGACGCCCCCTGTGAAGCCGAAGTCGTTGACGAGGGCGCAAAGGCTTGCCGCGGCGCTCAAGGCGTGCAGGAAGCACAAGAGCAAGGGCAAGCGCGCGAAATGCGAAAAGCAGGCCCGACAACGATACGGCCCCTCGAACGCCAGGCGAACCACCCACAACAAGAGGAGCAAGTGACCGTGAGCATCGCAAAGAGACTCTCCTTGTTGTCGTGCATGTTTCTGGTCATACTCGCGCTCTGCGCCGGTTCGGCGAGCGCCGCTAGCGCAGGCCCCGGTTGGACGATCGATTCGATGGCCGTTCCAACCGACTTCTCGGCCAGTGAAGGTGGGACATATGAAGTGGAAGTCACCAACGCGGGCAGCGTGGCGAGCGAGGAAACGAACCCGGTCTCCGGGAAACCGACGCCGGTTGTGATCACCGACACGGTGCCCGCCGAACTGACGGTCGCCGGGGCCAGTGGACTGGCATGCACGACGACCGCCCAGGTCGCACGGTGTGAATACCCCGGCGCGGTCGCTCCCGACCAGGTGTTGCACGTTTTGATCAGCGTGAGCGTGAACAACCCCAATGCATCTGGTCCGGTAACGAACAGGGTCACGGTCTCCGGCGGCGGGGGGCACGAAGTGTCGACGTCGAGCACGAATCCGATCTCTTCGACGCCGCCGCCGTTCGGGGCGGCGGGCTTCAACTTCTTTATCGACGGCGTCGACGGCTCGCGTGATACGCAGGCCGGGGATCATCCCTATGAGCTCACGACCACGATCGATCTGAACAACGTGCTCAACGAAGACAAAGTGGGAGAAACTGTGCCCACGAGCGTCGAGGATCTCAAGGACGTGGTGGTGGATCTTCCGCTCGGGTTCGCCGGTAGCACGCTTGCTGCGCCTGAGTGCGCGCTTTGGCAGCTTACGTCACGGACTGATTTGTGCCCGTCGAACACGGTCGTGGGGCACATCCGAACCGAACCGCAGACCACAGAGGAAATCAACAGCCCGATCTGGAACCTCGTGCCGGAGCGCGGCTATCCGGCCGAGTTCGGATATACAGACCTGCATGAAGGTTCTCATATCTTTTACGTGCGTGTGGTGCCGACGTCCGCTGGTTATGTGCTGCAGGTCACCAACCCTGATATCCCGCAGGTGGCTCTGTCTCACATCGTCGTAACGTTCTATGGGAATCCCACCGAAAAGGACGGTACCGGCAATGGCATCCCGTTCTTCACCGACCCGACGGACTGCTCTGGCGCAAACTTGAAGGCGACGGTCTGGCTGGATTCTTGGCAGGATCCGGGGAGCTACAACGCGGATGGTACACCCGATCTGGAAGGCGACCCGAACTGGGTCAAGATGATCTCCGAATCGCCGCCCGTGACGGGCTGCGATGAACTGCAGTTCACCCCCGAACTCGATACTCAGCCGACGACATACCAGGCCGACACCCCGTCGGGCCTGGAACTCGAAATGAAGCTCCCGCAGACCGAGGCGCAGGGGGTGCATGCAACCCCCGCGCTGAAGGACGCGACGGTGAGCTTCCCGGACGGGCTGACCGTCGACCCCTCCTCGGGCGACGGTCTGGGGGCGTGCTCGCTCGCGCAGATCGGCTGGGAAGGGAAAACCCCGTTCAACTTCGACCCATCTCCGCCAGCGTGCCCGGAATCCTCCAAGATCGGCTCCCTGGAACTGGAAACACCGCTGATCCCCGGGGTGCTGCATGGCGAAGTATATCTGGCCGACCAGAACGAAAATCCATTCGGCTCGACCTTCGCGACGTATGTCGTCGTCAACGACCCGGTCACGGGGGTGGTGTTGAAGATCGCCGGCGAACTGAAAGCCGACCCGAGCACGGGCCGCCTTACCGCTTTTTTTCCGCAAAATCCGCAGCTGCCCTTCTCGGATCTGAAGCTGCACTTCTTTGGCGGCCCCCGCGCGGCACTCGCGACCCCCGACAGTTGCGGCACGTTCGCAACCACCAGCGACCTGGAACCGTGGTCTGCCCCGGGCTCCGGCCCCAACGGCGCGCCCTTCGGCAGCTTCCTCATCGACGAAGGCTGCGTCGCGGGTTTCGCCCCGTCGTTCACTGCAGGCTCCACCAACCTTCAGGCGGGCGCCTACGCCAGCTTCGTGGCGTCCTTCTCCCGTCAGGACACAGACCAGGAACTCGCGGGCCTGACCGTCAACCTCCCGCCGGGCTTGCTGGCGGATATCGCGAGCGTCCCGCTCTGCGATGAAGCCGACGCGAACGCTGGTACCTGCCCGCAGTCAACCCAGGTTGGGACCGTGCAGGCCCTCGCGGGCCCCGGCCCGAACCCCCTGTCCGTCGCCGGCACCGCCTACCTGACCGGCCCGTATAACGGCGGCCCGTACGGCCTCTCCGTCGTCGTCCCCGCGATCGCAGGCCCGTTCAGCTTCGGCGACGTGGTCGTCCGGCAGTCCCTGCGCATCAACCCGATCACGGCGGCCGTGACCGACGTCTCAAACCCGTTCCCGACGATCCTCGACCCCGTCGGCTCAAACGGGCAGACCAACGGTGTCCCAATCAAGCTGCGCCGCGTTGACGTAGATATCGACCGCCCCAGCTTCACATTCAACCCCACCAACTGCTCAAAGCTGGCCGTCAGCGGTGCCGTCACGAGCACCGAAGGAGAAGTGTCCAACCAGTCAACCCCGTTCCAGGTGACCAACTGCGCGACCCTGAAGTTCACCCCCAAACTAGCCGTATCCGCTGCCAGGCAGAGCTCCAAAGTGGACGGTGCGAGCCTGTTCTTCAAGATCTCCTACCCCCACGGCGCACAGGGCTCGCAGTCTTGGTTCAGTGAGGCGAAGTTCGACCTGCCGAAGCAGCTCCCCGCCCGGCTGACCACCATTCAGAAGGCCTGCTTGGCGGCGACCTTCGAAGCGAACCCGGCGGCGTGTCCGGCGCACTCGCTGATCGGCCACGCGGTGGTGCACACAGAGGTGCTGCCCGCCCCCCTCGAAGGCCCCGTCTACTTCGTGAGCTACGGCGGTGCGAAGTTCCCCGAAGCCGTCCTCGTTCTTCAGGGCGACGGCGTCACCGTCGACCTGCACGGCGAAACGTTCATCGCCGGCAAGACCGGAGTCACCAGCGCCACGTTCCGCAACACCCCCGACACGCCGTTCGAATCGATCGAAGTCACGATCCCCGCGGGCCCGTTCTCGGAGTTCGGAGCGAACCTTCCCGCCAGCGCGAAGGGCAGCTTCTGCGGCCAGAACCTGAAAATGCCGACCCTCTTCAAAGCCCAGAACGGCCTGGAAATCCACGAGGACACCCCCATAACCGTGACCGGCTGCGCCAAAGCGGCGCCCACGCGCGCGCAGAAGCTCGCTGCGGCGCTGGAAGCGTGCAAGAAGAAGCCCAAGGGCAAGCGCGCGTCCTGCCAAGCCCAGGCGCGCAAAAAATCTGGGCCCATCAAGACGAAGAAAAGGTAGGCGCAGGATGGTCAGCCTTCGCCTACGCATGTCGCGCTTGGCCGCCGCCATCGTGCCTGCAGCGCTCGCTGGCGCCGTGCCCGTTTACGCGGCCGCTTCTCATCCTGTCACGGCGCGCGCGGCGAGCACGCTCACCTTCAGCGACAGCGGGCGTCTGCACCTCACCAGCCACCACTCCTTCACGCTCGACGAGCAGGGCATCGCCTCGGGGACGATCTCGGGAACGATCTACATCCACCTGACGATCGTCTCCACGAACAGGGTCACCGCGGCAGTCGACATCTACCCGAGTGGCGGCTCGATCACGGGGTACGCGAATGCCAGCTACCGCCCCGCAGGTGCCGTGGCGACGTTCGACGGCACGATGTCCGTTGTGAGGGGAACCGGCCGCTACAGCGGCGCCCACGGCAGCGGCCTGGCGTTCACCGGCACGGTCCAACGCACCAACGATGCGGTCACCGTCCACGTCAGCGGCCGGATGTCCACTTGACGGCGACCCGGCTGCTGTAGCGGTGCCCAAGCTGGGACTCCCAAGCGCGGCGGCCTGCGTCCTGCTCTGCGCGCTGGCGCCGGCGGCGCTGGGGGTGTCCGAGCGCGCCACGCTGAACGCGTCCTTCAGCCCCGACAGGCTGGGTGCGCCAACTACGATCGCGTTCGGCTTTCACCTGGCCACGGCCGAAGGCACCGCGCCGCCGCCGCTCACCGGCCTTGACCTGCGGATGCCGGCGGGCATGAACTACACGACGACCACGTTGGGGCTCGCCATCTGCCAGCCCGCCGCGCTCATCGCGGGCGGCGTCGCCGGCTGCCCGCCCAACTCGCGCCTGGGTTACGGCAGCGCGAATGTCGAAGTCCCGTTCGGCACCGGCTCCGGCCAGGAGATCCCCGAAGTCCAGGCGGTGGCCGGGCCGTCCCCGAAGGGCAACCTGGTGGTCCTGTTCTACGCCAACGGGCTGTACCCGATCTCCGCGCAGCTGGCCTTCTCGGGCGAAGTGCTCCCCGCGACGGGCCGCTTCGGCTCGCAGCTTCAGACCTCCGTCCCGCTGGTGACGAGCGTCCCCGGCGGCCCCGACGTGTCGATCGTGAGCGTCACGAGCACGATCGGCCCCAGCCACCTGACCTACTACAAGCACGTGCACGGCCGCGTGGTCGCGTTCCAGCCCCGCGGCGTGTCGGTCCCGGAAAGCTGCCCCCGTGGCGGCTTCCCGTTCGCGGCCGAATTCGCCTTCCAGGACGCCAGCCGCACGAGCGCCCAGACCACGGTTCCGTGCCCGCCGGCTCGCCACCGTTGAACGCTGTGGGTGCGATCGTCCGGTCCGATCAGGCGCCCGCGGCGCGTGGCACGCGCGACAGGACGCAGGGGCACGCGGTTTCCGCGACGGGCCCGGCGTTCCGCTCGACTGTTGGGAGTTATCTGGCGAGCGTGCTGCCGCGCGCCACGCGCGAGCTCGGGCACTGGCGCAGGCGAGCGTCGGCGATCCCGGACCCCGTTCTTCGCCGGCTGGCGCTGGACGCCCTGGCAAAGCGCGGCAACATGGAGGGCGCTGCCCTGTTCGCGATCCTCGCCCCGCGGGGGCGCCGCGCGCAGACGGTGCGCGCGCTCGTGGCCTTCCAGACGGCCTACAACTACCTCGACGCACTGGCAGAGCAGCCGAGCGCCGACCCCGTCGCCAACGGCCGCCGGCTGCACCAGGCGCTGCTCGCTGCCCTGGAACCGGCGGCCGGTCACGCCGACTACTACGCCCTGAATCCCCAGCGTGAGGACGGCGCCTTCCTCACGGAGCTCGTGGAGACGTGTCGCACGGCGCTTGCGACGCTGCCCTCGCACGCCGCGGTGGCGGACACCGCGTGGGCGGCGGCCGCGCGGATCGTGGCGTTCCAGAGTCTCAACCTGACCGAAGCCCAGGGCGGCCACGAAGGGCTCGAGCGGTGGGCTCGTCGCCAGATGCCCCGACACTCGGGCGTTCGCTGGTGGGAGACCGCGGCCGCGGGCGGCTCCTCGCTGGCTGTGCACGCCCTCGTCGCCCTCGCCGCCCAGCCCGACGTGCGCCAGCGCGAGGTCGAGGCGATCGGAGCCGCCTACTTCCCCTCGATCGGCGCCCTGCACTCCCTGCTGGACAGCCTCGCCGACGTGGCCGAGGACGAGCGGGCCGGCCAGCGCAACCTGGTCAGCTACCACGGTTCGCCCGAGCAGGCCGCATTGGCGATGAAGATCCTCGCCCGGCGGGCCGTCGACGCGGCTCGCGGCTTGCCCGACGGTGTGCGCCACGAGGTGATCCTGACCGCGATGGCGACCTACTACCTGTCCGGCCCCGAGGTCGCCACTCCGTATGCGCGAACCATCGCCGCCGGCGTCGCAGCCGCGCTCGGCCCGCTCGTGGCGCCCGCGCTGGCGCTGTTCAAAGCGCGTCGTGCCGTCGCGCGGGTTGTGCATGGCGGGTACAGGTAGCCTCGTTGCGCTCGCCTGCGCCGATGCTCGAGCTGCGCGAGCTCGTAAAGCAATATCCCGCCGTCGGCGGTGAGCCCGTCCGCGCGGTCGACGGCGTGTCGCTGTCGGTCGGGGCGGGGGAGATGGTCGCGCTGTATGGCCCGAGCGGCTCGGGGAAGACGACGCTGCTGCTGATGGTCGCCACGTTGCTGGAGCCGACCAGTGGCACGGTGTCGATCGCCGGGCGCGACGTGTCGTCGCTGTCGGAGGCGGAGGCTTCCCGGTTTCGCCTGTCGCAGCTCGGCTTCATCCGCCAGAACTTCGACTTGTTGCCTGGCGTGAGCGCGATCGACAACGCGGTGCTGAAGCTGCTCAAGACCGTCCGCTGGCGCGACGCGCATCGCCAGATCACGCCTCTGCTGCAGCGTCTCGGGCTCGGCGAGCGCCTGGGCCATCGTGCGGAGACGCTGTCGATGGGCGAGCGCCAGCGCGTGATGATTGCCCGCGCCCTCTCGACCGAGCCGAGCCTGTTGTTGGCGGACGAGCCGACGGGCAGCCTGGACTCGCAGCGCAGCCGCGAAGTACTCGAGCTGTTGCGCGAGCTGTGCCGCGAGCGGGCAGTGGCGATCGTGCTCGTCAGCCACGACCCGATCGCAGCGGCCTACGCCGATCGCGTGTTCGCGCTGCGCGACGGGGTGCTCTGCGACTACCGGCCCGATCAGCCCGCCACGCCACCCGCTCTGCACTGACGACCGGACACGGGTGCTGGGAGCATGAAGCCGGGAAATGTCTTGCACCTCTACCGCGTGCGACTGCGCGCGCGCCTGGTGCAGGAGATCTTCGCGGTGGTGGGGATCGCCGCCGGCGTGGCGCTGCTGTTCGCCTCCCAGGTTGCCAGCCAGAGCCTGTCCAGCTCGGTCGCCCAGCTATCGCACGGGATCGTCGGCAACGCCACGCTGCAGCTGCTCGCGCGCGACCCCCGCGGTATGCCTGAAGGCCTGCTCGCCCAGGTCCGACGCATCGAGGGCGTTCGCGTGGCGGCGCCGCTGCTTGAAGCGAGCGCGCAGGCGACTGGGCCGAAGGGCAGCGAATCGGTGGAGCTGGTGGGCGCCGACTCCAGCCTGCGCAGGCTCGGCGGCGCACTCGTGCGCCGCACCGAACTGGAACCGTTCGCGGACATCGGCGCTGTGCTGCTGCCGGCCCCGCTCGCCGCCCGTCTGGGTGTGACGAGGTTCGGCAGGGAAGTGACGCTGCGGTTGTATGGCAGGACCGTGCAGGCGCCGCTGTACGAGCAGCTGCGCGAAAGGCAGATCGGCGGGTTGGCGGCCAGCCCGATCGTCGTGGCGCCGCTGTTCTTCGCCCAGGAAATGGCGGGGCTCGCAGGCAGGGTCAGCCGCATCCTCGTGCAGCCGGCCCACGGCGCGCAAGCGGAGGTACGGGCGGCGCTCGTGCGCCTGGCGGCCGACCGTTTGAATGTGGAGTCGACGAGCTATGACGAAAGGCTGTTCGCCAAGGCGGCGTCTGCGAGCAATCAGTCGACCGTCCTGTTCGCGGTTATCAGCGCCCTGGTTGGGTTTTTGTTCGCGTTCAACGCGATGCTCCTCACCGTCCCGCAGCGCCGGCGCCTGATCGCCGACCTGCGTCGCGACGGCTACGTGCCCGGGACGGTGATCGGCGTGCTGCTGTTCGACGCGGTCGCGCTCGGCCTGCTCGCGTGTCTGCTCGGGCTCGTGTTGGGGGATGAGCTGTCGATCCATCTGTTCCGCGCCAACCCTGGCTACCTGGGCTCGGCGTTCGCGGTGGGCACCCAGCGCGTCGTTGGCTGGCAGAGCGTCGCGGTCGCGGCCGGGGGCGGCATGCTCGCGGCGGTGGTGGCGGTGTTGAGCCCCCTGCGCGACATCCTTTCGCGCAACCCGCTCGCCGCGATCACTCCGAAGGACGGCTCTGCAACTGGGCAGGCGATCGTCAGGACCACGCTCGGGAGCGTGCTGTGCCTGGCAGGCGCGACGGCGGTCCTGCTCAGCGCCCCCAAGCTGGCGATCCTCGGCATGGTGCTGCTCGTGGCCGCTCTGCTGTTGGTCTTGCCTGCTGCGTTGGGCCTGGCGCTGATGCTCTTGACGAGGCTTGCGCGGCGTCTGACGGGTGCGGTGGGCCATGTGGCGGCGATGGAGCTGAGCGCGGCGCGCGCCAGGGCGCTGGGGGTGGCGGCGACGGGCGCGATCGCGGTGTTCGGCGCGGTCGCGATCCAGGGCGCGCACGCTGATCTTTTGCAGGGCCTGGAGAACGCGGCGCGCGACGAGAACGCGTTCACCGACATGTGGGTGTCACCGCCGGGCGCTTATGACCTGCTGAGGACAGCGCCGTTCGCCGCTACCCAGCAGGCGAGGCTGGCAGGTCTCCCCGGTGTCCGCGCGGTACGCGTGTACCGCGGCGGCCTGTTGGACTGGGGCGAACGCAAGGTGTGGGTGATCGCCCCGCCCGTCGGGGCCAGCCCGCTGCTTCCCTCATCGCAGATCCTCGAAGGCTCCGTCGCGCGGGCCACTGTGCGCCTGCGGACGGGCGGCTGGCTGGTGCTGTCCCAGGCGCTCGCCTCAGAACACCACCTGCGCATCGGCTCGCGCGTGACCCTGCCAACCCCGATTCCCACGAGTTTCAGGGTGTCAGCCCTGTCCACCAACATCGGCTGGGCGCCCGGCGCGATCATCATGAATGCGGCCGACTACGCCCGCGCCTGGGCCGGCAACGACGCGAGCGCCTACAACGTCCTGCTGTTCCCGGGAGCGAGCGCCACCGGCGTTGTTCGCGAGATCAGACGCGCGCTTGGCCTGTCGTCGGGCCTGTCTGAGCAGAGCGCCCAGGCGCACACCGATGAACAGAACGCGCTCAGCCGCCAGGGCCTGCAGCGCCTGAGCGAGATCGCGACGTTGATCCTGGTGGTGGCGGTGCTGGCGATGGCGGCGGCGATCGCCAACATGGTCTGGCAGCGCCGCCCGCGCCTGGCCAAGCTGAAGCTGGAGGGCTTTCCCCGCGGCGAGCTGTGGCGTACGATCCTGGCCGAGAGCGTGCTGCTGCTGGCGGTCGGGTGTCTGACGGGCGCGGTCTTTGGCCTCTACGGCCAGCAGCTGCTCGACCGCGCATTGGCGAACGTGATCAACTTCCCCGTCGCCTACTCGGTGGCGGCCCTCTCGGCCCTGGTGAGCCTGGCGATCGTCACCGTGGCGGCCTTGGCGATCGTCGCGATCCCCGGCTACCTGGCCGCTGGCGTGCCGCCGGCGGTGGCGTTGCAGGATTGATTTGGAAGGACGGGCTCATAGGTCCAAGCTGCAGGTCCAATTCCCCATCTGCCCGGCCGGCTACTCCCCAATTGGCCGCATGGTGATTCCCCAATTGTCCGGTGATTGCGGTATTCTGTCTGTATGTCGGGTCGCTTCGTCGAGCGGAATGTCAGGCCGACGGTCGTGGAGGCTCTGCGGGAAGCGAGGGCGGTGTGCCTACTGGGTGCGCGACAGTCGGGCAAGAGCACCCTCGCGCGCGCGATCGCCGAGGACGAGCATCCGGCCGCGTATCTGACGCTGGACAACGACGCCACTCGCCGCTCGGCGCTGGAGGATCCGACGGGGTTCATCGCGGGCGTGTCTGGTCCGGCGGTGATCGACGAGGTTCAGCGGGCGCCCGATCTGATGCTGGCGATCAAGGAGCGACTGGACACAAACAACGAGCGAGGACAGTTCCTGCTCGCCGGCTCCGCGAACATCCTCACCCTGCCGAGCATCGCGGACGCGCTGCCCGGGCGCGTGGACTATGTCCGCATGTGGCCGTTCTCCCAAGGAGAGCTCAACGCACGGCGCGAGAGCTTCATCGACGGTCTCCTCGCAGGTGAAACACCGCACGTCGAAGACGCCGAGGTGGGGCGCGGAGCGTATGCGCCGAAGGTCGTCGCCGGCGGCTTTCCAGACGCCCAGGACCGAGGCGCTCGCGGTCGGAGCCGCTTCTTCACCAGCTACGTCTCGACGCTTCTCGGACGCGACCTTCCCGACATCGCCAACGTCCGCGACACGGCCGGGGTGGAGCGCCTGCTGCGCATCCTCGCGGCACGCTCGGCGAGCCTGGTGAGCTCACGTGGCATAGCCGGCGAGTTGGGCGTTGATCACAAGACAGTGGCGGCGAGGATGCGCATGCTGGAGGAGCTGTTTCTCGTCTTGCGCCTGCAGCCCTGGCACGTGAACCTGAGCAGCCGCCAGGTGAAGACACCAAAGATCCACATGGTCGACACTGGCCTGCTCACACACCTCATGAACATCGACACGGCGGGGATCGTTGCCAACCCCACGCTCGCGGGCCCGATCTTCGAGACGTTCGCGGCGATGGAGCTGACACGCCAGTGCGACTGGGCCGAGAGCTCGGCCTCGCTGTTTCACTATCGCGACAAGCAGCAGCGCGAGGTGGACATCGTGCTCGAACTCGGCAGCGGCGAGGTGGCCGGGGTCGAGGTCAAGACGGCCGCGACTGTCGTCGCGAAAGACTTCGCGGGACTGCGCTACCTGCGCGACAAGCTCGGCGACCGATTCAAGACGGGCGTCGTCCTGTACACCGGCAAGCGAACTCTCAGCTTCGGCGAGCGCCTCGCGGCCGTGCCGTTGTGTGGGTTGTGGGCGTAGGCGTCACATCCAAGTCGAGGATCAAAGCGAGTGCGCACTCGACTTGGTCGAGTGTCACCGGCGCGAGCACCCCGAGCCTGCGCAACAGGCGTGAGCGTGCGACGCTCCGGACGGATCGACAGATCGCGCGGCTTGTCCGATCTAACCCGTCTATGTCTTGAACTTCAGGTCGTAGCATCGACGGGGCGCTGGAGCTGGACAACGGCACTACAACCATGAGGTCTGCCGTAGTTGCGGTGCTCAGGCCATCCGCGGAGACCACCACCGCCGGACGGTTCTTACCCGGCTGGCCCGGCCTGGCCGCGCCGAACGACACAAGCCAGACCTCGCCGCGGCGAGGCTCAGTCGATGCCATCGGCCAGCGTGCCCTCCCAGAGATCCATCTCCTCCAGCACCGCCGGATTCTGTGCGTCCGCGCGAATCGCCTGGCGCTCGGACTGGAAGATCGTCTCGCGCGCCCGCTCGTCCGCTATCTCCGCCAACAACGCGGCGAGCGATATGCCACGTTGGCGCGCCTGCTCGGCCAGCAGGTCACGCGTGCCGCGCGCTACACGAATCGTTGCCGTAGCAACAGACATTGTAGCCATAGTATAGCGCCGCCATATAGCGCTATGCCACGCTGCCGCGCGGCACCACCCACTGCGTGCGCTGCCCGGTGAGCTTGGCGATCCGATCGAAGTCAGCGTCGTAGTGCAGAACTGCCAGCCCGGCGTGCTCCGCGCAGGCCGCCACCAGCAGGTCGGGCAGCGGCACCGCACGGTGTTGGGAGCGCTCGGCGAGCATCGCCTGCACCTTCAGCGCCCGCTCGACGCTCACGTTGTCGACGGCCACCCGCGGCATGCCGCGCAGGGCCTGCGCTGCGGCGCGATAGGTGGCCCGGTCGCGGGCGCTGTAGAGCAGCTCGAGGTCGACGATGCCGCAGCTGGCGATCTCTCCAGCGACGAGCAGCGGCTCCAGCAGCTGGCGCACCTCTGGCCTGCTCTCGCGTCGCGTGAGCGCGCTCTTGTCGGCGAGGAACGTTGGCACTGCCAGCTCAACGCCAGGCGCCGGCCATCGCCTCGGGATCGTCCAGCGCCAGCGCTCCGGGGGTGAACAGAAGCTCGACCAGCGCCTTGCGCTGTCTGAGCTTGACCACCTCCGAGAGGGCCGCGTCGACGGTGTCAGTCAGCGTCTTGGTCCCCAGGACATCCTTCGCGGCCTCGACCTTGGCGACATCCACCTCGAAAGACGTCTTGCGTCTCGTGGTCGTTCTCATGATGGGCAGTATAGCGAGCTATCAAAATATAGATAGCAACTTGGAGGATGTATTGCTATCTCCTGCACCCTGAAGATCCCTCGGCAGCACTGATGAGACGCACCTCCGAGCAACTCGGGCCCACCCGCTCACGCCTCATCGAGAAGGGCCTGCGCTACACCCCCGGCCACGGGCTGGCGGCATTCACCGTCCCACAATGCGACCGTTATATGCGCCGCGCCCATACCCTTACGCCAAGAAGTAAGTGAAGTCGGTTCTTGGTCTTCTTGAAGGGCCGTACCGTCTCTACCTCCGTCCGGAGCGTGTTCTCCGCGGTTGCGCTTCGTGCTGCGCGTCTCGCATCTGCCCGTCGATGAACGCGTCCGCCTCCTCGATACCCATGAACGGCGTCAGCCAAAGATGTGCGATGTGGGCCAGCATCGCCGCGATCTGCGGCTTGCGCTTGCGCACCTGCATGTAGATGATCTCGAACACACCGGCGACGATCGCTTCCATCGCCGTCCGAGAGGGAGGGTTGGCCTGGGGCTCGTGGACGAGCCCGTCCTGCAAGAAAAACATGAACGCGGTGTGGCTGTCCTCGATTCGCTGGACCGCGCCTGGCCCGATGGCGTAGGCCTCGACGAAGCCGACGTTGGCTACCAGCGGGTTGGCATCCAGGAGCTGGGAGAGCGCACGCCCGGCCTCCCAGCTACGCTGCGGCCAGCCGTGCCCGGCGAAGAACGCTTTGACGGTGACGTCCATCACCTGCTGGAAGCCGAGCTCGTGCGCGGCGGCGAACGCCTCCTGCTTGTTCGCGAACAGCCGGTAGAAGGAGTTCGGGTCGATCCGCGCGAGTCTCATGATGTCTTCCACGGTGCTGGCCGTGTAGCCCTTCTGCTCGGCCAGCCGCGCGACCGCATAGAGGATCCGCAGGCGATGGTTTTCCATGACCTGCGGTTCGGACAGCCACACGCGCCCTGGCGGCAGCAGCCCCGGCATCTGCTGGATCGGCGCGTCGGGCACGTGCGGCGAGCGCGATGACATCGGACCTGGGGCAAGTGTGCGCCATCGCAGTTCGCCCGCGGGTCGCTCGTATGCGGCCACCCACGCGAGCAGATCGTCGGTCAGCTTGGACACCTCCGTCTCCCAGCGCCGCAGGCGCGTTGCGATCATGCGGTAGACGCTCCCGACGAGCACACGCGGCTCGAGATCGGGCAGGCTCGCGTCGGCTGGCGCTTTGCGCTGCGCACGCTCGATGGCGGAAGCGATCTGCGCGACGCCGCGGTCGCGAGCGTCCAACGCACTGGCCCCGCCCGCCATCGACTCGCCCATCAAGAATCGTGCCCGCGCGCCGTTTGCGTTGGCGTAGTTCAGCAGCGCAACGACGGCGCTCGTCATCGCCTCCTGCGCCGGCCGTGCCTCGATCGCCTGCGCGACGCCAGCCAACAGCTCCACCCCGACCTCCTCGATGGTCGCCGTGAAGCAGTCGTCGCGGTCTGCGAAGTACTCGTAGAACGTGGGCCTGGAGACTTTCGCGCGGGCGATCACCGACGAGACGCTCGCCCCCGCGTAGCCGCGACGGTTGGTGACGTCGACCATGCCCGCGAGCAGCCGCTCTCGCTGGGTGCTCTTGCGTCGCTGTAGGGGCATCGTCTCGGTGGGTCGCGCCGCTGCGGGCCATCCCCAGGCGCAGAACCGTACCGGAGTTGACATCTCGCCTGCCGGGTCGGTGCCCGTGTCCATGTTCGATGCCGACATGTCTGCCCGCCCGCCGCTTGTGTCATCATCTCGATGCGCTAAGCCCACTGCAACCGTTTATCAATCCCATCACAATACCGCTGTTCCGCTCTCGGGGCCCCGCCATATCTTATCGAGATAGCCCTGTATTTCAGGCAATTTTGCCGAACCGATGTTGACAACGACAACCCGCCAAATCATTCAGCAATCGAGATTGTTTATTTGCGGGTCGCCTACGCCGTCCGGCGTCTGCTGAGGACCAACTGCGGTGGTCGATGGCCGCAAACGCGTCGGGCGCAGGTCCGCCCGCGCCGGCACGTCTGGCGCTCGCGCTCGCGACCGTGCCCAGATCCTCGAGCTCCAGCGCTCGCGGATGATCGCCGCCGCGATCGCGATCGTGCAAGCGGATGGCTATCGCGCCCTGACGATCGCGAAGGTCATCGCTCGCGCAAG
>DATNLQ010000360.1:0-2200 GCA_035602785.1 Solirubrobacteraceae bacterium
TCCGGCGGGTCACGATCATCCCTCGCTGGCGGCTCTACTGGGCGACGGCATGGATCCCGCCGCGGGTGGCCTATGGCGTCGCTGTGTAGGACTCGGGCCCGCCCCGGAGCTGTGTCTGCTCGCGCGCGAAGCGCCCGCGGGTGTTGGCGCCGGGCGCCTGCCCGCAGGTTGGACCGCCAGTGCGTTCGAGCGCGAGCTGCTGTGGCATGGCTGACGCGGTGATGGGCGGCGAGCTACGTCCTTAGCGACCCGCGCTTCGACGGTCGCGTCACCGTGCCGGTGCTGTGGGACACGTTGACGCAACGCATCGTCAACAACGAGTCGAGCGAGATCATCCGCATGATGGCCGCCGGGGACTCGCTGGGCGCCCTGGGGCACCCGCTTGACCTGTATCCGCTGCAGCTGCGCGCGGAGATCGACGCGATCAACGAGCGTGTGTACGACACTGTCAACAACGGCGTTGACCGCGCCGGCTTTGCGCGCCTTCAGGGCGCCTACGAGCGCGCGTTCGCCAGGCTGTTCGACGGCCTGGACTGGCTGGAGGGCTTGCTTGGAGAGCGCCGCTACCTGCTCGGCGAGCGCGTGAGCGAGGCCGACTGGCGGCTGTTTCCCACGCTCGTGCGCTTCGACGAGGAAGCAGATCAAGCGTCACTACTACACCACCCACGACGAGCTGAACCCCAAGCGCATCATCCCGGTGGGCTTCGGTTACGACTGGTCCGCGCCGCACGGGCGCGGCAGGTAAGCCCGGGCGCGCAAGGGCAGCCGCCTGTGCGCTGGGCTCCGAGCCGGGGCGTGCTCGCGCCAGCCACGTTCGCTACACTCGCCTGCATCGTCGCGACTGGCGCTCAGGTGGAAGCGACCACCGGGAAGCGACGAGGCAGCACCGCCGCGCGCCTGGGCAACCTCCGATCATCGACATCCCTCGAGGTCCGACAGCGAGGAGCCCGAAATGCCTTCCAGCACCACCGAGCAGGAAACACGACTCGACATCCCCGCCGAGCTGAAGCCCGTCGACGGGCGCTTCGGCTGCGGGCCCTCCAAGGTGCGGCCCGAGGCGCTCGCGCGCTTGGCCGACGAGGGCGCCGCGCTGATGGGCACCTCCCATCGCCAGAAGCCCGTCAAGGCGCTCGTCGGCGAGATCCGCGCGGGCCTGCGCGAGCTGTTCTCACTCCCCGACGGCTATGAGATCGCGCTCGGCAACGGCGGCGCCACCGCCTTCTGGGACGCCGCCGCGTTCGGCCTTGTATCCGACCGCGCGCTGCACCTGACCTTCGGCGAGTTCTCGCAGAAGTTCGCCACCGTGACCAAGGGTGCGCCGTTCCTGGGCGAGCCGATCGTCGTCGCCGCCGAGCCCGGCGACGCCCCCGACCCCGCCGCCGTCGGCGTGCAGGCGAGCGAGGGGGGCTGTGACCTGATCGCGTGGGCACACAACGAGACCTCCACCGGGGTGATGGCGCCCGTGATAAGACCGCCCGCTGGTCATGCCGGCGACGCGCTCGTCGCGATCGACGCGACCTCGGGCGCCGGCGGGCTGCCGGTGGACGTGTCGCAGGTCGACGCCTACTACTTCGCCCCGCAGAAGTGCTTCGCGGCCGACGGCGGGCTGTGGGTCGCGCTGCTCAGCCCCGCCGCGCAGGAGCGGATCGCCGCGCTGCACGACTCCGCTCGCTGGATCCCCGAGTTCCTCTCGCTGCATACCGCGCTGGAGAGCTCGCGCAAAGACCAGACCTACAACACGCCCGCCGTCGCCACGCTGTTCCTGCTGGCCGACCAGGTCCGCTGGATGCTCGACGGCGGCGGTCTGGACTGGTGTGTGGCGCGCACGCGCGCCTCCTCCGAGCATCTCTACGGCTGGGCGCAGAGCTCGACGTTTGCCACGCCGTTCGTGGCCGATCCGGCCAAGCGCTCGCTGGTCGTCGGCACGATCGACTTCGACGACTCCATCGACGCCGCGGCGGTCGCCGCCACCCTGCGCGCCAATGGGATCGTCGATGTAGAGCCCTACCGCAAGCTCGGGCGCAACCAGTTGCGCGTCGCGATGTTCCCCGCGACCGATCCATCCGACGTGCGGGCGCTGACCGCCTGCATCGACTACGTCCTGGAGCGTCTGTAATGGCCACCGACACGAACCCCCGGGTGGGCGGAACACGAGTCCTGGTCGCCGAGAAGATCGGCGACTCCGGGATCTCACTGCTGC
>DATNLQ010000384.1:0-5702 GCA_035602785.1 Solirubrobacteraceae bacterium
CGTGGCGCTGCGCGAGGCGCTGAACCTGGACGAGCCGTTTCGCGACCCGGGCGTGGGCGCGTTCGGGCTGGGCAACGTGGTGTTCGCGCTGGGCGACTGCTTCATCGAGGTTGTCAGTCCCACGCGGGCCGACACTGCGGCGGGGCGCTACCTGGCACGCCATGACGGCGACGGTGGCTACATGGTGATCTTCGACCTCCAGGACGCCGAGGGCGCGCGCTCGCGCGCTGCGGACCTCGGGGTGCGGACGGTCTGGCAGATCGCGCTGCCCGACATCTCCGCCACCCACCTGCACCCGGCGGACATGCGCGGCGCGATCGTGTCGCTGGACAGCTCCCAGCCGTATGGCAGCTGGCGCTGGGGCGGCCCGCAGTGGACGGCGCGGATCGGGCAGGGCGCGCCCGGACACCTGGCGGGGGTGACGATCGCGGTGGCCGATCCCGATGCGGTGGCAGCGCGCTGGGGCGATGTGCTGGGCGTGCCTGTAGGTGGCGGTCAGGACGGACCCGTCTTGTCCCTGGACGGCGGCGAGGTGCGCTTCGAGCGTGCCGAGGACGAGCACGAGCAGGGACTCAGCGAGATCGCGCTGGAGCTTCCGGCCGACGTGCGCGACGGTCGCGACACGCTGGCGCTCGGCGGCGTGCGCCTGCGCCTGAGCGACCTCGCCTAGTGTCTCGGACGTCGGATCGAGCTCAGGCGCCCAGCGCAGCAAAGCGCGGCTCGCGCCGCTCGAGGAAGCTGTTCACTCCCTCAACGAAGTCAGGTTCGGTGAACGAGCGCAGCATCAGCCGGTCGGCCTCGTGCAGCGCGTCAGACAGGTTGCGCTGCAGGTCGCTGTGGACCTGGCGCTTGATCGTGGCAAGGCTCGCCGGCGAGCAGTTGATGACGAGCTCGCGCGCGTAGGCGAGCGCCTCGTCGAGCACGCGCTCGCGCGGCAGCGAGCGGTTGACCAACCCCATTGCCGCTGCCTCGCGGCCAAGGATCACGCGTGCGGACAGCAGCAGGTCGAGCGCGTGCGCAGGGCCCACCAGACGGGGCAGAAGCCAGGAGATCCCGTGCTCGGCCACCAGGCCGCGGCGGGCGAAAGCGGTGGTCAGCTTGGCGTCGTCTGCGGCGAAGCGCAGGTCGCACATAAGCGCCTGCACGAGGCCGATGCCGGCGCACGCGCCGTTGACGGCGGCGATGATCGGCTTGGGGATCGACAGGGGAAACGTCTGGGCGCGCCGTTCGTCGTCAGCGTGCTCGTGTGCTTGCCCCGGCTCGCTGCCGTTGCCGAGCGCCTGCAGGTCTTGCATGTCTGCGCCCGCACAAAACGCCCTGCCGGCGCCGGTGACCACGATCGCACGCACGTGCGAGTCGCGCGCGCACTGGTCGAGCGCCGAGAAGTACTCGTCCTCCATGGCGGCCGTCCAGGCGTTCATCCTGCCTGGTCGGTTGAGGGTCAGCAACGCAACGCCCTCGTCCACGTCTTTCAAGAGAAATTCGCCCATGTCCTACTGCCTCCCGCTCGCGCCACTGTGTCAGCTTGAGCCTAGCGGGGAAGTCAGGCGCTGCGCGCGATCGGTCCCTGCGCGCTCGTGCTCTCACTGCGATCGGTCAGCCGCGTGCGCCAGCGCTTGGTGTCCCAGGCGGCGGGCTGCGTGTCCTCGAGGAAGCGGTCGAGCACGGCAACGAAGCGCCCGGGCGCCTCCAGCTGGGGCATGTGCCCGACGCCGTCGAAGATTTCCAGCTGGCTATGAGGCATCGCCTGGTGGGCCTCGCTGGCGTGGTCGGCGGGGATGATCCGGTCGTCGGCTCCCCACATGATCAGCGTGGGCATGCCCTCGGCGAGGTACAGCCGGTCGCCGGCGCGCACGCGCTGGCCGTGCGGCCCGACGACGCTGCGCAGCGTGGCCAGGAACGCGGCCCGGCGCCCGGGGTCGGCCAACGAGGCGTATCCCCGCGCGACCTCGGCCACGTCTGGGTTGGCCCGCAGGCCGAGCACGCCAAGCCCACGCGCGAGCGCCGATCCGGCGGCGCGCCCGGGCGCGGCGGTGGCGGCGATGAAGAGGTCGGCGCCAGGGAGCGCGGCAGCGCGCAGGACGGGGTTGACCTCGGGGCCGAGCCCGCCGCTGGAGACGAGCACGAGACGCTCGGTGGCCTCGGGGAACTGGTAGGCGAACTGCATGGCGATGCCGCCGCCGAGCGAGTGCCCGACGAGCGTGGCGCGCTCGTGCCCGAGCGCGACCAGCAGATCGCGCAGGCCGGCGGCCAGGGACCCGAGTGAGTAGTCGCCCGCGCCGGGCTGTGAGGCGCCGTGCCCGGGAAGGTCGGGTGCGACGACCGTGTAGTGCCGCGCGAGCGGCTCGATCACGGCACGCCAGTTCTCATACGTGCCGGCCATCCCGTGGATCAACAGCAGCACCGGGCCGCTGCCGCCCTCGGCGTATGCCACCGAGCGACCATGGAGACTCAGGGTCTTGGGCTCCATAGCGTTCATGCCCTCACCCGATTGACTATAAGGGCAATCGCCGACGACTGTGTGGACGATGCGGGGCGCTGTTCCTCAAGTGTGAGGTGGTGACTGTCGAGAGGGTCATGGGGGTTCGGCCGCCCCGAGCGGCTGACCCTGACCTCGATCCTTAGGAGCCCCGCTTCCTTGACCATCGCATCCGCAACTCGCGAGAGCGAGACCTTCGACGTCCACGAGCCCGAGGCGACCCGCCGTTGCGCGAGGACGAGCATCGGCGCGTTGTGTGTCGTGCTCGCGCTGGGCGCGCTGTATGCCGCACCGGCGTTTGGGTCCTCCACAGTTATCGAAACGCTCCCTTCGACCGGTGCCGAGCAGTCGTTTATGGTGCCCGCGGGCGTCAACAGCGTACGGGTGCGGGCGATCGGCGCCCCGGGGGAGACGGGTGAGTCGTTCAGCCCGTTTGACACGGCCGCTCCAGGAGGCGACGGAGCCGTTGTTGTGGGACAGCTGCCGGTCACTCCTGGCGAGATGCTCTATGTAGAGGTCGCCGACAGCGCATTCAACGGTGGTGGGCCCGGCGGCGCGGCCGCGGGCGATGGGGGTGGAGCTTCTGACGTGCGCTCGGTGACGGGCGCCACGGCAGGGACGCTCGAATCGCGGCTGCTGGTCGCCGGTGGCGGTGGCGGCGCAGGCAGCGTGGTCGAGGAAGGCAGCAGCGGCCGTGGCGGGGACGCGGGCAGCTCCGGCGGCGACGGTGTAGATGGAGAACGTTATGGTCCGGAGGCTGTGCTTCAAAGTGCCGGCGGTGGCGCGGGAACGCTCACCGGCGGTGGGTCCGGCGGCGCGCTTTGCGATGCCCCCGAGTTCTGGAGCGGTCAGGAAGGCTCACTCGGGTCGGGTGGCGTCGGTGGAGACGGCGCCGGCTCGCCCGCAAGCGGTGGCGGTGGTGGTGGCGGCTACTGGGGCGGCGGAGGGGGAGAAGGCACCTGTGGGTTGGCCGGCCCGTTTGGCGGCGGCGGAGGGGGCGGCGGGGGCGGCTCGAGCTACGTCGAGGAAGAAGCCACGTTCGCCTCGTTCGGCTTGGCCTCGTCAAACCAGCCGCCCTCGGTGACGATCACGTATGACTCGCCCGCCACGGCCACGCCGGGCAGCTCGACGATCTCGTTCCCGGCCACGCAACCGCTAGACACGGTGAGCGCGCCGCAGAACGTCACGCTCACCAACACCGGCGGCAACCCGCTGGTGATCGACGCGGAGACGTTCGCGGGCTCGGCTCCGGCGCTCGCGAGCGACCATCCGGAAGACTTCCTGATCAACTCCTCTACCTGTCTGGGCGCGATTGCATTCGAAGAGAGCTGTCGGCTGACGGTGCGCTTCGACCCCCAGACGACCGGCACGAGCACGGCGACGTTGCAGATCGCCGGCAACACGGGCACCGAACCCACCGTGATCGACCTGAGCGGTAGCGGCGGGACGCTCCCGCAGGGCTCTATCGGACCGCAGGGCCCCGGCGGCCCAGATGGCGCGGGCCAGCAGGGCCCACAAGGTGCAGCTGGCGCGAAGGGCGAAGCCGGCGCGACCGGGCCTCAGGGACCCCCTGGTGCGACGGCTGCGTACATATGCCACAAACGTGTGCTGCACGGGCAATACAAGACTGCGTGCTTCCTTGAGATCGTGTCGGTCTCTCGCTCCGCGGTCGCTGCGACCGTCGAGCGCAAGGGCGTTGTGTATGCGGGCGGGGTGGCAACCGGCTCCAGGAGCGCCAGGACTCTCATCCTGAAGGCGACACGGCGGGTGCCGAAAGGACGCTACACGCTCGTCCTGGTATCCAAGAGCGGCACTGCCCGCGAGACGGTCACCGTCAGGTGACCGTACCCTGGCCTCGGGATTTGTCGTGGACGGTCCGTGGTCGCGCTAGTGTGGAGTGATGGACGCTGCCCGCGACGCTGAGATCCATGCCCTCGTAAAGCGGCTCGCACGTCCGCACGCCTCGGGCGGGGAAGTGGTCGAGCGCGCGGCGCTGCTGGCGTCGGGCGGCGACTTCGCGGCGGTGATGACGTGGATCGCCGACCACGATGGAGTGGCCGAGGCGATGGTTGCGCAAGCTCCCCGCAAGGGTCTGCACGGCGCGCGTCTGGGCGTGTCGGGCGCCAACGAGCAGCAGACCCCGCGGCGCTACGTGCTGCCGGCCGGCACGCTGGTCTGAGCTGGTGCTACCGTTTACGCATCAGGTTGGGCGTCAGCCCAGCATCGCAGTGCCAGCGCTCGTAGCCTTTGCTCAGCAATCTCCGCGTTCGCAGCACTATCAAAAAAGCCGGAGGAATAACAATGGCTACAGGAACAGTTAAGTGGTTCAGCGACGACAAGGGCTTCGGTTTCATCACGCCCGACGACCAGTCGAAGGACCTGTTCGTACATCACAGCGCGATCATCGGTGACGGCTATCGCTCGCTCGCGGAAGGCGCGAAGGTCTCCTACGACGCCGAACCCGGCGACAAGGGGCCCAAGGCCGCGAACGTCCAGCAGATGTAGCACTCTCGCGGGGCTGCTGCCCTGAGCTGACCGCGACGCGCAAACGACACCCGTCAAGCGGGTTCGGGAGATGTGCGTGGCGCAAGCGTGTCGAGCCACGCGCAGATCGCTGCGGTGAAGGCGTCGTTGTTGTCGCCGGCGACCATGTGAGCGGCGCGCGGGACCTCGGTCAGGGTGGCAGCGGCTGCGAGCTCGATGAACTCGTGCGCGATGCTGGGGCTGAGCACGTCGCTTTCAGCGCCGCGGACGAGCAGGCAGGGTTGGTCCAGCCTCCTGGCGGCCTCGGTGAGGCGGTCAGAGAGCGAGGCTGGGTCGTGCATCGTCTGGCTCGCCTGGGTCACGATCTGCGGGTCCCAGTGCCACTTCCAGCGTCCGTCGCTGTAGCGCAGGTTGTGGCGCAGGCCATCGGTGTTGCTGGGTCGGGCGCGGTGAGGCAGATAGGCGGCGATAGCGTCGGCTGCGTCGGACAGGCTGGCGAAGCCGTCGGGGTGCGCTTGCATGAAGTTGACGATCCGACTACCGCCGCGCGGCTGGAAGCGGTGGGCGACGTCGACGAGGACGAGCCCAGCGGCAGGCGCTGCGGGCGACTCGGCGATGGCGAGCAGGCCGGCGATGCCGCCGAGCGAGGCTCCGATCACAATGGGCGCGGGCGCGATCGCTGCGATCAGCGCGCGCACGTCTGCGACGAAGTCATCGACCGCATAGGCGGTGCGCTGCG
>DATNLQ010000387.1:0-16999 GCA_035602785.1 Solirubrobacteraceae bacterium
GTTCAACGGCCTGGTTGGGTGCAAGCCCACGCGTGGCCTGCTGAGCACGCGCGGCGTGGTGCCCGCGTGCGCGAGCCTGGACTGCGTGTCGATCCTCACCGCCGGCGTGGCCGACGCTGCGCTCGTCCTGGACGCGGCGGCGGGCTATGACCCCGATGACCCGTGGAGCCGGCCCGAGCCGGCCTTCCAGGCACCGCGGCGCGAGCGCGTGGGCGTGCCGCGCGCCGGGCAGGTCGGCCAGGAGGAGTCCGCGGCGGCGCTCGCCTGGGCGCAGGCGCTCGAACGCGCGGGCGAGCTGTGGACGCTGGAGGAAGTGGACGTGGAGCCGCTGCTGGAGGCCGCGCCGCTGTTGTATGACGCGTGGATCGCCGAGCGCACGGCCGACATCGGCGAGGCGATCGCAGCCGAGCCCGACGGGCTCGACCAGACAGTCGCCGCGCTCGTGCTCGCCGGCGGCGAGTGCAAGGCGACGGACGTGTTCGCCGCAAGCCACCGTCTCCAGCGCTTGATGCGTGACGCCGCGCGCATCTGGGAGCGAGTGGATGCCCTGCTGCTGCCGACCACCGCGCTGCACCCCACCCACGCCGAAGTGGCCGCCGAGCCGGTGCAGGCCAACGCCCGCGTTGGGCGCCTGACCAACTTCGTCAACCTCATGGACCTCAGCGCGCTTGCCCTGCCCGGGCCCGTGCGTGGCGACAGTCTCCCCTTCGGCGTGACGCTGCATGCGCCCGCCCACCACGACCGGCGCCTGCTGGAGCTCGGCTGCGCCTGGAGCGCAGAGGAGGCGCATATCTCCTTTCCAGGCCTGGTCAAGCTCGCGGTCGCAGGCGCTCACATGAGCGGCATGCCACTCAACAGCAGGCTGACCGAGCGGGGCGGGCGGCTGCTCGCCCGCGCGGCGACAGCGCCCTGTTACCGACTGTATGCGCTGGGCGGCGAAGGCGACGAGATCCCGCGTCCGGGCCTCGTGCGCGTGGGCGATGGCGGCGCGAGCATCGAGGTCGAGCTGTGGGAGCTCGCGCCGGCGGCGCTTGGCGCGCTGGTTGCCGAGGTGCCGGCGCCGCTTGCCGTCGGCCGTGTGGCGCTGGCCGACGGCAGCGAGGTCAGCGGCTTCGTCTGCGAGGGCCATGGCTGCGACGGCCGCGACATCTCAAGCTATGGTGGCTGGCGAACGTTCATGGAGTCGGCCGTGCCCGCGTGAGCGCGCGCCTACACACGGTGGCGGCGACGCCGCAGTCCGTGCACTGGGGTTACTTCGATCGCGACCTCGCACCCGTGCTGACCGTGTCCTCGGGCGACCTGGTGGAGATCGAGGCGCTCACCCATCACGCCGGCGATGCGCTCGACCTGCTGATGGACGCGGGCATCGAGCGCGTGTTCTCCGAGGTGCACGAGCGCGGGCCGGGCCCGCACCTGCTCACGGGGCCGATCGCGCTGGCTGGTGCGCGCCCGGGCGATGTGCTGCAGGTGTTATCCGGGCGCGTAGGAACAGGTCCGAGCTTCCCCCGGCCCAGGCAGACCAACCGCTCTGGCACGATCTCGCCGGTGGCACGCCGCGCGAACAACGACGACCACGCCGCGATCCTGCGGCGAGTGCGCGCGATCCCGCCAGGCTACGTGCGCACCTACGGCGACGTCTCGCCGGGCGCGCCGCGTCTGGCGGGCTACGTCTTGAGCCGGACCGACGCGCGCGACGCGCCCTGGCATCGCGTGGTCCGCGCTGATGGGTCGCTGGCCAAGGGCGCCCGCCAGCGGCGTCTTCTCGAAGCTGAGGACGTCCCCTTCCGCGGCGAGCGCGTGCTTCTGTCGCGGGTGCGGTTGGACGATCTCGACGCGATGTGAGGTCGGACGTGCCTCCCACATTTGTTCGGTGCATTGCTTTGACGACCGCGCCATCGACAAGCTCTGAACCCAGGCCAACAACGTCGGCACACCCTGTTTTGTTTGCCGACAAGTTGATGCGGTGATGCGCTAGCATCATCTTGTGCGGACGACGTTGAACATCGACGAGGACGTGGTCGCGGTTGCGCGGCAGCTCGCCGTTGGGGCGCACCGCTCGCTCGGCTCCGTTATCTCCGAGCTTGCTCGTCGAGGGCTGACCCCCGCTCGGGTTGAGGCTGACGATGGACTGCCGGTCATCCGTGTGCCGGCAGGTACGCCGCCAATTACGCCAGAGATGGTGCGGCGAGCACTCGACGAGGATTGAGCTTTTCCCGGTGGCGCTGCTGGACGTCAACGCGCTTGTCGCGCTGGCTTGGGACTCGCATGTGCACCATGCGGCGATGCGCGCATGGTTCACGGCGAACGGCTCCACGGGATGGGCGACGTGTCCGATCACAGAGAGCGGCTTCGTGCGGGTGTCGTCCAACCCGATCGTGCTGCCAAGCGCGATCGGCGTCGATGCGGCACGAGGGGTGCTTTCAGCATTGCGCGCACACCCCGGCCATCGCTTCCTGACCGATGACGTCTCAATGAGCGACAGTGACGTGCCGTCGATCGCTGGCTATCGGCAGGTGACCGACGCGCACCTACTGACGCTTGCCCGTCGCTGCGGGGTGCGCCTGGTCACGTTCGACGCGAGCATCCTCGCCATGGGCGACGGAAATGACGTCAAGGTATTGACCACACTTTGAAAGGTCTATGGATCCAACCAGGATCGAACCGACGACCCTCGTGGTAGTTCAGCTCTCTGCCGCCACCAGCGCCGCCACCCCCGGCGCCAACTCCGCCAGCAGCCCCGGCCAAACCTCGGGATCGTGCCCCGGTATCAGCCGATACCCGCGCTCCGCGGCGATCGCCTTCAGCCGCCGGATAGCCAATACCGTGTCCTGCGCCTCGCAGTGCACAAACCCCCCGACCGCGCGCTCGTGCTCGAAGTTCTCGACCAGGTCGCCGGCGTCGAAGGCGAACACGTAGCCGCCGCCGTCGGGCAGGTCGATCACGAAGCTCTGATGGCCGGGCGTGTGCCCGGGCGTGAGCACCACGCGGATCCCTGACGCCAGCTCAGCGTCGCCGTCGAGCAGCCGCCAGTCGATCTCGGGGTCGTCGTAGTCGATGCGGAACATGCCGTGGCGCTCGGGGAAGGGATGGTCGGTGAGCCCGTACTCCAGCTCGCGCCGCTGCACCCACACGGGAACGCTGCGGTCGAATAGGCGTAGCCCGCCCGCGTGGTCGTTGTGCAGATGGGAGAGGTAGATACGGCTGATTTCGCCGAGCGCCACGCCGTGCGCCGCGAGCGCGTGCTCGAGCGGCTCGCCGTCGACGTCGGGCAGGATCGGGACGATGTCGTTGTTGCGGGCGTGCAGGCGCTCGTACAGCGGGCGATCGTGGACCAGCGCGGTGTTGATGCCGGTGTCGAGCAGGGTCCAGCCGTCGTCGGTGTCCAGCAGCACGGCCGGCACCGGCTCGACGAGCGTCTGGCCGGAATCGTCGCCGTAGACGGAGAAGGACTTGGGCAGCCGCTCCCAGCCGACGATCAGGGGTATCACGCGGCGCACGCTCGTCGGGGTCACCCCGCGCATTTTCTCAACCGCAGCCCCGACATGCGTTGGCGAGCCACGCCGCACACACGATCTGTAACGCGCCCGGCTCCCCGGGGACTGAGCGTTGTACGCCCCCAACCTCCAAGGAGCACAACGCAATGAGAGCAATCACTCGCATCGGCGCATCGGCGGCCACGGTCGCGGCGGCGCTGGCAGGCGTCGGCTCGTCCTCCGCGCTCGCGGCAGGAGCGGCCGCCAACAGCGTGTTCGTCCAGACCGACAACACGAGCGCCAACCAGATCGTGTCGTATGACCGCGGCAGCGGCGGCGCGCTGACCCAGGCCGGCATCTTCAACACCGGCGGCCTCGGCGGCGAGCTGGAAGGCTCGCAAGTCGATCACCTCGCGTCGCAGGGCTCGCTCGCCCTGGACTCCGAAAACAACCTGCTCTACGCGGTCAACGCGGGCAGCAGCACGATCTCCGTGTTCGCCGTGCTGGGCGACCAGCTGGCGCTTCGCCAGGTGCTCGGCTCGGGCGGCACGTTCCCCGTGAGCATCGCGGCCAAGGGCGGCCTGGTGTATGTGCTCAACGGCCTGGAAGGCGGGTCGCTGCAGGGCTTCAAAGTGCAGGAAGGCCGCCTGGTCGCGATTCCCGGGTCCAACCGCCCGCTGAACCTCCCCGAAGAAACGCCGCAGTTCACGCACACCCCGGGGACGGTCGTGTTCTCACCCAGTGGCAGCCAGCTGATCGTGACGACCAAGGCGGCGGGCAACGACGTGGACGTGTTCTCGGTCAACGCGCAGGGGCGCCTGTCCAAAGCGCCGGTCGTCAACCCGCTGCCGGGCACGGTTCCGTTCGCGGTGACGTTCGACAAGCAGGGCAACGTGGTCCTGAGCGAGAGCGCGGGCGCGATCGCCGGCTTCAAGCTCGAGGAAAACGGCACGATCGACCAGCTCGACGTGGTGCCGAGCGGCCAGGTCGCAACCTGCTGGGTCGTCGGCGTGCGCAACCTGTTCTTCACGTCGAACCCCGGCAGTGCATCGCTCAGCGGCTTCTCGTCGAGCGATGGCGGGCAGCTGCTGACGCCGCTGGGCAACACGGAAACGGACCCGGGGACGGTCGACGCGACGATCACCGGCGCCGGGCGCTTCCTGTACGTCCAGGCGGGTGGGCCGGGCGACGTGGATGAGTACACGATCGCCGCGAGCGGCACGCTGACCAAAGTCGGCTCGGTGACCGTGCCGGGCGCGGTCGGCGGTGAGGGCATCGCGGCTCCGACCAACTGAGCGGAGTCGATGCAGGCTGCGGCGCCCCAGCCCGGGACGCCGTAGCCTGCCGCGTTGTCCATGAACGACGAGGACCGAGAGCTGGTGGAACGCCTTCGTGCAGGCGAGGAGGATGCGTTCGTCGCGCTGGTCGCGCGTCATCACGCCTCGATGCTGCGCCTGGCGCGCTCGTTCGTGTCCAGCGCGGCCGTCGCCGAGGAGGTCGTGCAGGACACCTGGGTGGGCGTTCTGCGCGGCATCGACGGCTTTGCGGGGCGCTCGTCGTTCAAGACATGGCTGCTGCGGATTCTCGTCAACCGAGCGCGGACCACAGGCATGCGCGAGCGTCGCAGCGTGGCGATCGGCGACGCTGTCCCGGCGGTCGACGCCTCACGCTTCGACGCCGCTGGAGCGTGGAGCTCTCCGCCCCAGCACTGGGTGCAAGACAGCGATGACCGCATGCTCGCGCAGTCGCTGTCACAGCGCATCGAAGAGACGCTGCAGGAGCTCCCGCCGCGCCAGCGCGAGGTCGTAACGCTGCGCGACGTGGATGGACTGAGCGGCAGAGAGGTATGTCAAGTGCTTGACATAAGTGAAGCCAACCAACGCGTCCTGCTGCACCGCGGCAGGAGCCACCTGCGCCAGGCGCTGGAAGACGCGGTGGTGTCATGAGGCTGCTGTGGCGCAATGACGAGCTGGTCTGCCGGCAGGTGGTGGAGATGGTGACCGATTATTTGGAGGGCGTCCTGTCGCGTGGGCAGCGCAAACGCCTGGACGCGCACCTGGCGGGCTGCGAGCACTGCAGCGAGTACCTGGCCCAGATGCGCGCCACGATCCGTCTGACCGGGCGCCTGCGCAGCGAGGACCTCACGCCGCAGATGCGCGAGGAGCTCGGCGACATCTACCGCCGCTGGCGCGCTGAAGAAGACTGAGGCCCAGCGCGGTCCGACCGCCGCCGCGCGGGCCTGGCCGCGATGCGTCGCCGCCTACGCCCGAGCGCTGGCCTGCGGGTCCAGGCGCGACATGGTCACAGCGGCGTCGAGCTCGGAGTTGGCTCCGCCCATGTAAAGGCCCTTGACGGGCGGCACGTCGGCGTAGAAGCGCCCGTGGCCGATCTTCACGTGCGTCTCGTCGGTCAGGCGGCGGTTGGTGGGGTCGGCGCTCACCCACACGGGCTCGCCGTGGCCGTCGCTGCTCGGCAGCAGCGCCTCCAGCCACGCGTGGGTGTCCACCTCCAGCGAGTCGGTGCCGTCGTCCTCGGGCGCCGCCCACAGGTAGCCGGACACGTAGCGCGCGGCGATGCCGTGGCGGCGCAGCAGCACGAGGCCGAGGTGGGCGAAGTCCTGGCAGACGCCTGCGCCGGCGGCGAGCAGGTCGCTGACCTCGGAGCCCACATAGGTGGCGCCGGGGCGGTATTCGAAGCGGTCGGGGATCAGCTCGCACAGCAGTTCGAGCATCTCCAGCGGGCTGTCGGCGCGCAGCGCCTCGTGCAGCTCCTCGATTCCGGCGATCGGCGGCTGGTCTTGCCAGGGCAAGGCGAACTCCCCGGCGGCGTCCACATAGGCGGTGCTGCGCAGGCTCTCCCAAGAGCCGTCGGGCGGCTCGGCAGGCGGCGAGGTGACGACCCGCGCACGCACGTCGATCGTGAGATGGTCGTGGCTGGTGGGGATGCCGAACTCGAGTACCTCGGTGCCGAAGTAGTCCAGGTGGCGGCTGACGCGGGCCTCGGGCTCGATGCGCGTGTGGAACTCGTCACATCTTTGCGTCGAGGTCGTGGCGGGGCGTACGCGCAGGGCGTTGAGGTTGTCGGTGACCGGCTGGTCGTAGTGGTACTCGGTCAGGTAGCGGATCGCGAAGTGCATGTTGCGATCACATCCGTGGCGCGCTCGCGGCGGCGCCCGCGAAATAGCGCTCGGCCACGTCCTGGTCGATCTGGGCAAGCTCCTGCTGGGTCTGTTCGCAGATTCCCGTCAACTCGGCTCCGTCGGGCAGTGCCCGGCGCTGGAAGTCTAGGTCCGCCGCCAACCTGCTTACCCGCAAGACGGGCTTTGAGTTGCGCGGTCCGGCATCGGCCATGCTGAAGGCCTCGTGCAGCGAGTCCACGCACGCGGCCACGCTGTCGGGATATGCCCGCTCGAACAGCAAGAAGCGGGCGACCGGGTGGGCGTTGGGCGGCGAGGTGACCGCTCGCAGGTAGGCATGGAAGCCGCCGACCGCCTGCAGCAGGATCAGGGCGTGGCCGTCGGCGGGACCGGACTCGCCGGGAGGCAGCGCGATCCGCAGCATGCGCAGCACCATGTCGGCGATCTCGATCAGGCCGCCGGCGTCCAGGAAGCACTTGGCCTCGTCGCGCAGCATCGAGCGGTTGGCGACGCCCCAGATCAGCGCGGTGCGCTCCTTGACGTACTGGGATGCCAGGTAGGGGCCTGCCGGCGCCGCGGACTCGAATCCCGCCCGGGCGCGTGGGCCCCAATCCGTCCCGCCGCGCAGCCCGAGCGCGCTGGTGTTGATCGCCTCCCACATCTCCGCGCTGATCACGTCGCGCACCGTGCGCGCCCCCTCGCGGGCGCGCTCGATGCTGGCGAGCATCGATCCGGGACGCTCCGCGTCGAGCGTTAGGTGTCCGAGCGCCTCGCCCCCATGCGGCCGCTGGGTGGGATCTCCATTGACGTGTCCCAGCATCGCCATCAGGCGGCCCGAGCCAAAGCTCACGCCGGGCGTGGTCTCGGACGTTCCCTGCAGCTCGGCCTGGAAGACCGCCTCGACTGCGCGCGCGGTGAACTCCGCTCGCGCAAGGTTGCGGCCCAGCCAGTAGAGCTCGTGCGCGATGCGGGCGAGCATCTACTGTTGTTGCTGCTGCTGGTTGACCCACTCGCCGTAGCGCAGGTCGGGCAGCGCGGGCGGCTGGGTGTCCGAGATGGGGAACCCACCCTCCCTGGCCCGGTCGGCGTCGTCGCCGTTCTCCAGCACCCACGTGTCCTTGGAGCCGCCGCCGCGCGAGGAGTTGACGATCAGCGAGCCGTCTTCCAACGCCACGCGCGTGAGGCCGCCGGGGACTATGTCGATGCGCTCGCCGAACACGGCGAACGGCCGCAGGTCGACGTGGCGCGGGGCCAGTACGCCGTCGGGGCAGACCGTCGGCACGGTGGACAGGCGCACGACATCCTGGGCGATCCAGCGTTCGGGGTCGGCGAGGATCGTGGCGCGCATCCGCTCGACCTCCTCCTCGTCGGCCTGGGGGCCGATCATCACGCCGCGCCCCCCGGACTCCCCGGTGGGCTTGACCACGAGCTGCTGCAGGCGCCCGAGTACGTGCTCGAGGACTTCGGGGTCGGACAGCAGATAGGTGTTGACGTTCTCGAGGATCGGCTCCTCGCCGAGATAGAAGCGGATCATCTCGGGCACGAAGCAGTACACGGCCTTGTCGTCGGCCACGCCGGTGCCGAAGGCGTTGGCGATCGCGACGCTGCCGGCGCGGTAGGCGCGCACGAGCCCGGGGACGCCCAGCAGCGAGTCGGGCCGGAACTCGAGCGGGTCGACGAAGTCGTCGTCCAGGCGCCGGTAGACGGCGTGCGCGCGCTCCAGGCCCCTGGTGGTGCGCATGTACAGCACGTCATCGCGCACGACCAGGTCCGATGCCTCGACGAGCTCGACGCCCATCTGGCGCGCGAGGAAGGCGTGCTCGAAGTAGGCGGGGTTGGCGGGCCCGGGCGTCCACACGACGACGGTCGCCTCGCTCTCCGCCGATGGGGCGACCGAGCGAAGCGCGTGCAGCAGCAGCTGCGGGTAGTGGTCGACCGGTCGCACGCGGTAGGAGGCGAACAGCTCGGGCACCAGCCGCGCCATGGCGGCACGGTTCTCGAGCACGTAGGAGATGCCGGAGGGGATGCGCACGTTGTCCTCGATCACCTTCCAGCTGCCGTCGCTGTGGCGCACGAGATCGCAGCCGGCGACGTGCGTGTAGACGCCGCCGGGCGGGCGGATGCCGTGCACGGCGCGGGCGAAGTGCGAGCGCGAGGCGACCAGCCGCCACGGCACGATGCCCTCGCGCACGATCTCGCGCGCGTGGTAGACGTCGTCGACGAAGTGGTTGAGTGCGCGGATGCGCTGGGCCAGGCCGCGCTTGATCGAGCGCCATTCCTCGCCGCTGAGCACGCGCGGCACGAGGTCAAGCGGGAACGGGCGATCGTGAGAAGAGCCGCCGGCGTTGCTGGTCTCGAAGGTGATGCCCTGCTGCATGAAGATCGCGTCGCGGCGGCGTCCCGCCTCGACCAGCCCCTCGGGCCCCAGGCGACGCAGCTCCGCCACCAGCGCGCTGGCGGTCGGTCGCGGCGTGCCGTCGGTCTCGAACAGCTCGTCCAGGAACGGCGGTTGTGGGCGGTATCCGTTGGCCGCCGCTGTCTGCACCCCCGAGCTCACCACGGGATTCTCCCGCGCAACGAGCGCGATCTCCTTGGACGGTTGGAGCAAGCGAGGCACCGTCGGGTACGCGTTTGTATGAAGCTGCCTACGCGCCGCAGGCTCGCGCCGGCGGCTGATAGCGTCGCGCAGGTGAAGATCGTCAACTTCGATGAGTGCCGCTCCGGGGAGCTCGAGGCGGGCCACATCAAGGGCGTGTGGCGCGATCTCGGGCGCGCGGTTGCAACACGCACGATCGGCCTGCGCCGCATCGAGGTCGTGGAGGGCTGCTTCTCCACGCCGGCGCACGAGCACGGCGCCGACGAGGAGATCTTCTTCGTGCTGGGCGGCGAGGGCCTGCTGTGGCAGGACGGCCAGACGTGCGCGGTGGCGGCGCAGGACGTGATCGTGCACCGGCCCAAACGCGGTCCGCACACGCTGCGCGCTGGAGCGGGCGGGCTGGACGTGCTGGTGTTCGGCGAGCGCCTGGACCCGGGCCTGACGGCGCTTCCGCGCGCGGGTGTGGCGTGGTCGTTTCCGCGCTGGGTCGAGCTGGGGCAGGGCGAGAACCCGTTTGCGCGCGAGGCCGCGGTGGGCCCGCCCGAGTGCCCTGAGCCGAGCCCCGAGCGCCCCGTCAACGTGGTAGCGCTGGCGGACGTGCCGGCGATCCTGGGCGGTCGCGCTCGTCGCGCGGGGCAGGCGGCGGGCGCGACGGCGTCGGGTCTCAACCACGTCGTCCTCGCGCCCGACGGCACGGGCGCGCCGGCCCACTGCCACTCCGGCGAGGAGGAGCTGTTCGTGGTGCTCGACGGCGATGGCGTGCTGGAGCTGTGGGAGCGCGGCGCGCAGGCGCCCCACGAGCATGCCCTGCGTCGCGGCGACGTGGTCTCGCGGCCTGCGGGGACGGGTGTCGCGCACGCGTTTCGCGCTGGCGCGCAGGGCATTACGTACCTCGCATATGGCACTCGCGACTCCAACGACATGTGCTTCTACCCGCAGACGGGTCGGGTATCGCTGCGCGGCCTGGGAATCGCGCTGGTGGCGCCAACGATCGAGCACCTGCCGGAGCTCTGAGGCGCTCGTGCGCGCTGCGGTCCTGCGCGAGTACGGCGTGCCGCGGGCGGGCGAGTTCGACGAGCCGTCGCCCGGACGGGGCCAGGCGGTCGTGGAGGTGCTCGCCGCGGGCGTCAACCCGGTCGACGTGGCGATCTGCGCGGGGCGCTATTTCGCGGGCAGGCCGCCGCTGCCGTCGGTCGCGGGCCGCGAGGGCGTGGGCCTGCTCGATGGCAGACGCGTCTACTTCGACGCGCCGGTCGCCCCATTCGGCTCGATGGCCGAGCGGGCGCTGGTCGACCCCGCCTCCACATACCCGCTGCCTGCCGGGATCGATGACGGAGTGGCGGTTGCGCTCGGCATCTCCGGTCTGGCGGCGTGGCTACCGCTCACCTGGCGCGCGCAGCTGAAGGCGGGTGAGCACGTGCTGGTGTTGGGTGCAAGCGGCGTGCTGGGGCAGATCGCTGTGCAGGCCGCCAGGCTGCTGGGGGCGGGTCGCATCGTGGCGGCGGCACGTGCCCGAGAGGGACTGGACCGCTGCCTGGCGCTCGGTGCTGATGCGGCCGTGCGCCTTGACGAGCCCGACCTGCCGGGCGCACTGACGGCGGCAGGCGAGGGCCGCATCGACGTGGTCCTCGATCCCCTGTTCGGCGAGCCGTTCGCGGCGGCGCTGCAGGCGGCGAGCTTCGGTGCTCGCATCGTGCAGATTGGTCAGGGCGCAGGTGCGCAGGCCACGGTCGCCTCGGCATCGATCCGCGGCAAGATGCTGGTGATCATGGGCCACGTCAACTTCGCGGCTCCGGCGCAGGTCAAGCGCGACGCCTATGAGCGGATGGCTGACGCGGCCGCCAACGGCCAGCTGACCATGGAGGTGCAGGCAATGGCGCTGGAGCAGGTCGCGCAGGCCTGGGAGCGTCTGGCGGCGGGCTCACACCGCAAGATCGTGCTCGTGCCCTGAGCTGGCTCCACGGGCACCGCACGTCAGGGCCGATCAGGACTCGCGCGCGAGCGATGCGGCGGCGGCGAGGTAGAGCACTGCCTGCGCGCGCGCGACGGCGCCGACGGCGGCGTCGGGGGGCAGCAGCTCGGGGTGGTGCAGCGGGCGCGGCACAAAGCCCTCGGCGCCGTCGAGCCCGACGAAGGCCATGGCGATCGGCGCAAGCACGCCGAAGAAGGCGAAGTCGTCTGAGCCGCAGGAGCGCCACTGCGGCGCGAGCGCCAGTCCGGCGCTGGGCGCCAGCTCGCGCGCCAGCGCGACGATGCGGGGGTCGTTCTCCAGCGCGGGCTCGCCGGGGGTGAGCTGGACGCTTCCGCGGCAGCCGTGCGCGGCGGCCACCCCGGCGACGACCTCCGTGACTAGCTCGCGCAGCGCCTGGCGATCCTCGCGACGGTGGGCCCGCAGCGAGGCCCGCGCGCGCGCCCGCGCGGGAATCACGTTCTCGGCGTCGCCGCCCTCGATCACGCCAACGCTCAGCACGGCCGGGCCGTGAGGATCGATTCGCCGTCCGACCTGGGCGTGCAGGGCGACGACGATCTGGGCAAGCGCCAGGATCGGATCGCGTCCGTGGTGGGGATAGGCCCCGTGCGAGGGCTCTCCCTCGACGAGGATCTCGACGTTGTCGCAGGACGCGTTGACGGTGCCGGCGTCGAGGGCGACCGCGCCCCACGGCAGCTCGGGATGCACGTGCGCGGCGACGACGGCGGCGGGCGCAAGCGCGACGAGCTCCCCGCGTGCGAGTTCCTGCGCCCCTGACGGGTAGGCCTCCTCGCTGGGCTGGAAGACGGCGAGCAGCGGGGCGGGCAGCTCCTGTTCGAGCGCGTGCGCCGCGCGCGCGAGGGCGACGAGGGCGGCCATGTGCACGTCGTGGCCGCAGGCATGCATGATCTCGCCGCCGGCCTGGAAGGGCGCTCCCGTTTGCTCGCGCACGGGCAGCCCGTCGAGCTCGGCGCGCACGGCCACCGCGCCGACGCCGGCTGATCCATCGGCTGGGCCCACACGGGCGATGCGCCCCGTGCCGGCTGCTTGGCTGCTGGCGACCGGCAGCGCTTGCGCGACGGATGCGCAGGTGCGCAGCTCGGCATGGGCGAGCTCCGGATCGGCGTGCAGGCGATGGCGAAGCTGCACGGCGTCGGGCAGCTCGCGCTGGATGCCCTCGAGCAGGCGCTCGAGCAGTTCGTCAGTAGGCATGCGCATAGCGTCGGCAGCGCTGGGCGAGATCCATGTCGGCGACTGCGGCGAGCTCGGCGCGCTTGAGGCTGACGTAGCCGTCGTAGAGCAGCGCAGGCATCCAGCCGCGCGCGGTGTCGTCCTGGGCGAGCGCCTGCAGGGAGTCCTCGAGCGAGCCCGGCAGAGCGTCGACCCCAAAGCGCTCGGCATCGACGGGGTCGAGCTGTGCGGGATCGCGATCGAGGATCGGGGGCGTGTCCAGCTTGGCGTTCAGGCCCTCGATCCCCGCCCGCACGATCGCCCCGAGCGCGAGATGCGGATTGGCGGCCGCGTCGGCGCCGCGGTACTCCAGGTGCAGCTGGCGCGCGGGGTCGCCGCCGCCGAGCGACACGAGCGGCGGTATGCGCAGCAGCGCTTCGCGGTTGCGCTCGGCCAGGCAGACGGCGCCGGCGCTCCAGCGGTGGGGCCGCAGGCGCGCGGCGGACACGGGGCTGGGAGCGGTCAGCGCGGTCAGGGCGCCTGCGTGGCGCAGGATCCCCGCGGCGAAGCGCCCGCCCAGCTCGCTCAGGCAGGCCGGTCGCTGCGGGTCATACAGGATGGAGCGTCCTGCGCTGTCGCGCACATCGAGGTGGATGTGCACTCCGTTGCCGGCCGCGTTTGGGTCAAGCAGCGGCACGAAGCTCGCGCGCAGCGCGTGTTGGCGGGAGACCTCGCGCACCACCTCTCTGAGGATCACGGCGCGGTCGGCGCTCGTGATGCCAGCGGCGGGCGCGACGGGGATCTCGAACTGGTGGTCGGCGAACTCGGCGAAGAAGCGCTCGGGTTGCACGCGGGCCTGCGCGAGCGCGCGCATGACGTCGGTCGGGAATGGTTCGGCGGCACGCTGCGCCCGCAGCGAGAACGGCAGCTCGGGCGGGGCGTCGAGCAGCAGCTGGAACTCGTGCTCGAAGCTGGCCGTCAGGTGCAGGTCGAATTCGTGCTCGAGCCGCTCCAGCGCGTCGCGCAAGAAGCGCCGCGGGCAGCACTCCCATGGAGCGCCGTCGGTGTGGACGATGTCGCAGAGCAGAAGCTCGAGGGCCTTGTGGGAGGACTTTGATCCGGGGCCCCCATCCACGGACCCCTCTACCCGCACGCGCGTGTCGGGGTCGGGCAGCAGGCGCAGGTCGCCGGTGGAGCCGTAGGGGTTGGGTTCGGCGATTGGCCCGAGCGGGGTGAGCGCGTGGTTGGCCGGCACCCAGCCGACCCCGGCGTCCAGGTGCGCGTCGAGCTGTGAGGCAAACAGCGAGCGTCCGCGCACGATCGCGCCGAGGTCGCAGCAGACCAGCGCGATCAGATCGCCCGAGCCGGCTCCAGGATCGTGGGCGCTCACCTGGGCGTGGCCAGCGTAGCGGTGCCGTTGTCCCACAGGCCCTCGACGAGGCCGATCGCTTGGGCGCCCGCGCGCACAGCCTGTGCATCCTCGCTGCAGACGACCGCGATGACCCCGCCCGCTGGCATGTCGCGCCGGTCGATCGCCGCGGCGAGACGCTCGGCGGGCTGTATGTGGACACCGCCGCGCCCGAGCGACGGGTAGGTGTCGGCGACGCCGTAGAGGCTGCCGCCGGGGCCCCGCACGCGGCCGACCACACAGGCGAAGTGCCCGACGTCCCAGTCGGGCTCCGGGCTGGCGTGTACGCCGTCGAGCAGGTAGTCCAGCACTTGCCCGACGCTCACCTGCCCGCCCCACAGATAACGGGTGGCGAGGTTGGCGATCAGCGTGACGGGAAGCTCGCGTGCGGCGGCGACGTCGAACAGGCGCCCGAGCGTATCGGCGGTCCACGGTCCGCTGAACGGGATCGCTGCGAGTCGCTCACCCGCAAGCTCCTCCAGTGCGGTCACGAGCCCCGCGGCGGTCGTCCCGGAGGCGTCGGCGTCGTCGATGGACGGCAGCGACAGGCGGTAGTCGCGCCGGCCTGGTTCTCCATGGGGAAGGACGCCTGGCTCGCGTGCGCGCGAGACGACGCTCCCGGCGCGCAGCGCGACGGCGTCCTGGTCGACCGGTTCGTCGGCGTATCGTTCGATGCCCGCGGTCTGCAGGGCCAGCGCGCCGCAGAACGCGCCGCACAGGTCGTCTCTTTGGGGCAACTCTCGGGCGTGAACTGCCAGCAGTGCCCGCGCGCCGGGCAGGAGAGCGAGATCGAGCGCGGTGACATTGGACATGCGATCAATTTATACGCAGGCGCGTAGGGCGCGACCTCGCGTGCGGCGGCATGGCGCGGTGCGACCGAAACCGCGTCGACTACCGGGAGTAGACGGCTGGCCTTATGTGTCCGGCTTCGTGTAATACGCGTATTTCCGCTTGACGGAAGAGTGTTTGTCTGTGATAGTCATCGCGGGGCCAGCGCAGCAAACTGCTGTCCGGAATCCTTCTAGACTATGGCGATGTTCGACCGGATCGTCACGATCAGCGGCCACGAGCCGTGGGGTCGGTCATCACTCGACCAAGGGAGCAGCGAGAAACCATGCAACGCATCGTGATGTTGGGGGTGGCCCTGGCGGCCGCGCTCTCGATCGCCGCTGTAGGCGCGGGGTCCGTCTCGGCCACGGGCCATGAATTCGTCGCCAGCAAAACGGGGACAACCAAAGGCAAACAGACGGATGCCGCGGTGTTCAAAACGGGCGCGGGGACGCTTGAATGCAAAAACGTCTCTTCGACCGGCTCAATCACCGAACTGAAATCGGCGATTCACAAGGAAACCCTCACGTACACGAATTGCACTGCTTTCGGCTTCCCGAAAGTGAAAATCACGCCCGTGAAATTCGAATACAGCGCCAACGAATCGGCACGGCTGGAAACTGCGGTTACGATCACCCCGGAAGGCGCGGGCTGCCACATCACGATCCCCGTCCAGACGGTCTCGGGTATCTCCTATGAAAACAAACCCAGCAAAGAGATCACGGCGAACGCGAACGCCAGCGGCATCGTGTCCAAGGGCAGCGGCGAAGCCTGCGGCAGCGAAGAAAACAGCGAAGGCAGCTACACAGGCAGCATGACCGCCGAACTCGAAGGCGGTAGCGTCGAATGGAAATAGGCGCAGCAGAGAGGTAGGGCAGGGCTGGGGGCGGAGCCGTCGTCGCAGGCGGTTCCGCCTTCGTACGCGCAAGCGGCCGGTCATCGGCGCAACGCGGGTAGGCTTTCGCGCGGGGGGATCAAGGACGAGGCGCGAGAGGAGCTCGATGCGCAACAAGCCGCCCCGCGGCGGACCGATGGATAGGAGGACAGTCGCGCGCTGCGCGGGGATCATTGTCCTCGCGTGCGCATGGCTCGGCGCCCCCGCGGTGACGCCTGCAAGCGCGGCTGTGTGCCCCAACGCGGCGCTGCGCTCGGGCGTCTCTGAGCATCTGCCCGACTGCCGCGCCTACGAGCAGGTCTCGCCCGAGGAAAAGGACGGGGCGGACGCGGTCACGGTCCAGCCCCTGTTCCCCGCCCAGAGCTCGGCGTGCGAAGCGGGCGAACCATGCGCGATCGCGTACATGAGCGCGGCGAGCGCGTTCGCCGGCGCCCAGGGCAACGAGCTCCCCAACGCCTACGTGTCCACCCGCGACGGCGCCGGCTGGCAGACCGCTTCGCTGACGCCGCCGACCTCGCAGCCGCCCGCGAACGGCTTTGCGAGAGTCAGCTATGCCTTCTCGGCTGACCTCTCCCAGGCCGTCCTGCGTGTCCCGCTCCAGGGCTTGACCGGGAACGCCCCGGCAGGCGTGTACAACCTCTACCTCCGCGAAGCGGACGGCAGCTACTCGCTGATCACCGTCTTGCCGCCCGCCGAACCGCCGGGTTGCGGCTCCTGTTTCGGGGCCGAAGACGTACCCGCGTTTGCGGGCGCCTCGAGCGACTTCCGCCACGTCATCTTCGAGACGAACGACAGCCTGCTGGGGGGAGCGCCGGGCGGCGGTGTGGACAACCTGTATGAAGCTGCTGGCGAACAGGTGCGGCTTGACGGAGTCCTGCCTGACGGCCGCGTGGCGTCGGAAGGCGCGATGGCGGGCGCGGGCATCGATCCGATCGAAGGCACGTCGGGCGAGCTCGACCACGCGATCTCCCAGGATGGATCGCGCGTTCTCTTCGAGGCCAAGGCCGACGGAGGCGAACCAGACCCGCCCCAGGATGGCAAGCAGGAGCTCTACGATCGCCTCGAAGGCTCCTCGACGATCGAGGTTTCGGCACCGGCACCGGGGGCGGGGCCTTCGAACTGCGAAACCAGGGAACGCGTCTGTGCCCCAGAGCCTGCACAGTTCTGGGGAGCGTCGGCGGATGGATCGGTCGTCTTCTTCACCAGTAGGGCAGCGTTGACCAAGAAGTCCTTCACGGGCAAGGAAGCGATATCGCAGCTCGAAGAAGAAGAAGAAAAGCGCGAAGAAGTCGAAGAAGAAAGGGGCGAAAAGGAACAGGGGACCACCACACACCGCAGGCAGCCCGGCGACGACCTCTACCTGTACGACGTCGACACGCGCACCCTCGCCGACCTCACGGTTGACCCGGAAAACGGTGAAGATCCCTACGGAGCCGACGTCCTCGGCGTCGTCGGCAGCTCGCAAGACGGCTCCTACGTGTACTTCGTCGCCGAGGGTCATCTGGCGGCGGGCGCGCCCGGCGG
>DATNLQ010000413.1:0-4190 GCA_035602785.1 Solirubrobacteraceae bacterium
ACACCTACCCGATGATCCCCGCCGGCCAAGCCGCACGCGAGATGGTGGGGTGATGGGGACCATCATGGGTGAGCCAGGAACCAAGGAGCCGCTCAGCCTCGAGGAGCTGCATGCGGCGACCAACATGCGCACGGGCCGCAAGCACGTGCTGTCGATCCTCGTGGAAAACAAGTCGGGCGTTCTGACGCGCATCGCCGGCCTGTTCGCCAGGCGCGGCTTTAACATCTCGACGCTGACGGTCGGACCGACCGAGGACGTGCAGATCTCGCGCGTCACTCTCACCGTCGACGGCGCGCTGCATCCGATCGACCAGGTCACCAAGCAGCTGCACAAGCTCGTCAACGTGCTCAAGATCCGCGATCTGGAGCCCGCCGACACGGTCGCGCGCGAGCTGGCCCTGTTCAAGGTCACCGCCGACGGTGTGCAGCGCGGCGAGCTGCTGCAGATCGCTGAGATCTTCCGCGGCAAGGTCGTCGACGTGACCAAACGCGCGATCATCATCGAGGTGACCGGCACGACTGAGAAGATCGAGGCGTTCGAGACGATGGTCCGCCCATTCGGCCTGATCGAGATGATGCGCACGGGCGAGATCGCGATCTCGCGGGGGCGTACCGAGACGTAGTGGCGCGGCTCGCCGACCGCTCGCAGACCGGCCACCACAGCGCGTTTGCGTTGAGTGCCCAGGACCGCGAGCGGCTGGCCGCCCGGTTGGATCTGGCGGTCAGGCGCGCGCGCCGTCGCGGCGGCGAGGTCCTGGCCAGCATGTCACTGGCGCTGCCGGGGGAGGTGGACCCCTCGGCGGTGGTCTGCGCGTCGCGCCGCGCAGACGAGCCATGGTTCGTCTTCGAGCAGCCCGACCGCGGGCAGGCGGCGCTTGCGGGGCTGGGGCAGGCGGTCTGCCTGCAGGCCACCGGCGCCGAGCGCTTCGCGCAGGTGGCCGACCGCTGGCGCGAGCTTGCGGCCGGCGCGGTCGCCGACCAGGCCGACGACCCTGCAGGCGAGGGCCCGGTGGCGGTTGGCGGCTTCGCGTTCGCACCCGATGGAGGGCACTCGCCACACTGGCGGGGCTTTGCGCCGGCCTCGCTGGTCGTGCCCGAGCTCGCGCTGGTGCGCCGCCGGCACGGGGGCGCGCGCGGCGCCGACGTGGGTCCGGACGGTCGCGCAGACCCGACGGTGCGCCTGACGCTGTCGGCGCTAGCGTCGCCCGACGACACGCCAGAGCTGCTGTCAGAGCGCCTGCAGCGCCGCCTGTCAGAGCTCATCGAGCGGCCGTTGCCACTCCTCGATCCGGCGCCTACGGGACGCTTTGAAGTGTCCAGCGCGATGCCCCCCGAGCACTACGAGGCGGCCGTGGCGCGCGCGACCCAGATGATCGCGGCGGGGGAACTGGAGAAGATCGTGCTGGCGCGCGAAGTGCACGTGCACGCGCCGCGCGCGTATGACCCCGCGGCCGTGTTCGGCGTGCTGCGCGAGGAGTTCCCCTCGTGCTTCGTCTTGTGCGTGGGGCGCGGCGCCTCGACGCTCGTCGCAGCCAGCCCCGAGTTGCTGGTGCGTCGCGAAGGCCACCGCGTGAGCACGCTTGCGCTGGCGGGCTCCACGCGCCGCAGCGCCGACCCTGCGGTCGATGACCACCTCGGAGAGCAGATGTTGCGCGACGACAGCCGCCGCGAGGAGCACGCGATCGTGGCGCGGCGGATCGAGCGCATCCTGCGCCCGCACGCGATCTGGGTGGCGGCTTCGCCCGAGCCCGAGCTGGTGCGGATCGCCAACATCCAGCACCTGGCAACGCCCATCCGCGCGCAGCTGGCCGCGCCGATGGAAGCGCTGGAGCTGGCAGGCGTGATGCATCCCACGCCCGCGGTCGGTGGCGAGCCGCTGCGCGCGGCCGCCCCCCTGATCCCCGCCCTGGAGGGCCTTGACCGCGGCTGGTACTCGGGCCCGGTCGGCTGGACGGACGCGGCCGGCGACGGCGAGTTCTGCGTGGCGCTGCGCTGCGCGCTGCTGAACGCGAACATAGCCCGCTGCTACGCGGGCAACGGCATCGTGCGCGACTCAGACCCGCAGGCCGAGCTGGCTGAGACCGAGGTCAAGCTCCAAGCGCTGCTACCGCTGCTGGCAGGATGATCTGCCGGTGAGCGGGATCGAGCAGTGGTGGGCACAGGGCGAGCGAGCTCGGGTGGCGCTTGGCGGCTCGCAGCGCTCGATCTTCGTCGCCCGCGTGGGAGCCGGACCGGCGATGACGCTGTTGCACGGCTTTCCAAGCTCCTCCTATGACTGGGCAAGGGTCCTGCCCGAGCTCGGCGCACAGCGTACGCTGCTGTTGTTCGACTTCCTCGGGTTCGGTGCGTCGGACAAGCCAGCCGACCACGACTACTCGATCCACGAGCAGGCCGACTTGGTCGAGGCGATGTGGGCGCGCGAGGGCATCACAGAGACGGCGCTTGTTGCACACGACTACGCGGTGTCGGTCGCGCAGGAGCTGCTCGCGCGGCGCGCTACGGGCGCCCTGGCGGTGAATCTCGTCTCGGTGCATCTGCTCAACGGCGGGCTGTATCCCGACGTCTATCGCCCGCAGCCCGGCCAGCTGGCGCTGCTGGACCCCGAGCAGGGACCGCAGATCAGCGCGCAGATCACGCAGGAGCTGTGGACGATGGCGCTGGCGCCGACGTTCGCCGAGGATTTCGACGCTACGGCCGACAGCGCCGACATCTGGTGCGCGATGAGCCGCGAGGACGGGCATCGGCTCACGCACCGACTGATTCAGTACATGAAAGACCGCGAGGTCAATCAGGAGCGCTGGGTCGGCGCGCTGGAGCACACCGACGTGCCGTTGAGCTTCGTGTGGGGGATGCTCGATCCGATCTCAGGCGCGCACATGGCTCAGCGAATCCGCGAGCGCCTGCCCGATGCGCCGCTGCTGGCGCTCGACGACGTCGGGCACTGGCCGGCGCTTGAAGCGCCCGAGCGGGTGGTCGGGGCGGTTCTGTCCGCGTAGCCTGCACAGGCTGGTCGTCAGCCCGGCTGGGCCAGCGCCCGCGCGACGGCATCCCACACGCGGCGGTGCAGATCCACGTTGCTCTGTCGATCGGTGGTCGCGTGCACGATCGTCGACCCGGCTTGCGGTGAAAGCGCCCGCTCGAGCGCGGCACGGAACGCCTGGATCGTGTCCACGCGCTCGTGTGCCAGGCCGTAGAGCGCGGCGGCGTCGGCGAAGTCAAGGCCCGTGGGCGTGACGATGTGGCGGGTGTAGATGTCCTCGTCTGCGTCCGGCTGACGCGCGACCTTCGCGCCGGAGACGGGGAGGAAGTCGAAGATCCCCCCGCCGCCATTGTCGATCAGCACGATCGTGAGCTTCAAGCCCAGGCGTCGTGCGGCCAACAGGCCGCCGATGTCGTGCGCGAGAGCCACGTCGCCGATCAGCAGGACAACCGGGCCGGCGCCGCCCACCGACTGCCCGTCGTCGCGACCGCCGGCGGACTCTCGGGCGTGGGCGGCCGCGCCGAAGGCCGATGAGACGGTGCCGTCGATGCCGTTGGCTCCTCTGTTGCACAGGACGCGCGGCGGATCTGGCCGCGTGGGCCAGAACGTCTCGATGTCGCGCACAGGCATCGAGGAGGCGACGAACAAGATCGCCTCGGCGGGCAGCAGCACGCCCAGCTCTCGTGCGATGGTCGGCTCGGAGAGCTGATCGCCGCCGAGCATCCCCAGGATCGCCTCCGCCGCGCGCTCATCGGCGCTGCGCCAACTCGCAAGCCAGTCCTGCTCCACGTCCGAACGTGGCTCCCCAGTCTGTTCGTGCGCAATGGTCGCCTGGCGCAGAATCGCTGCGGGCTCTGACGCGAACGAGTAGCTGAGCACCGACGCGGGATCCTGCCACGCGCCGTCCGGGTCCAGCGCGACCTGTGGCACGGCGTCCAGCCCGGCCAGCCACGTGCGCAGGGGCTTTGATACCGGCAGGTCGCCCACACGCAACACGAGATCCGGGGTTGCGGCTGCGAAGCGCTCGTCACGCAGCAGGGCGTCGTAGTGGGCGATTGCAGCCTCTCCGCGGCGTGCGCCCGAGAGCGGGTCGGCCAGCAGCGGCCAGCCGACGGTTGCGGCGAACTCGGCGGCGACCGCGCCAAGCCCGGTCTGCCGCTCGCAGCGGCCGGCAACAACGACGCCACGGCGCGAGCCGGTTATGAGCTGCC
>DATNLQ010000415.1:0-3260 GCA_035602785.1 Solirubrobacteraceae bacterium
GGGCGACTCCCCGGCGAGCGCGTCGGCACCGGCGCCGGCGGCGCTGCGCAGCGCATCCAGGCGGCGCAGGCGCTCACGGGCTTCGAGCAGCTGCTCGTGCTCGCCCTCGCACGGAGCGAGGGCGTCGATCTCGGCGAGCTCGTATTCGAGCAGGTCGAGCTCGCGCTCACGCGCGCCGGCCAGCTCGCGCAGCTCGGCCACGCGGGCCGCGGCCGCGCGAGCGTCGACGTGGGCGTGCGCGCACTCACGCAGGCGCACAGCCTGCTGGTCGCCGCAGAAGTCATCGAGGATCTGCAGCTGGGCGGCCGACAAAAGCAGCTTGCGATGCTCGTGCTGCCCGTAGAAGGCGAGCAGCACGGAGCCGAGCTCGCGCAGCTCGGCGACGGTGGCCGAGCGGCCGTTCAGGTAGGCGCGCGTGCGGCCGTCGGCGCCCAGTCGGCGAGCCAGGATCAGCTCGTCGGCGTCGGGCGACAGGCGATCGCCGAGCTTCTCGTGCAGCGCTGGGGTCAAGTCAAAGACACCCTCCACGTAAGCCTCGGCGGCTCCGGGGCGCACCATGGAGGGACGACCACGCCCTCCCGACGCGGCGCCGCGACCGCCGAGCAAAAGGTCGAGCGCGTGCGCCAGCACGGTCTTGCCGGCTCCAGTCTCGCCTGTGATCACGTTCAGACCAGGGGCAAGGCGCAGTTGGGCCTGCTCGATCAGCAAGAGGTTCTCGACGGACAGCTCCTGGAGCACGCGGTCAGGTGTAGCAGCGGGTGCCGACGGATCGCTGGCCTGAGAACGTTCTGAGCGCCCCGAGAAATTGCTGTCGAGGAGCCCAAAACTCCCTCCGAGGGGCCATAATGTGAGGATAAGGAGCGCTCGGGAAGGACACCGAGCCTCGGCGTACACTCGTGCGCTACACGGCATGGCTGCCATCGATCATCACCCACGTACTGGCTCCATCGGGAGCGACGGGCCGGCGTATCTGGCGGCGGCGCAGCTGAGCGCGCGCCTGGACGAGGAGGTCCATCGGGCAGAACGCCACGGCACGCCGCTGAGCTGCCTGCTGCTGGTGATCGACAACATGCAGGAGATCGCGCGCGAGCACCACAGCGAGCTGCCCGAGCAGACCCTCGCGTACGTCGGGGGAGCGCTGGCGCGCGAACTGCGCGACTTCGATCGGATCGGCAGGCCGAGCGACCATGAGCTGATGATCGTGCTGCCGGGCGCGGATGAGCCCCGCGGCGAGATCGTGGCCAGGCGCATGCTCGAGCGACTGCGCACGATCAAGGTGGAAGCGCAGGGGCAGCGCCGGCCGCTGCGCGTGTCGCTGGGCCTGGCGAGCTGGCGCAAGGACGCAAGTGGCGTGGACCTGCTGGAGCGCACGCGCGCGGCGACGCGCGGGCGCAACGGAGGGGATCCCCTGACGGCGGGCGCACAGGCGGGGCCGTTCGCGCACTGGCAGGCTAGGCGCACGGAGGCCCAGGATGCGGCGCTCGATCGTCGGGCCGCCGGACGCTCGACCAGGTAGCCCGTTAAGTGTCGCCCCCGCGACGTTCATAATCAGCCGCGGTGCTCTCCGGATCAGAGTTGTGGCTGCTGCGCCTGATGGCCGACCGCGGGCTGGCGCTGCTTGACGCGAGCACGCTGATGGTCGTGATCGAGGAGCGCGGCGAGCTGCGGGTGGCGGCGTCGAGCGGCGCGGCGACTGTGCGCGTACGGATCATGCCTGTGCAGGGCAGCGCGCTGGGAGCCCTATACCTGAAAGGCGAGCCGATCTCGCTTGACCGGCCGCGCGGCCAAGAGGCGGCGTGGCTGCACGAACTGGGCGTCGACGCACGAGCGGCCCTGGTGGAGCCCCTGCGTATGGAGGGCCAGGGCGGGGGTATGGTCATCGCGCTGCGCTCCGACAGCGGCTTTCGCGGGCCCGACAGGCAGGCGTTGAGCGCATTCGCTGCGAGCGTGTCCCAGCGCCTGGCGGCGGAGCGCTCGGTAGAGATCGAACGGCTGCGCTACGGCATGGAGGCCCGCGAGCGCGAGCGTACGCGCTGGGCGCGGGAGATCCACGACGAAAGCATCCAGGGCATCGGCGCGCTGCGCCTGAAGCTGGCCAACGCGCGCGACATCGACGACGGCCAGACGCTGCGCGAGGCGGTGGACGCGGTGCTCGAGGGCCTCGGTGCGGAGATTGACGGGCTGCGCCATCTGATCACCGAGCTGCGCCCGGCTGCCCTGGACGACCTCGGCCTGGCGGCAGCCCTGGAGGCGCTGGCCAGGCGCGCGCAGGCGATCGACGGGCTGGAGGTGACGACCGAGATCGACCTGGGCCCAGCGCAGGCGGACGAGCTGGCGGCGGTCGGCGTCGATTACGGCGCGCAGGCCAACGGCTCGCGGCGCCTTGACCCCGAGCTGGAGAGCACGATCTACCGCATCGTGCAGGAGGCGCTGACCAACGTCAGCCGCCACGCGCAAGCGACCAAGGCGGTGGTAAGCGTGCGAGAGCACGACGCGGTCATCCGCGCGTCGGTGACCGACGACGGGCGCGGGCTGCCGGAGGCCAGCCGCTTGGGCCCGCGCGGCGACGGCCTGGAGGGCGGCTTTGGCATGTCGGGCATGCGCGAGCGCGCGGAGCTGGTGGGCGGCGAGCTCGAGCTCATGCCGGCGCCCGGCAAAGGGACGACGATGCGCCTGACGGTGCCCTTGGCGGGGCGTCCGAGCGTAGGCGAGCAGATGGCCGCGGCTGCGCCACCTGTGTAGACAGCCGCGAGCTACTCGGCGAGGCCGATGCGCCGCACGTAGGCGGTGATCTCTGCGCGCGAGGAGAAGCCGAGCTTCTCGATCGCACGGGCGCGATAGGTCTTGACGGTGCGCTCGGCCACGTTGAGCTGCTCGGCGATCTCGGGGTTGGTGTAGCCGTTGGCTATCAGCCTGATGACCTCGCGCTCACGCTCGCTGAGCACGACGCCCTCGGTGGGAGGCTCGTCGCCGGTGGCCATGAGCGCGCCCAGACGCGGGTGCAGGTAGTTGCCGCCTGCGACAGCCAGACGGAAGGCCTGCAGCAGCTCGGCCGGCTCGGCCTCCTTGAGGACGTAGCTGCGCGCGCCGGCGCGCAGGGCCTGGCGGGCGTACTCGGGATCCTCGCGCATGGTGAGGATCGCGACGGCGAGCTTGGGATGGGCGATGAAGCAGGACGGCAGCGCCGCCAGGCTCGAGCCGCCGGGCATGGTCAGGTCGAGCGTGAGCAGGTCGGGCTTGTGCTCGCGCACTTCACGGAT
>DATNLQ010000419.1:0-7517 GCA_035602785.1 Solirubrobacteraceae bacterium
TCGATCACGAGCGGAACGCCGCTGTCGGCGTGCTCGCGCAGAGGCATCGTGAGAGGCACGCGGCCGAGCAGCGGCACGTCGAGCTCGTCGGCGAGCTCCTTGCCTCCGCCTTCGCCGAAGATCGCAAAGCGCTCGCCCGACGGCGTCGTGAAGCCGGACATGTTCTCGATCACCCCGCCGATCTCCAGCGAGACCTTGTGGGCCATCTGGGCGGAGCGGCGGGCGACCTTCTGCGCGGTCGCCTGGGGCGTGGTGACGATCACGAACTGCGCCTGGGGCAGCAGCTGGGCGAGCGTCATGGAGACGTCGCCGGTGCCGGGCGGCAAATCGACGAGCAGGTAGTCCAGCGCGCCCCAGTCGACGTCCTGCAGGAACTGGGTGAGCGCCTTGTGCAGCATCGGCCCGCGCCACACGACGGCCTCGTCTTCGCCGACGAAGAAGCCGATCGACATGACCTTGATGCCGTGGGCTTCCAGCGGGATGATCTTGCGCTCGGCCGAAACGGCCGGCCGCGTGGCGCCGAGGCCGTACATGCGCGGTATCGAGTAGCCCCACACGTCGGCGTCGAGCACGCCCACGCGCTTGCCTTCGCCCGCGAGCGCGGCGGCGAGGTTGGCGGTGAGCGTGGACTTGCCCACGCCGCCCTTGCCCGAGCCGATGCACAGCACGTTTGCGACCTGGGCCAAGGCGCCGGCAGGCAGGCTGCCGCGCCCGAGCTTCTGTTGCAGGGCGGCCTTCTGGGAATCGTCGAGCACGTCGAAGTAGACGTTCACGTGCGTGATGCCCTCCAGCGCGGAGACGGCCTGCGCGACGGCGGTCTGGAAGTGGCCCTTGATCGGGCAGCCGGGCGTGGTCAGCGAGACCGTCACGTCGACGACGCCGTTTGCGCCGATGTCGATCGAGCGCACCATGTCGAGCTCGACGATCGAGCGGTGCAGCTCGGGGTCGATGACGGCCTCTAGGGCCTTGCGGATGTCGCTGTCGCTGGTCACGGTGATCGTCGGTCATTGTGGCAAACCGGGACCGCAAACCCGATTTGCCTGCATTCGAGCGCGACCGATCCGTGTTTCCGACTGGATTTGTCTCCAACCGTATGCGGGTGTGCGCGCCGCGTTTAGGGGATGGGGGCGCTCGCGGCAAAGCCTGTCGTTGACAGGCCTGGACGCCGGCCGTAAAAGAGGAGGCTTGCCCGCGACACTTGCCATAGCTGTCAACGACTTGCGTCGCGGGGTCCTTGCCGACGAGGAGCTCGCCGAGGCCGTGAGCCGCGTGACCCTTAGCGGCCGGTACCTCCTGGGGGAGGAGACGTGCGCGTTCGAGCGCGAGCTGGCCGACTATCTGGGGGTGGGCCACGTGGTGGGCGTGGCCAGCGGAACGGCGGCCCTGCAGCTCGCGTTCAGAGCGCTGGGAGGCGGTCCCGGCCAGGAGGTTGTGAGCGCGGCGAACGCGGGAGGCTACGCTGCGCTGGCAGCGCGCAGCTGCGGTATGGACGTGCGTTTTGCCGACGTCGAGGATCGCGACCTGCTCGTGAGTCGGCGCACGCTCGAACAGGCGCTGACGCCGCGTACGTCGATGGTCGTGGTGACCCACCTGTATGGCAAGATGGCGCCGGTCGCCGCCGTGTGCGACCTGTGTCGGTCGCGGGGGATTGCGGTCGTGGAGGACTGCGCGCAGGCGGCGGGAGCCCATGCGGGCGGTCGCTACGCGGGTAGCTTCGGCGACGCGGCGGCGTTCAGCTTCTACCCGACCAAGAACCTGGCCGCGATCGGCGATGGCGGGGCGATCGCGACCTCGGACGCGCAGGTCGCGGCGCGCGCCCGCCGGCTCAGCCAGTACGGATGGGGCGACAAGTATCGCGTGCGGGAAGATGGTGGCGGAAACTGGCGGATGGACGAGATCCAGGCGGCCGTTCTGCGCGTGCGGCTGCCGAGGCTGGACGAGCGCAATCGGCGACGGCGCGCGATCGCGCGCAGCTACGCAAGGGCGCTCGCGACGACCCCCGTGGGGATGGCACAGGAGGGGGGCGACGATTACGTGGCGCATCTGGCGGTCGTCCGCACGCCGCGCCGGGAGGAGCTCGCGGAGGCACTGGGCGTGCGGGGCATAGGCACGGCCGTTCACTATCCGCTCCCCGACCACCGCCAGAAGATCATCGGAGCGCCGGCGGCGAGGCTGCCCGTGACCGAGCGCGCTTGCGAGCAGGTTCTCACGCTGCCTTGCTTTCCCGAGCTCGAGTACGAGGAGACCGAGACCGTCTGCGCGGCTCTCGAGGAGATCGCTCTCGAGGACGTCGCACGATGGCTGTGACGATCGTCGACGAGGTTGAGGCCGCGGACGGCGATCGCGCGGCGCACGATGCCCTGCTGGTGAGCGTGGTCGTGCCGGTCTACGGCAACCGCGAGACGCTGCCCGAGGTGGTCCGCCGTCTCGAGGGCGTGTCCGATCGGCTGGAGGGGCGCATGGAGGCGATCTTCGTCATCGACGGCTCGCCCGACGACTCCGGCCCCCTCCTGCGGGTGCTGTTGGACGGCAGTCGGCTGCGCTCGCGCCTGTTGTGGCATTCGCGCAACTTCGGCTCCTTCGCGGCGGTTCGGACGGGACTGGCGGCGGCCCGCGGCCGCTGCATGGTCGTCATGTCGGCCGACCTGCAGGAGCCGGTGGAGCTGGCGATCAGCCTGTACGAGGCGCTGGCGAGGGGCGAGTGCGATGTAGCGGTTGGCGTCAGGCGCGCGCGCGCCGATCCGCGCGCCAGCCGCGTGGGGTCCTCCTGGTTCTGGTCGATCTACTGCCGCTGGGTGCAGCCGGAGATGCCGCGCGGAGGCATCGACGTGTTTGCGTGCACCCCCGAGGTGCGCGACGCGCTGCAGGCGCTGCACGAGTCCAACAGCAGCCTGGTGGGGCTGCTCATCTGGCTGGGCTATCGACGCGTGGAGATCCCCTACGACAGGGCACCGCGAGCATCGGGTCGCAGCGGCTGGACTGTGCGCAAGAAGGTGCGCTACCTCTTCGACAGCATCTACTCGTTCACAGATCTTCCCATCAACCTGTTGCTGGCCGTCGGTGTTACGGGCGTGCTGCTTTCGAGTGCCGGCGGGGTGACGGTCTTGCTCGTGTGGGCATTGGCGGGCATTCGCGTGGCGGGCTACACGCCGATCATGTTGACGCTGCTGGTGATGGGCTCTCTGACCTTGTCCGGCTTGGGCGTTGTCGGCTCCTACGTGTGGCGCACCTACGAGAACAGCAAGCGCCGTCCGCACGCCGTGTCGGTGCTCAGCGAGAGCTTTCACGACCCGGAGGACGAGTGACGGCGCATGGCGGCGACCGCTAGTCATTTCACGCACCCGGCCGCGATCTGCGAGACCCCTGCGGTGGGAGCGAAGACCAGCATCCGGGCCTTTGCCCATGTCCTGCCCGGCGCGCGGATCGGATGCGAATGCAGCATCTGCGACCACGTGTTCATCGACAACGAGGTGGTTCTCGGCGATCGGGTGACGATCGGGTGCGGCGCGGCCGTTGGCGACGGTGTGCGCATCGAGGACGACGTCGTCGTGGGTCCGGGCGCAACCTTCGCCCATGACGCGTATCCGCGCAGCAGCGTCCCTCGGGCAGAGCACGCGGACACGGTCGTCCGCAGGGGCGCGTCGCTGGGCGCCAACTGCACCGTGATGCCGGGCGTCACTGTCGGTGTGGACGCGATGGTGGGAGCTGGCAGCGTGGTGACCGACGACGTCCCGCCGTTTGCGATCGTCGCGGGCAACCCGGCGCGCATCGTCGGGTATGTGGATGCCCACGATGTCAGCCGCCGTCGCGCGACTCGCGCTGAGCTACCGGGCGAGGAGGCAGGCGAACGCGCGCTGCAGGTCGCGGGAGTGTGTCTTTGCCGGCTCGTCCGCGTGGACGACCTGCGCGGGTCGCTGGTCTCCGGAGAGGAGCAGTGCCACATTCCCTTTCGGCCGAGGCGCTTCTTCAGCATCATGCAGGTGCCGTCCAAGGACGTGCGCGGGGCCCATGCGCACCGTGCGTGCAAGCAGTTCCTGGTCTGCCAGTCGGGCAGCGTTGCGATCGTCGTGGACGACGGCCGGACCCGAGAGGAAGTCGTCCTAGACGATCCTCAGCTCGGTCTGTATGTGCCGCCGATGGTGTGGAGCGTCCAGTACAGGTTCACCCACGACGCCATCCTGCTGGTGCTCGCGTCCGATCCCTATGAGCCGCAGGACTACATCCGCGACTACGATGAGTTCCTTGAACAGCTCGCGTGCGCTCGTTAGCGCCGCACGCGGCGGCGTCGTCGGCCAGCTCTCGCGCTACGGGCTGGTCGTGGTGTGCGGCTTTCTCCTGGCGATCTCGTTCTATGACGGCGAGCTGGACGTCGGTGTGCCTGCGTATCCGGCGCTCGGCGTGGCCTTCGTGCTGAACGGTCTGTTCAACTTCACTCTGCTTCGGGCATGGGCGTTTCCTCCCAGCGGGAGAACGGTCGGCGGCGACCTGCGTCGCTTTTGCATGGTCGCCGCAGTCAGCGCTGCGGTGAATTATGCGACCTTCGCCATCCTCTATTCGGCGATCGGGTTGCAAGCGACGGTCGCGCAGAGGCTCGCTGTCGTGATCGCCGCCCCGGTGACGTTCGTTGCCAACCGGCTGTGGTCGTTCGGTCAGGTCTCGGCGGCCGGGCACACGATGCGGTAATCGCAGATCGAGCACGCGGCGCGCGAGGGGGTGGGTGCGAACTCCTGCGCGAGGATGCCGTCGCCGACCTCCAGCACGATGTCCTTGACCGCGTCGGTATCGCGCTCGCCACGGGGAACGGGCACCCTAACGTCGTCGAGCACGTAGTAATAGGCCTGCCGCGAGGAGGGCAACTGCCAGTCTTCGCGCGCGGCGAGCGCGTACAGCGACAGTTGCACGTCGTCCTGGAGCTGCTCGGCGGTGCGCGGGCGCCCTGTCTTGTAGTCGATCAGCTCGTACTCGGGCTCGCTGCCGTCGCCGTGGCGCTCCCGGCGGTCGTCCCTGCGGTCGTGGTCGCTGGGACGAAGGCGATCGACGCGATCGACCCGCCCGCGTAGATGATGCGGGCCGAGCCTGAAGGAGAACTGGCGCTCGAACCACACCGGCTGTGACTCCTGCTCTCCCAGGCGCTGGTGGTAGCGAGTGAGCGCGACGAGCGCCTTGTCGCGCAGCTCGCGCTCGTGCTCGCCATCGCCAAAGCCCGCCCGCCGCCACCCGCGATCCAGCAGCTCGAGCATCTGCTCGAGGGTGCTGCCGCCTTCTGAGTGGTAGCGCTCGAGCACCTGGTGTACGACGATGCCGAAGCGCTGGTGGATGGTCTGCTCGGTGGGTATGCGCAGGACGCGCGCGAACTTGTAGCGCAGCGGGCAACTGCGGTAGGTCTGGATGTCGGACGCGGATAGCGCCAGCCCGACGCCCTTGCGCGGCAGAAACGGCGCGAGCGAGTGCTCGTCACGGGGCGCGATGGCCTGGGCGATCGCGCGGTCGTCGCATCCGCTCGCTGTGGCGTCGTCGTCGAGCGCGGCGCCGAGCGTGTGGTCGAGCGTGGACGTCTGGAAGATCTCCCGCTGCAGCGGCGTTGCGGCGGCGAGCAGGCGCGCGTTGACCTCGGCGAGCGCCTCCTCCACGCTCTGGCCGCTGGGGCGCTGCAGCAACGCGGACAGCTTGAGCAGCTCCAGGTAGCGCACGACGCCGTGAGAGACATCGAGCTCGGTGTCGAGCCGCAGCTCGCCCAGGCGCCCGCCGATGCGCGCGACGCTGGCGACGACCTCCTCTCGCAACAGCGCAAGGGTGGCCTCGAGCTGGTCGGTGGGCTCGGGCTCGCTCTCGGGGGAGGGCAGCTCGGGCTCGGCAAGCTCGACGACGGCGCGACCGTTGAGGCGATCGATCAGGCGCGCGATGAAATGGTCGGGATCGAGCGCGTCGAGCTCGGCGGCGGCGGCGCGGTGCAGTCCCAAGAACCGCTGGATGCGCTCGCGTGCCTCGGGCGCCACCTGCGGCGACTCGATGGCGGCGGCGAGACCGAGCACGAGGTCGAGCTTCTGCCGGCGCGCCAGCTGGATGATGCGCGCGAGGTCGGTCTGGCGCAGCTCGATGGGCGGCCGGGAGAGCGCACGCACGACGGCGGCGGCGTCGGTGGGGTCGACGAGCAGGCGCATCCAGGCGAGCACGTCGCGCACGTCGGCCCGCTCGAGCAGGCCGGCCTCGGCCGTCCCGGCAAGTGCCTTGCGCCGTCTGTCGGGCATCTCGCGCGATTGCTCCGCCGGCGAGGCCTCGGGTGGCGCGGGCGCGATGGGCAAGCCGGACACATGCTCAGGATACGCGCGGAGCAAAGCGCGGGTCCGGCTACGCTGACTGTGTGGACGACGTGATCGATTGGAGCGCGGCCCAGCGGGTGGGCGAGCTGGTGGCGGGCTCTCCGCCGTACGGGGGCGTGCGCGCGAGCTCGGTGCAGCCGCGCGCGTATGACTTCGCCGAGCGCGTGAGCTCATACAGCGGCCTGGCGCCGACGACGGAGCTGCCGGTCCTGGAGGCGGTGGACCGCCAGTCGTGGATCGCGGCGAACCTGAAGACGATGCGCCCGCTGCTGGCGCCGCTGACCGAGCGTATGACCGAGGACGAAGGCCGTCTGCCGGGCGTGCTGCGCGGGCCGTTGCGCTCGGCGTCTGGCCTGCTGTTGGGCGCGCAGGTGGGGGCGCTGACGGGCATGCTGTCCCAGCGCGTGCTGGGTCAGTACGACCTGGCGCTGCTGGACTCGTCGGTGCGCCCGCGCCTTTTGCTGCTGGCGCCGAACCTGGCGGCGGCAGCGCGCAACCTGGGCGTGGATCGCGAGGAGCTGGTTCTGTGGGTGAGCATCCACGAGATCACCCACGCTGTCCAGTTCTCGGGCGCGCCGTGGCTGCGCGAGCACCTGGGCGGGATGCTGACGGAGCTGATCGAGGGCCTGCAGGTGTCGGTGTCGGGCAAGCAGGCGGACGGCGAGACGACGGGCAACGGAAAGGCCGAGCGGGAAAATGATGATGAGGCCGCCTCCGGCGGCGGGGTGGGTCGCTGGTTGGACAACCTCGGCGCACGGGTGCCGAACCCGGACGATCTGCGCGAGATGGTCGACATGGCGCGCCGCGGGCAGCTGCTGCGCCTGACCTTGGGCGAGGACCGCTGGGCGCTGGTGGAGCGTATGCAGGCGGCGATGTCGCTGATCGAGGGCCACGCGGAGCACGTGATGGACGCGGTGGGCGCGGAGGTGCTGCCGTCGCTGCCGCGCCTGCGCGCGGCGCTGAACGCGAGGCGGATGAACCGCGGCCTGCCCTGGCGCGTGCTCGAGCGCCTGCTGGGCCTGGAGCTGAAGCTGCGCCAGTACGAGACGGGGCGGCGCTTCTGCGACGCGGTGGTGGAGGCAGGCGGCCCGCAGACGCTGGCGCGCGTGTGGAGCGGCCCGCAGGCGCTGCCGAGCACGGCCGAGCTGGCGGACCCGGCGCTGTGGCTGGCGCGCGTGCAGGGCCCCGAGCCGGCGC
>DATNLQ010000009.1:0-12000 GCA_035602785.1 Solirubrobacteraceae bacterium
GCGCCGGCGAGCCGCTGTGCCTGCTCGACGGGTTCGTCGACAACGAGCAGGAGCTCGCCGCAGAGCTCGGCGCTATCACCGGGCTCAGTCTGGAGGAGCTGCTCGCGGCCGGCTACCGGCGCTGGGGGCGGGGGCTGCCGGCGCGTCTTCGCGGCGACTTCGTGCTGCTCGTCTGGGACGGCGAGCAGGGGGAGGGGTTGATCGCGCGCGATCAGCTGGGCGTGCGCTCGCTGTATCTGGGCGAGGCGGCCGGCGCACTGTGCTTCGCGAGCGAGATCCATCACTTGCTTGAGTTGCTGCCGACGCGCCCGGCCCCCGATCCGGCGAGCGTCGCCCACTGGATTTCTCTGGGCAACCGCCCGGGCGCGGCGACGCTGTATGCGGGGGTGCGCCGGCTGAACCCCGGTTCGCTGCTGGCGCTCGACCGCCACGGGGAGCGCGAGGAGCGCTACTGGGTGCCCCGCTTCGCCGAGCCGCTGGCGCTACCGATGGACCAGCTCGCCGAGCGCACGCGCGCTGCGCTCGAGCGCGCGGTGCGCCGCCGCATCGACCCCGACGGCGAGACGGGCGTGCTGATGAGCGGTGGGCTGGATTCGGCGTCGGTAGCGGCGCTCGCCGCCGCGCAGGCGCCCGGGAGGGTCTCGGCCCACGCTGGGGTCTTCCCGGAGCATCCGGCGGTGGACGAGTCCGATCTGATCGACGAGCTCAGGGACGCGCTCGCGCTGCCCGGCATCACCATGGAGGTGCGCGCCGGCGGCCTGCTCGCGAGCGCCCTCGAGTCCCAGCAGGCCTGGCAGGTGCCGCTGCTCGGCTGGGGTGACTTCTGGGTGCTGCCGCTGCTGCGCGCGGCCGCAGCGGCGGGTGTGACGGTCACGCTCGGCGGCGACGGCGGCGATGAGCTGTTCGGCGCGCGCGCCTACGTGCTTGCCGACCGCCTGCGCGGCGGGCATCCTCGTCAGGCGCTCGCGCTCGCGCTGGAGCTCCCAGGGGCGGGCGAGCGGCCCCCGCGCCGCGAGGTGGCGCGGGTGCTTGGTGAGCTGGGACTCGCGGGAGCGATCCGGTACGGGCCGCACGAGGCCTTTCGGCGGAGCCTTGGGCGGGCGCACGCCCCGCGTTGGCTGCTCGCGGGCACGCGTCGCGATCTGCTCGACTCGCAGGATCCGCTTGAGTGGAAGCGCCTGGACGGCCCGCGCTGGTGGGCGCACGCCGCGCACGGCCTCACCCGCGGCGTCGAGGAGACGGGCATCTTCGAGCACCAGCGCCGGCGTGCGGCGCTCGCGGGCCTTGAGGCGCGCCACCCGCTGTTCGACCTCGATCTGCTCGAGCTGGCGCTGCGCCACCCGCCGGAGGCGACGCTCGACCCCCACCGCAACCGGCCCGTGCTGCGCGCGAGCATGGCCGGTCTGCTGCCCGACTCGGTGCGGCTGCGCCCGGCGAAGGCGTGGTTTGACTCGCTGATCGTGGAATGCCTGAGCGGGCCCGACGACGCGACGGTGCGCCGGCTGATCACCGAGCCGGGAGCGGAGCTCGCCGGGTATGTGGATCAGGAGGCGGTGCGATGCGCGCTGTTCGACACGGGATCGCGCGAGCGCGCCGGCTCCTTCAGGTGGATGCACCAGGTGTGGCGGCTGCTCACGGCCGAGTGCTGGCTGCGCGCCCAGCACGACCCGGGCGGCTTCTCGCTTTCCGGCGGCATCGAGCCCAGCCAGGCGCGCGTGAATATCGGGATGGGCGCGCCGGTGGGCGCCGTTGGCTCGTACGTTTTTCCACCTTGACGAGCGGGGCGCTTCGTTTACTCTGAATCGCGTGGATCTGGTGCTCGGCAGTAGGCGGGCAGACCCGAACGATAAGGACCGTTGACATGGACGATCAGATGACACCCAAGGCGTACGAGACGCCCAAGGTTGTCGACTACGGCGATCTGCAAGAGCTGACCGCGGCTTGCCTCGGCGGCAGCGGGGGAGACTTGGGCTACCCCGGTACCGTTGGCGGATACGGAATCGGCCCGAGCAACGCCACCGGCTGCCACTCGCCTGGAACGAAGCCCTGACCGGCGGCTCCTCGACGTAGGCGTCCCAACAGCTTTACTGCAGTGCCTTCAGCCGCCTATCGGGCGGCTGTCGTGTTTTCTCGGCGCGCTGATCGCCGGTCCTCGCGCCGTTGATCGCACACCTCATGCTTGGAAGTCCAGCGCGTGCTCGTGCGTTGGTGGGCATGTCCACCGGCGTACAGGTGTCGGGCACTTTGACGGTCGACGCGGCACAGGAGGCGGTCGCCGTGATCGCCGGCGCAGCGCCTCGCGAGGCGATCGTCGAGGCCCTGGCGCGGGAGGGGCTGGCGCTGAGGTCCTTCGACTCGGTTCAGGTCGCCCTGGACGGCGACAGATCCGTCGCTCCCGCCGCTGTCATCGTGTGGGTCGAGAACACGATCTCCTCGATGCCCGGCCTGATCGAGCCGCTGAGTAAACGCTTTGCGCCGTCGCCGGTCGTGGTCGTGTGCGCGAGCATCCAACGCTGGGAGGTCAGAGCGGCCCTCTCCGCGGGCGCAGCCGGCGTGATCGTCTCCGACGATCTCGCCAGTGGGCTCGGTCCCTGTCTACGAGCTGTACGTGCCGGCCAGATATGCGTGCCGAAGGAGCACTGGCGACAGGTGCAGCCGCCCGTCCTGTCCACGCGCGAGAAGCAGATTCTCGGGCTGGTCGTGATGGGCTATATGAACAGCCAGATCGCCACGACGCTGTTTCTTGCGGAGAGCACCGTCAAGAGTCATCTGTCCTCCGCGTTCGGCAAGCTCGGAGTGCGCTCCCGCAACGAGGCCGTGAGTCTGATCCTCGACCCCGATCGCGGCTTGGGGATGGGGATTCTCGGGCTGGGTGGCGAGCCGGTGGAAGCGATCTCGACCGGGACGCGATGAGCTCATCCGCTCTCGGCACGCGCGTTCGGCAGACGGAGGAAGTTGAGGGCTTGACTGGCCGGCGAATTGGCTTCGGCTGTGCGGGGCTGATGCAGTCCAGCTCCAGCCGACACCGGCAGAGGCTCTTGGCCGAAGCGTTCGACCAGGGCATCCGGCACTTCGATGTCGCACGCATGTATGGGCTCGGAGTCGCAGAGAGCGAACTTGGGCGCTTTGCGCGCACACGTCGTGACGAGCTCCTGATCGCGACGAAGTTCGGGATCGAGCCAGCCCATACGGCTGGTCGGCTCGCCCGGCTCCAGGCCCCGGCCCGAGCGCTTGTCGGTCGTCTCCCTCCTCTGCGAGAAGCCATTAGGCGACGCTCAGCCGCCTTTCATCGGCCTCACCGCTACGACCCGGTGACGCTGAATGCGAGCCTCGAAACCAGTCTGAGAGAGCTCGCCACCGACTATGTCGACGTCCTCTTCATACACGGACCCGCACCAGGTGACGCCGTTGACATGGCTGAGCTCGGCGAGGCACTCGAGAGCCTGCGTGACGCCGGACGCGTGCGGGCGTGGGGTGTCGCTGGCGATCCAGACCCGTGCATCGGCTTGATCCGCGAAGCGAGCGCTTCCACGATGCTTCAGATCCGCGACGACATACTCGATGAAGGGCTTGCACGGGTCCCGACGGATCAGGTGGTGATCACGTTCGGGTTCCTGTCCGGCGCCCTTGCTCGCATTGTGGGACACGTCACCGACAGCGTCGAGCGTCGCTCCAGATGGGCAGGCGTCGTCGGCGAGGATTGCGGACGCCCCGAGGTTGTGGCGTCGTTGCTGTTCCAGGATGCGTTGGCGCGCAACCAGACTGGCACCGTCCTATTCAGCACGACGCGCCCGGAGCGCATCAAGATCGCACCGCGAGCCGTCGAAGCGATTTCGTCCGATCCCGACTCGGCGCGGCTTCGTTCCTTCAGAGATCTCGTACTCTCCGAGCTCGGCTCGCCGATCCCCATTGGGAGTTGAAACGGCGCCGCGACTATTGCACGACGTTCGATTCTTCGGTCGCCTATGCGGAGAATTCCTGCGAAAAGAGCGTACAGAGCTGCTCGGCGGAGGTCTCCTCATTGAACTCTTGGAGAACCTTCTGCCTCGCTCGTGCGCCCAGCGTACGCGCGAGCGATGTGTCCAGGAGCAGCCGCTCCAGGGCATCGGCGAGCTCATCCGCGCGACCTGGCGCGACGAGCAGCCCTGTGTGACCGTCGTCGATGAGCTCCGGTATTCCCGTGATCCTGGTGCTCACGACAGGGAGTTCCATAGCCATCGCCTCCATCAACACGACGGGGATTCCCTCCGCGAAGCTCGGCAGGCAGAAGATGGACGCGCCGTCGTACAGCGCGTGGATCTCGTCCTGGCCAATCGCACCCGGGAAGCGCACTTGTGATGCGATACCCAATCGCTCGGCGATGCGTTCGAGCGCGGGCCTGGACGGACCGTCCCCAGCGAGCGTGGCCACGACCTCGTGTCCACGCTCACGCAGCAGCGCTGCAGCTTCCAAGAGGACCGCTTGTCCCTTCTCGGGTACGTGGCGGCCGACGCACACGATCAAGGGGTCGTCGTGCAAGGGCCTTCCGTCCTCGGAGCGTGTGAACTGCCCAATCGGGAGGCCAACATGGACCACCCGGAGCCTGTCCCACATCTCGGGCGGGCTCAACGCCATCAGTTGGCTGCGCGCGTAGTCGCTGATGCACACCACGAACTGAGCACTAGCCACCTTCTCGGCGAGGCGATGGCGATGAACGTCGGCGAACTCGGTTGGACCATGCATCGTGAAGCTCCACGACCAAGGATGCTCGGGTTCGAACGCCGAACCGAGGTGGGAGGCGAGAAGCGCAACGTCCGCCGCCACGTTTGCAAGGTGCACGTGGACATGGCGGATCTCGTGCCTGCGACACTCGCTCCAGAGCACGACCGCCTCGACGAAATAGAAGCACTGCCAGAGACGGCCGCGGAGTCCGGACGGAGCCAGACGCAGTGCCAGCGCCAATGTCGAGAGATACGCTGCCGGCGCTCGGACGGCGAGCTTGAGATGTGCGCGCACAAGCGAGGTCCAACGCGGCGGCAGGATTGCGAACGTGGACGCGAACGCCTCTCGATCGGCGACGGAGAGCAGGTGGTCGGAGCCCGCCCGCCGAATCGAGAACGTGACGATCTTTGCACCCAGCCCGCGGAGCGCCTTTACCTCCCTGAGCACGAACGTGTGCGAAACGGCGGGATATCGGGAGCACAGATATGCGATCTTCGGAAGGGGAGTGACAGGGAGGTCAGGAGCAGGCGCTTTGCGGCTGTCCACGGTTGGCGTCTGGATCATCCGGTCCGTCTCGAAGTCGCAGGTGCCTCGCGCTCGGTTCGCACCCAGGAGGTCGGTCCTCGTCCTCTGAGCAGCCTCACATACAGCGCCACCTTGCGAGCGATCAGCGCCGGTGCGAGGAGCAGCGCGCGATAAGCCTTGATTGGTGCTCTTACGAGCCGCAGGCCCGCCAGCACGAACGTGAGCTGAGCTGCCAGCGTGCCGGCAGACAGCAGCACCAGGCGCCGGGAGCCCAACAGTAGACCGGCGAGCGCCGATCCCATACTTCCCGCCGCAATGAGCGATTGGGGCGGCACCAGCCACTCCAGCCCGGCATGGATGCGTACGATGTCGCGCTGGGCCAGCCCCGCAGACACCAGGCGAGGACTCCAATGTCGAATGAGCTGGAGCTTTCCCTGTTCCCATCGCGCCTGCTGGTCGGAGCTCGCCTTCAGCGAGGTTGGCACCGCTGAGCTGACCGAGGCCTCCGGTACGAACTCGGATCGCTCGCCGGCGTGGACCAGGCGCAAGTGATACTCGGCGTCCTCCACGAAGCCAGTCGCGGTCCACGGTTCACGGGCGAGCAGATCCCTCGTGAACGCCATGCCCGTGCCGACTAGTCCACACGAGAGGCCAAGTCGCTGCTTGCCCAGGAATCGAACGGTGTTCATCAGCGCAAACCCACTGAAGCGCAACGCTGAGGCATTCGAGTCGTCCGGATTTGCGACCACGTAGTCGACCTGAACAGCGTGTGCTCCGGAACGCAGACGCTGATCGATCGCGCTCAGCAGGTTGGAGGAGGCCACGCAGTCGGCGTCGAGCACGACGACTGCGTCAAATGTGTTCCCTTCCGCCTGCAGACGATCGAGTGCCCACCCCAGGGCAAAGCCCTTTCCGCGCCTCCTCGGGTCGGTACGCTCCCATACCTCGATACCTGCCTCGCGTGCGCAGTCCCCCGTCCGATCGGTGCAGTTGTCGGCGATCACGATAGTCCGCCAGGCATCGCGTGGGTAGCTGCAAAGCTCGAGCGATTCCAGTGTGGCCCTTATCCCGCTCTGCTCATCGTGCGCAGGCACGAGCACCACAAAGCGGAGCCCGCCTGGACTGGCTACCAGCGGTGTCGTTGCAGCTTGCGCAACACCTCGAGCTGCCAGCAGCAGCGTGAGGAGATATCCGGTCGACACCGCCAATGCGCCTTGTGGCGCGAGCAACGCACAACCAATCAAGCGCGGTAGCAGCGACCGACGTCGCGGCTTCGATAGTGGCTCCGAGGTCTCAAAAGGCTCCATCCCGCTCAGCATTAACGGCGCCACGCCCCAAAAACGTGCGCTCTACGTGCCATCATGGGGTGAGATCGAGTCCTCACATCGCGAGGCTCCTACCCTGACCGTACGGTCTGCGGCACGCGAAGCAGGCGGGCCATTGCAAGACCGTAGCGACCGAGCACTCGCACGCCGTAGCCAAACGTCGTGCTCACTCGTCGTCCTTGGACGTTGGGCGTATGCTGGCGTATGACCGCCTGCGGCGGCATCACCTGGCGTTTGACGAACGCGCGGAAGGATCCCGGCGGAGCAAGCAGTCCATCAATCAGACTCATGTCGGCATAGAGCTGCGCTTCGTTGGTACGCGGGTATGGGTCGGCCAGCTGGAGAGCGATTCGCCCCCGGGCACCGAGGTGCGGCCGTCTCTCGGTGAGTTGGCCAGCCGGCAGCCCGACCGATCGCTCGGCCACCCTCACAGCAACCGACAAGACCTGGTCGAACGCCGGATATGCCTGGATTACCGCGTCGAGGGCGCCCACCTTCAGATTCGCACCGTGGGTATCCCACCAAGCGCCGATATCGGTCGCTAGCCGCAGATTGATGAACCCATCCCTGGCGTGGAGCAGCAACATCGCCGTGAGTTCGTCGATCGGGGCGGGTCGCCATTCGTCGCCGCGCTTGCCGGTAGGCGCCAGCAGCCGCTCGCGCGCGAAGCTCCGCTCGTACCAATGTATGCGCCAGTGAAGCTCGACAGGCGGAAGCTCACCGTTCGCGTGGATCAGCGCGAAGTGCAGCAGTGGTAGTCCGTCGTCGTCAACGTGGTCGAGGGGCGCCTCATAACCCAGCGCGCGCACGACCTCGACCGCATCATGCAACTGCTCCTGCGCAACCAAAAGATCGATGTCGCTCGACGGGCGCCGGCCAAGCTCGCCGTACAGAGCTTCGCTGAGTCGCGGTCCCTTCAAGGACGTACAGGCGACCGAGGCAGCTTCGAGTGCGGACCTCACATGCGCCTCGATCAGTTGCAGGAACGCGCCCTGCCTGCGCCCTGAATCCATCGCCTGGGTCACGGCGCTCGCGAACTCGTCGCTGCCGCAACGATGGGCGAGATCAGCGAGGCGCGGGCCAAGCAGCGGCAAGAGCCTTCTCGACCGCAGCAACTCTGCGACGCGCGGCCAGTCCACCACTTCCGCGAGTGCATCTGCCTGTGGTGTCCTGGCACGTCGCTGCGACGCGGTGCCTGTGCTCAGCAGGATGAGTTGTTCCTCGGCACTGGGGTCCGTGCGACTCTTACGCTCGCTCACGGCGTCCGCCCTGAATGATGTTGGTCCACGAGGTGCAGGTGTAGATGACAAAAGAGCGCCACCTGGAGCACGCTATGGACGTTGCAGGGCGGTCACCTTGCCGACCTGCTCGATTGGGGTCAGCTCGCCGGCGGCTACCAACTCATGAATCAGGCTATGAGGGCCGAGCGTATCGTCGGTCGAGTCGTCAAACGCGACAACAGCACGCGGCACAAGATGTGGTCGCCAAGCCTCCCAATCGCTTCGTACTCCTTCGTAGGTGTGGTCGCCGTCGATCCAAAGTAGTCCCACCGGCTGGCACCAGCCGGGAGTAATGACTGTACTAGCGAGGTTGACCAGCCGCACGCGTTCGTAACCCCTTGACTTCAGCATCGCTCTAAAGAAGGCTGCCCTGTCTTGTGGTCCAAACTTCCCTCCGAGTTCACCCGTAAACGGCTCGTGTGGATCGATCGCATACACGGGGCTCGATCTAGCGCCCTGTGCGAGAGCCGTCGTTGACCGTCCGCGGAAACTTCCGACCTCGACGATGCAGCCCGATCCGTCCGCTTGAGTCGCGAGTCGAAAGAGCAGGTCGGCCTCGGCGAGCGAGATCATACCTTCGATCCGATCTACGACCCGTAGATGCGAAGCCATCCTACGAGACTTCATCGCGCGCCACATCTTAGGCTTGGCCCTCTTGCGCGTCGACCGTCCCAGGCTCCGAGCAAAGCGCGAGACTTGAGTCGGAAGTGACAGCCGGATTCGGGCTCAGCGAAGGATCCCTGACGCTTGCTGCAGCACACAGCTGGCGATACACGTCCTCCGTCTGCCGAGGAACATCTAGCGATCCCGCCGAACGCTTGAGCTGTCGATCGACGAAGCCGGCATCGATCTCTGTTTCGAGCAGTGCTTCGACGCGAGGGACGGCCGAACCATCCAGAAACTGGTCATAGTGAACGAACAGCCATTGGCCTCTATGCCGATGTCGGGAAAGGACGTGTTGATACATCGAGGTCCAGACGCGTAGTGCTCTGCGCCGGGAGAGTCGTATATCGTACCCGCGCTCCCGCGTATCGGTCATCATGCTCGCGGCGGTACGGCCTGGCTCACGAAAGACGCAGAGGAAGACAACATCGCCGAGAGCTGGCCGCCACGTATCAAGCGTGTAGCAAAAGCGTGGATCCTTGAAGCAGAAGGGGCGATAGTAAGTAAGATGAACCATCCTTTCGGCGATCTCCGGAGTCGCGCGCACAATGACAGTCGGGTCTAGAGTTGCCAGCCAGCGGCTCCCATATGCGAGTCTCCAGGGATAGAGACGGCCCCAACCTGTCGATGGCTTCACCGGCGCCACCTGGTTGAGAATGTCCTCGTTCAAATTATTGATCGCCTGATCCTCGAAGTAGCCTTTTGGGTTCGAGGAAGTCGGGGGTAGCAGGTTATCCCCCATGTGGTATCCGGCTGCCTGCAGCGTGCCAGCAACCATGCTGGTGCCGCTGCGCCCTGAGCCAAGGATGACGCAACTACGCACGACCGAGCCTCCTCTCGGTACCGATGAAGTTTGGAGCTGCACCAGGAAACCACCGCGGTGTCGTCATGCGGCTCCCGACATCTCAGCAGAAAATACGCGGCTTCCGGTGACCTGCCTTACCGCGGTCCTCAAGCGAGCACGGTCGTGAGGTGTCATCCCGCCAATGCCAAGGCCGAGCGCAATGTACGTTACCGAGCCACCAACCACCGCAGCAACGATGCCCGGCGCACCCGATACTTGATGCTCCAGAAGATGCGCTATGAGAAAGCCGCTGCTATAGGCTGCGGCCAATCCCGCGAGCTGTCGATGGTGCAGGACGGATGGTCTCGAAGCATGCACACTCACTCGTAGGATGACGAAATAGATGCCGAAGCTCAACAGGGCTCCGGCGGCCATTGCGATTGCCATTCCAGTCATTCCAAATGCCAGTGTCAGAACAACACCCCCAACGAGAGTGATTATCAATCTGGCGATCTGCGCAAACGCCGTTAGTAGTGGCCGATTGTATGCCATGAGAGCAGCACCCTGTATCGCGGTCAGTGTCTGCAACATGGGGACGAAAAGCAACAAGCGCAACGCAGTGGCCGCGGTGTCGAAGCCGGCGCCGAAGAGATGCATGATCGCCTCGGCGGCGCCTCCACCAACCGCTGCCGGAAGCAGCATTCCAAAGGCGGCATAACGGAGCGAATCTGTCAGTACGCGATCGAACCCCTCAGCGTCGCCCACGTGCCGACGCTGTACAAGCGTGGGCAGCAGCATCTCCGTGATTCGCCAGTTGAGTTCGGTGAGTCGGGTAGCGAAGGTCCACGCGCGACTGTACGCTCCGACAACATTGATAGAGTTCGTGACCCCGAGGATCCATGTGCCGCTTGCTTCGCTGAGCCCCGTGGCGAGAGAGCCGGGCGTGACCTTCAATCCGAACGCGATAATTTCGCGGAGGGTCGAGAAGCCAGCTCGTATTTCCGCCTGCGGTACGCGCCAACGTATGACGCGTCGCAACAAGAGTAGCCGATGAAGGAGGGCGGTCAGCCAAGAGCCGAGAAAGGCGAAGAGCAAGCCCCACACACTGTGGGTGAAGAGCGCAAGGATGACTAGAAGGACGCCGTAGATCACAGCTTGGTGGAGACGCACGGCAAATAGCTCGCGGCCTGCGCGAAAGGCCCCAAAAATGCCGTCAAAGTTCCAGCACGTATTGATGATCACGAGATATCCAAACAGCCCGACGACGGCGGGCGCCAGCAGTTTGGGGTTGTGAAGCGGGCCATGAAATGCGAAGTAGCTCGCAATGACGCCGACGAAAGTGACAGCGGCGGTGAGAATGAACGAGAACGAGAAGACCGCGAGAAACACGCCCGTGGCACGAGGGTGCCTTGGCTTGAGCTTCGCTAGTTCGCGGACCATCGCGGGCTGCTCGCGGACGGTGGAGAGAAGCGTGACGATTGCGACGGGAGCAAGAACAAGTGCGGACTGTCCGATCACGGTGATCCCGTAGAGGCGAGCGGACAAGACACTGGTAAACAGTGTGATGAGGCCGATAGCAACAAAGCTCGCGAGACTGAATGCGAGTCCAGCGCTGTAGGACGACCCGGCCTGCGCCTTGCGTGGTTGTGTAAGGAGCCGCTTCATATGCCGTCGACGGTGCCCTCGGTGCCGGCAATAGGAGGTTCAAGGGATAGCGGGCGGGCTGGCGCATCGCGCGTCTTTAGACCCTGGTACTTACCGAGCAGTTCGGCGATGCGAAAATAGCTGGATCGGCTACGCCAACCACGATAGGGCGCGTTCGCTGGGATGTCGATAAGCCACTCGCGAAGAAGATCACGGGCGGTAAGCGGGGGAAAGTGGACGAATGAACTCATCGCTGCGAACTCTCGTTGCGTTCTCAGGTAAAGCTGTCGTATGCCATGGTTGCGACGGTGTGCCTGGCTGACAGCGAGTGTGGAGTCCACGGCGATTGTCCAGCCAGCGGCGAGGACCCTCAAGCTCCACTCCTTGTCCTCGCACGCGGGCAATCGCTCGTCGAAAGGGAAGATCGCCCAGGCCTCGGCTCTCCAGGACGACCCGGTGTTGGAGAACCACGCTCCGGCGGGATAAGCTATTGCCCCGGCGAGCGTCTGGTAGAAGGTCGTGAGAAGCGGCTCGTGCGTTCCCGGGATCGTGAGGGCTCCGCTGGTCCCCGCCACGTCCGGCCTGGCGTACTTGGAGAGCGAGCGCTCGATCCAGCCGCTATCGGGGGGGAAGGAGTGCGAGGAGAGTGCGAAGTGGATGGGCGCGCGAGCTGCCGCGGCACCTACGTTGAGTGCTCGTCCGAACGAGAAGCGAGCCGCCTCTATCTCAATCACGCAGTCTGCGTGCTTACGAGCTATTTCGAGGGTGCCGTCCGTTGAGCCAGAGTCAACGACGATGATCTCGCAGGCTACCGTCTGAGCTCGTACCGATGCTAGGGCGCGACCGAGGGTGCGAGCGCTGTCCTTTGTTCTGATGATGACGCTTGCGGGCGGGACGGAGTCGTTCATCCCACGAGATCGGGTGGTGAGCTGGCCGCACGCTGTGGGCGTGTGGGTGTCATGTTGGTGCGGTGTGGAGGGTTTCGAGGTCTGCCTTTGTGGTGTGTGGCGTGTGGTGTCGGTGTTGCTCGAGCAGGATGGCGGTGATGGCGCCGAGTAGGATGCCGGCGAGAAGGCCG
>DATNLQ010000013.1:0-14884 GCA_035602785.1 Solirubrobacteraceae bacterium
GAGCCGATGGCGCGGGGACGAGGCCAGCCGGAGCTGTTCGCGTCGCTGCCTGCCACCGGCGCGCACGAGGTGATCATCAATGGGCCCCAGTCGGTGCTGTCGCTCGCGCAACTGCCCGTCGAGCAGGTGGTGGCAGCGATGGAGGTGTGGCGCGAGCGCATGCGCTCGCACGCAGCCAGCGCCTGCGTGCAGCTGATCGTCAACGAGCGCCGCGAGGCGGGCGCATCGCTGCCGCACACACACGCCCAGCTGTACGCGCTGGACTTCGTGCCCGCGGCCGTCGCGCGCGAGCGCGAGCGCGCCGCCGCCTACACCACGCGCACGATGGGCCAGAGCCTGCTCGGAGACGTGATCGCCGAGGAGGTTCGCCTGCGCGAGCGGATCGTGGCGATCGACGACGAGGCCGTCCTGCTGGCCCCGTATGCCTCGCGCCTGCCCTTCCAGCTGATGCTCGCGCCGCGCCAGCCGCGGGCGCGCTTCGAGGATGACGGACCGACCGGCGCGCGCCTGCTGCACGACGGCCTGTGCCGCCTGGCGCGCCATCTGGGCTCCAGCCCGCCGCTGAACATGTGGGTGCGCACCGCGCCGCGCGGAGTGGAGGACTTCTGCTGGCGGATCGACGTGATGCCGCGCCTGACCCATCTGGCCGGACTCGAGCTCTCCACCGAGCTCAACCTCAACATCGTCGCGCCCGAGCACGCCGCCGCGCTGCTGCGCGACGCGTGACCGCGATGATCGTAGGAAGCCTCGCGGCCGGCTGAGAGCAACGGCCTCGCGGCTCACCGGCGGGGTAGCTAATAGTCTGACTCGGTCATGGCCCCCGTGGAACGCTTCGTGCCGCGCTTCGCCGCCGAGCCGCCGCAGGAAGAGCTTCCCTATGGCCGCTGGGAGGAGCGCCTGCGCGAGGAGTTCATGGCGGCGGCCCACGACCTGGACGAGCAGCAGCCCGACCTCGGCGAGCCGGGGCCGATCGTGTGGTACCCGGACAGGAGCTGGCACGGGCGCACTTATGTCCCCGGGACCTCGCGTACGTCCGGGGGGTTCGAGCTGTTTGGGTACGTGCGCTTCATCCCCGCCAGCGCCGACGGCGAGGAGCCCAGCGACTTCTCCGCGCACGTAGATCTCACCGAGGAGACGGCCGAGCGCAACCCCGACTGGCGCCTGGATCTGTGCGAGGAGGTCATCGGCTCATGGCGCGGTCAGCTCGGCGCGGTGGCCGCGATGACGCTCGTGTGGGGGCGCCCGCTCGTCTCGGGCGGGCGCATCGTGACCGCCGAGTTGGCCGACCTGGCCGTCGACCAGTGCGAGGTGATCGACGAGCGCTTCACGCTGATCGCCCCCGACGACTACCGCCAAGACCTGCTCGAGATCAAGCTGTTCGACGTCAAGGGACGCGAGCTCGCGCGCGAGTCGCTGTACGCCGGCGACGAGGACGAGGACGAGGACGAGGACGAGGAAGACCCCGACGTGGGCGACGACGGGGACTAGCTCGCGCGCTTGCAGGCGGCCAGCGCCTGCGCCTTGGCCGGAGCGGGGATCGGCGAGGCGTTGATCACTTCCGTGCACACTTCTTTGGCAGCCGCGCGTGCGCCAGCAAGATCGCCGTGCGACGCTTTGTTGCAGATCGATTCCACCTTCGCCTTGGTGGCCGACGACAGCGCGGGATCGCGCTCGATGATCGACTTGCACACCGCCACGGCCTGTGCCACCACAGCCGGGCTCGTCGGGATCGACGACGGGGTGGACGGGGGTTTCGATGCCGCAGCCGTCGTCGTGGGGGTTGAGCTTGCGGTCGTAGCTGTGGAGCCGCTCTGGTTGCTCGACGTCGAGCTGCTGCCCCCGCCACCGCAGCCTGCGACCACCGCGCCGCCGAACGCCGCCAACACGAGCCACGTGGACAGCTGCCTGGTCATATGACCCCCTGATCGGAAAAGAAGCTCGCCCGCGGCTTCCATGCCGCATGGCGAGCGTGTGTGCCCGAGCAACGTATACGCGCGTGCGGATGTATCCGCGGCGCCGGGGCGGGATCGTCGTGCAGCGCCACAGGCAATGCCGGCCACCGCGCCAGCAAGGCGATAATTGCTCGCGTGGGCCCGCCAGCTCGCGACACCTCCGCAGCCGCGGCCGCAATCGTGGCGAGGATCCCGCGCGTCGAGGCGGCCGTCGAGCTGGCCGGCGAGCTCGAGTCGCACGTGGCCGCACTAGAGCGCGTGTCGGCCGCCTCACACGCCGAAATCGTCGCCGGCCTGCGCCGCTCGCTGACGCGTTGGTGGCTCTTTCTGTCAACAGGCGTCATGCCCCCCGATGCCGACTTCGATCCGCTGCGGGTCTGGGCCCGCGCCCGCGCCACGGAGGGTGTGCGCCTAGAGGAATTGCTGCGCTCGTTCGGGCTGCTGCGCCAGATGGGCTGGCAGCTATTGCGCCGACATGCGCGCAGCGACGAGTCAGAGGCGCTGCTGGAGCTCGCCGGCCTGCTCGCCCAGTACGTCGACCAGGTCTCTGCTGTGGTCACCGAGACCTACCTGGCCGAGCGCGAGCTGCTGGTTTCCGAGGAGGAGCGACGCACGCGCACTCTGCTCGATCGGCTGTGCGACGACGCACCGCTGGACGCCGCCGACCGTGAGCTGGCCGAGCGACTGGAGGTCCCCGTCGAGCCGACCTACTCGCCGTTTGCGATCGTGATCCCCGGGCGCGCGCCCCACCGCCACGCCGCGCTTGCCACGCGGCTACGTCGCAGCGGCTGGCGCCTGACCGTCACCCACGGCGAGTCTGTCACCGGCCTGGCCTGGCAACCGCTGGAGCTGTCAGATCTGCAGGAGGGGCCACAGGCTCTGCTCGCGATCGGCGAGGCGACGCCTCGCGGTGAGCTCGCGGCCGCGCGCGGGGAGATCGCCGTGCTCGCCGAGTACGGTCGCGCGGTCGGCTTGTGCGGGCTCGTGAGGGCAGAGGAGCACCTGCTCGAGATCATCGTCGGGCGCTCGCCCGCTCTCGTGCAGCGCCTGCGCCGGCGGATCTTCGCGCCGCTGGCCGACGGCGACCGCGCCGAGCTCACGCGGACCCTGCGGACTCTGCTCGCCTGCCGCCTGGACCGCACCGCGGCCAGCGCCGCGCTGCATGTGCACCGCAACACGCTCGCCTACCGGCTTGCCCGGATCGAGGACAAGACAGGGCTCGACCTCGCCAGTCCGCACGACCTGGCGTGCGCATACGTGGCCTTGGCGGGCGATGTCGACGCGGCGTCCAGTGGCAGCGACGTCCCGTCAGAGCCGTAGGACCGGCCCTCCCTGTGCATTTGCACAATTATCGGCGACGAAGTTCGGCGGATGGTCATTGTCCGCCCCAGGCCCTGGCGGCTAGCCTATTGACAACAGTGTCCGCGCTATGCGCGCTGTGTGAGAGCGAATGAGGAGGAGCATGGGGATGCGCCTGACCAATGGCAGGATTACCAGAGTCGTGCTGCTGGCCGGCGCGGTGGCTGTTGCGTGCGGCGCGTTCGCCGTGGGCGCCAGCGCGAGCGCCATAAAGATCCACAGGATGTTCATGCCCGCGCCTCCCGCGCCGGGCACGCCCGAACCGTTCACGCCCCCCCGAGCCCTGCGCCTGCCACCACGGATCGACCTCAACAGCGTGGGCGTGGTCAAGGTCGGTCCCACCAACGCCAAGAACGTGCTCGTGCTCGAGCCAGGGACATCCGCCGGCGCCGGCTACTTCGTGCCTTTCGCCAAGTCGCTGACAGAACGCCTCCCGGGCTGGCAGGTGTGGTCGGTCGAACGCCGCGAGAACCTGCTCGAGGACCAGTCGATGCTGCACCTGGCCAAGATCGGCAAGGCCAGCGCCGCCGAACTGTTCCGCTACTACCTGGGCTACCTGGCAGAAGGCGCCAACGGGCCCAAGATCCACTACAAATCGATCCCCCCCGAAGACGTCGAATTCGCCCGCGAATGGGGCATGAACGTCGCCGTCGAAGACCTCCACACGGTGATCGAATCAGCCAAAGCGCTGGGCGGGAAAGTGGTGCTGGGCGGCCACTCGCTCGGCGGCTCGGTCGTGACTGCGTACGCCACCTGGGACTTCGCCGGCAAACCCGGCGCCGACGGCCTGTCCGGCCTCGTCTACGACGACGGCGGCAGCAGCCCGATCCCGGTAAGCAAAGAAGAAGCCGAACAAGAGCTGACCACACTCGCGCACAAGTCCCCCTGGCTGGCGTTCGGCGGGATCCCCGCGCCCGACCTCGGCCTGTTCTCGATGCTCGGCTCGACAGCAACGGTGCTGTTCGGCGAAGAAGCCTCGCTGACGCAGAGCTTCCCGTTCCTGCCCGAAGACCTCAAGCCGACCGAACCCGCCGGCTGCAAACTGAGCGAACCCGGCTGCAAACTGGTCGCAACGACCAACGAAGCCGAGTTCGGCTTCGGCGTCAACGTAGGCACCTCGCCGCCAACGCTGATCGCGGCCCAGGTGCACGCCGGCAAGGGCATCGAAGAAACCGCCAAAGAAGACGGCCTGCATGGCTGGAACGGCGAAGGCGCGCTCACGCCGCTGCGCCGCTACGCGGAAATGCTGTCCGGCACGGACCTGCCCTACGGCGACGGCAGCGAGTGGTACTTCCCCGAACGGCTGACCATCGACACCGGCGCGGTAGCCGAGGGCAACGCCAACCCCGCACAGGAAGTCCTCGACGAGCACGCCATCTTCGGCCACAGCCTGCCCACGTCGCTGAAGATCCTCGCGATCGACACCGAACTGGACAAATTCCTCGGCGCCGGCAACACGCTGCAGGCCGCCGAAATCCTGGCCGAACAGTCGGGCATCCCCAAAGAAAACCTCACGCTGATCAACCGCGAGGAAACCTATTCCCACAACGACCCCGCCGGGGGCGACCCCGTGGGCGAAGGCGTCGAAGGCAACATCTTCTTCAAGGAATTGAAGGCGTATCTCGAACGGTTGTGAGGCGCTGTCTAGAGCTTGTGTGCCTTGGCGCGGTTGTAGAGCAGCGTGAACAGGCGCTGCTCGGTTGCTTGGGGGAACGGGTGCGGCACGCCCGTGGTGCTGAGCAAGACCTCTGTGGGACCCAGTTGGAGCACGAGGAGATCTTCTTCGTAGGGACTTTGGCCGCTTTCGCCGGTGACGAGTTTGGAAACCTCTGCGGTGACACGCAGCTCGTAGCTCGGGACCGCCGTCAAGGGCGGGCGAAGGGTCGAGACCACAACATCGGTGAAGGGATAATGCATGCCGTTCGCTTCGCCGGATCCTCCTCCCAGGAGGTGTCTGCTTGCGTAGACGTGCTCGAGGCAGGCGCGAAATCGGCCGGTCCGGGCGAACGCGAAGTTCCGGGAGGCGACCGTCCTGCTGGACATCACAAATACGGATGATTGCGCTGCCTTGATGGGTCCTTCGCGACCCATCGCGAAGCCGCGCTTCTGCAGTGCTGTTCCGCGGGGGAAGGCCGGCGAGCGGATGCCCGCAATCGCACCGACGCTGTCGACCCCTTCTTCACACTCGCCACCCCTCTCGATGACGCGCAACGCGCGTTCAAAGCGGCGTTCGGGTTCGGGCCGACCGCCTACGAGTTCTCGCACGTCGGATTCGCGCAGGTTAACCGCGTCGGCATAGGCAACCGCTTGCGCCTTGGTAACCGACTGACCCGTGCTGGCGGAGGACACGGTTTTGCTGCTTCCGCACGCGGCTGTTATCCCGACGGCGGCAAGAGCAAGCCATACGGCGGCGATCCGGCGCACGACGCGCATCATCTCAAGGCGCCGTGACCGGGTTCTCTCTGGGCGACCGACCTGTCCCGAATCCCGCATGAGCAAGACGTTTTCGGCCCATGCCCCCGCCAGGAGTCGAACCTGGATTTACCGCTTAGGAGGACGACTCGCGTGGCGGCAGGAAAGGCCGGACCTATAGACGACTACTGGCTATTCGGCCCGGCCGGCCTGGTCGCGGATCAGGCAGGATTCGGCGCGATCCAGTGGGGTTTGGGCAGCAGAATCGGACTGCTGCCCATTGAATGAAGGGTCGCGGACCGTGAGTAGTCTGCGAGTCCATGACGCTCTCGAATCGGCCGCTCCGCCCGCACCGAACACAAGGCAGGTACAACGCCCAGGCAGCTCAAGGATGCCTCTGGAGGAGCACTCGATGCCACCCATCAGCGCGTTCTACGGGATCGTGATCTGGATGTACCACGACGAGTCGCACCACGGCGGGCGTCCGCACTTCCACGCCAGCTATGGCGGCGACGAGGCCACCGTCGATATCGAGAACCTGGCGACTCTCGCAGGGGAACTGCCGCCTCGTGGGCAGCGGCTCGTGGTCGAGTGGGCGAAGACGCACCAGGCCGAGCTACGTGAGAACTCGGTCCGCGCTCGCCACCACCAACCACTCACCCCGATTGAGCCGCTGCGCTAGACGCTCTACCATTTGCGCCATGCGTAGCACGCCTCTACTGACCGAGGCTCAGCCGATCGACGGGCACACCGTCCGCGTCCGGTTCGAGGACGGGACTGCGGCCGACGTGGACCTCGCCTACCTGCTCGACTACGGTGGCGTATTCGAGCCACTGCGCGATCCAGCCTACTTTGCACAGCTCCGCGCGGACGTCGAGGCTGGCACGATCGTATGGCCGAACGACGCCGACATCGCCCCCGAGACGCTGTATGCACGCGCGCAGCAGCGCGCCACGACCACAGCGTAGAGTCAGGTTGATAGTTGGTGCGCGCACCATGCGGGCGCCGTCAGGCCAGGAGTGGCGCGTTGGTCGCCGCTGGATCAGCCACCGTATCCCTCACTGGCGCAAGGTACGCATCGGGAACCAGACGCTAGGTTCATCGAAGCGTGCCGCGTCAGCTATCGAGCGTGCGCTGGCGCTTGCCACGTAGTAGCTCTCCGGCAGGCGTTCGGACCCGAACGCTACGGCGGCCCCCAGGGCCCGTCCTGCATGCCGCCGTACCATGGCTCTCGCGGTGGCTGTCCCGGCTTGGAGGGCGTAGCGCTGCTGACCACGACGAGTAGCACAAACGGGAGCAACGCGACCTGTGCCCAAAGCCACCATCGCGATCCATCGAACAGCACATATGCAACCGATCCGGCGGCGCCAAGCGCCACCGCGATCACCCAATCGAGCCACCTCGGCAGCCGTTTGCCGATCCAGACAATCGCAGTGATGATGGCTGGCAGGGCGAGCGTGTAGCCGATCTGGTACGAGGCGATGCCTGGTGCCAGCGTGTACCACGTGATGCCCAAGGCAGCGCTGATCGAGATCGTCGCGAGGCTCCGTCGTCGCCACCGCCGCGCGACGACCGGGTCCGTGAAGTCGATCGTGACGTCACGCACTCCGCGGTCTTTGCGTGTTAGTCCGGCGCGAGCGCGTCGGCCAGAGGCTTTACGGAGATGCCGCCGCCTGTGTCGACCTGATGGGGCCATGAATCAAATTATCCACGCGGAGGCAGGGACGAGAGCGCGAAGGCCCCTTTCCGAGTTGCTTGGAGAGGGCCATGAATGGGCATCAGCGGCATCGAGAGGGCTCCTACTGAGATGGACGCCCGTGCCGCGCCTTGAATCGCTGTTTCCGCCCCGTGGTGCACCGCGATCTGGCCGCCAAGAGCGCCCGCGAGCACTCGTCGACGGCCCTGATTGGGCAGCACCGAGGCTTGCGGCACCCCGAGCGGGTTCTAACTGGACGACCATAGGGTCCTGATCCCGCATGAACAAGCCACTTTTGTAGCATGCCCCCGCCAGGAGTCGAACCTGGATCTACCGCTTAGGAGGCGGTCGTCTTATCCATTGGACTACGAGGGCGCGGCCCGTCCCGGGCTTGGGGCCGACGGTAAGGCTAGACGCTCGCCCATCCAGCGCCGCCCCCTGTCGAGCACCATCCTCGGTCGCGTGCGCCCGCCGAGGTCAGTCAGAAGCCTCTGCCGCCAGCCGCGCCAGCTCATCGCCCACCAGGCGGTGGGTGATCCATTCGCCCATCGTCTGCGCGCCCACACGCCTGTAGAAGCCCAGCGCCAGCTCGTTCCAGTCGAGCGCCGCCCATTCCAGGCGCTCGCCGCCGCGCTCGCGCGTGCGCGCAGCCACCACCGCCAGCAGCGCCCTGCCCACGCCCGCCCCGCGATGAGCAGGACGCACGAACAGGTCCTCCAGCCACACGCCCCGCTTGGCCAAGAACGACGAGAAGGTTGGGAAGAACAGCGCGTAGCCGAGCACCTGCGACCCCTGTTCGGCGATCAGCGCCTCCGCCGCCGGGCGCTCGCCGAACAGCGCCTCGTGCAGCTGCTCCTCCGTCGCTTGCATCTCGTGCTCGAGGTGCTCGTACTCCGCCAGCTCGCCAAACAGGCCCAGCAGCAGCGCCACGTCCTCGGGGCCCGCCGCGCGAACGGTCGGCTGCGCCGCTGGATCCTGCGCGGATCCGTCGCTCACGCCGCCGTCCGGTCAGGGCGCTGGGGGTATACGTCGTCGATCGTCGTCAGCGCCACATACGGCGCGCCCGCCGCCCGTTCGATCGCCTCACCGCCCCCCGCCAAGCGGTCCAGCACGCTGATCACGCCGCAGATCTGCTGGCCCGCCTCCTGCAGCGCCGCGATCGCCGCTAGTGTCGAGCCGCCCGTCGTCACCACGTCCTCCACCACCACGCAGCGGTCATCCGGTGCCAGCAGCGGGCCCTCGATGCGGCGCTGCAGGCCGTGCGTCTTTGCGTCCTTGCGCACGAAGAACGCCTTCGCGCGTGCGCCGCCAGCCAGCGCGGCGCACGCCACCGGGTCCGCGCCCATCGTCATGCCGCCCACCGCCGTGCCCTCCCAGTCGCTCACCTGCGCCGCCACCAGCGCGCCCAGCGCCGCAAAGCCCTGTGGGCGCAGTATCGCGCGCTTGGCGTCCACGTAGTACTGCGCTCGCGCGCCGCTCGTCAGCGTCACCTCGCCGATCACCAGCGCGTGCTCGCGCAGCTCATCCACCAGCCGCGCGCGCGCCAGCGCCAGATCGCTCGTATATCTGTCCAATGTGTCCACTCAGCGACGTAATCTAGCGGGCAGCTTCCGACGTCATTTAGCGCTGTGATCTCTACGCTCGTGCGACTACTCCGGCTCGCCTCGCTCGTCATCTGCGCGATCGTCATCGCCTCGTTCGTCACCTTCGCAGTCGAGCAGACCAAGAGCGCGTCCGGCCATCAGCAGGCCGAGATCAAGGGCGAAGTCGAACCCGGCTCCGCCGTGAGCACCTCGAACAAAGAGGGCAGCGTGCACAAAACGCTCGACGAAGCCTTCGACGAACTGACCTCCCCGTTCGCCGGCGTCGTCTCGGGCTCCAGCAGCGAATGGGCCATCCGCGGTGTCAAGCTGTTGCTCGCGCTGCTCGTCTACGGCTTCGGCCTCAGCTACCTCGCGCGCGTGCTGCGCGTCAGGGTTTAGCGCCGCGATCGCGCACGACCATCGGCGCAGCGCACGACCGCACACCACCGCGCCCCCGTCGCGCGCGCTATTCGTACACGTCCACGCGCGTGCCCACGCCAACCCACGCGTAGATCGCCGCCGCGTCCGGGATCGGCACGCGCAGGCAGCCGTGGCTGGCCGCGTACGTCGGCACTTCCGCGTACCCATGGATCGCGTAGCCGCGGATGAAGTAGTTGGAGTCCACCATGCCCTCGCTGTTTTCCCCCGGCGTCTTCTCGTACACCTGAAAGCGCCCAAGCACCGTCGGCGTCGACGGCTTGCCCGAGCTCATCTCATAGATCGTCCGCACGCGGCCCTGAGGTTCGATCTCCGCCAACACCTGCTTTGACAGGTCCGCCTCCACATGGCGGCCGTCGCCCGGGTAGCGCACGTGGAAGCGCCCCGCCCCGCGCGCCAGCTCCTCGAACACCTGCCTGCCCGCATACGGGATGCGTTCCAGGCCCGTCATCTTGCGATAAGCGATCAGCGCGCGGCCCGTCCCTTCTTCGAACGAGCCCGTCAACGGCACCGCATAGTGCAGCGTGTCCAGCTCCGACTGCAGCACGCGCACCGACTGGCCCTGCGCGCCCTCGCCCAGGTTGGGGTTCACGAAGTGCACGCCCTGCGAGCGAGCGCTGAACGCGCCCTGCTGGGCCGTCGCGTCGTGCGTCGCGCGGGCCTGCACCAGCCCCGCCCGAGCGCCTGTGAAATCGACATGGAACTGGCCCTCGCCGTTGCCGACCGCCGCCACCGCCACCGATGCCGCCCGAACCTCGCGTCCGTCCACATAGAAGCCCACCTTCACCGCCTGCCCGCCCACGTACGGCGACACGATGCCGCGCACAACGATCCGCCGGCCCACCAGCGCGAACAGAGGGCTGCCGGCAGCCCTCTGCACAACCAGCGCCAGCCGGCCCGCAACCGCGCTCGGGGCCGCCGGCGCAGCCGACGGCACCTGCGCCGGAGAAGGCACCTGTGGCGATTGCCCCCACGCTGTCGCCGGCACCACCGCCGCGCCCAGCAGCGCCGCACACGCCAGCGCTCGGCGAAGAAGCCTCGTCATAGCCCGAGATCGTATGCGCCAGGGCGGGCGCTATGTGCCAGAGCGGGCGCTATGTGCCAGAGCGAGGCAGCGCAGCGCTGGATTCGATCAGCCCGATGCGCTTGAACGCCCACGCCAGCGCCGCGATCGCCAACAGCGACCCCACGATCAGCACCGGGATCTGCCAGCCCCAGTCCTCTAGGCTCGAGAACGCCAGCGAGTTGTTCAACGAGTGCGCCGCGATCGACGTGTACAGCGAGCCCGTGTAGCGGTACAGCAGGCACAGCCCAAAGCCCAGCCCCGCCAGCGGCACCAGGTCCAGAGCCGGCGCCGAGCCCACGTGCACACCGCCGAAGATCACTCCCGTGATCAGCGCCGCCGGCAGCGTCCCGTGCCAGTTGCGCAACGCCGTGAAGATGTAGCCGCGAAACAAGAGCTCCTCGCAGATCGGCGCCACCACGCACGTCAGCCCCGCGCTCAACACCAGCAGGAGCGTTCCTTCGTTGGATCCCAGCTGTTCCAGCAGCTTCTCCTTGCCCGGGTTCACAGCTTCCGACCAGATCGCGCTCAGCACGATGAACACGATCAACAGCAGCACGATCAACCCGCCCGCCGACGCCCAGCTCACACCCGGCGCGCGCAGCCCGAACTGCCACGAGCGCACCGCACGCCCGCCCACGCGCGCGCAGTACACCGCCACCACCACGAACGCAACGTCCTGTACCACCGTGTCCAGGATCGACACCCCCGGCGGCGTGTGCGAGCTGGTGATCTTCACCCCGAACACCACCAGCGGGATATCCACCACAAGCCCCGCCACCGCCGCCAGCGCCAGCCCCGCGAACAGCGCCACCGGCGCCATCCACGGCCGCCACGACGTATCCGGCGAGCGCCTGCGGTCGCCCTCCATCGGCTCCTCGCGCGGGGGCTCGGCCTCGGGCGAGATGTACGGATAGCCCAGCGCACCTTCCTCGCTGGGTCCCGGCCCCTCGATCGGCTCCGGTCTGTCCATCCGCCTACGCCACCCAGTGCCAGGTCGCAAACTGCCCCACGAACAACGCCATCAGCGCCCCCGACGCCACCAGCGCAGGCGTCTGCGCGCGCGGGCGCTCCGCCAGCCACGCCGCAAGCCAGATGCCCAGCGGGAACAGCACCACCAGAAAGCGCGGCAGCGACATCAGCGGCTGGGCGCGCACCGGGTACGACAGCGGCAGCGCAAGCGCCGCCACCACATACGCGCCGTATGCCAGCGGCAGCCTGCGCAGCACGCCGATCGCCGCCGCCACCGCCGCCAGCAGAAACCCCGCCAGCATCAGGTTGTGGCCCGCGTCCACAAACGGGCTGCCACCCGCCGCCGCGAAGTACACATGCCGACGCTGGAACGACAGCAGCTGGCGCGCGCCGTCAAACGCCGCCTTCAGACCGTCCCAAGCGCCCACGTACGGCCCCGCAAAGTGCCTGCCCCAGACGTCCTGGGCGTGCAGCGGCGCCAGCGGATCACCGCCCGACAACCCCAAGAACGCGCCATACGCCACCACACCCGCCGGCAACAGCAACAGCCACAGAACATCCCTGCGCACCGCATAACGCGGCGCCAGCCTGCCCGCAATTAAACGCACCGCCCGCGCCCGACCGCCACCTTCCCGTGCCCGTCCCGACCGGCGCAGCCGGTCTTCATAAAAATCTGGCGCCCTGTCCTCGCGCGGGCCATACAGGTAGATCATCAGCGCCGGCAACGCCAGCACCAGGCCCGTACTGCGCGTCGCGCCCGCCAGCGCGCCCAGCACGCCCACCCACATCCAGCGTCCCCTGCGCGCGCACAGGAACAATCCCACCGACAGCGCCAGGTACAGCGACTCCGAGTACACCGCCGAGAAGAAGAACGCCATCGGCGCAAGCGCCGTCAACATCACCGCCAGGCGCGCGGCCGCCGCCACGCGATCACGGCGCGCCCCCGCACGCGCCGTCAGCTCCAGCGTCGTCAGGCGATGGATGCCATACAGGGCTGCCGCCAGCGCCGCCAGCGACAGCGCCACCCCCGCCGCCACCGGCGGTGCGCCCAGCCACGCGATCGCCCGCAGGCCCAGCGGGTACAGCGGGAAGAACGCCGTGCGCGACGACGTGAACGCGCCCAGTTCCGGGCGGTAGCCGTAGTGGGCGATCACCAGGTACCACGCCGCGTCCCAGCGCGCCGCCGGCGCCGCCAGCAGATCGCCCAACCAGCCAAAGCCCCTCGTCACGCCCGGCGGGTCAAACGCCGTGCGCGCCGGGCCGAAGCCAAACGCCAACACCGTTCCCACCCCCGCCGCCCACACCACCACACGCGAGATCCACAGCGCCCGCCAGCACTCGCGCACCGCCGTCATGCGCTCCTGGTCCGCGCGCACGCGCGCCCACCAGCCCGCCTTAGGCTCGATCTGGACCGCCAGCTCGCTCATGGTGTCGGAGCTCATGACGCTGCACGGTAATCTCGATGCTCACCAGATGTCGCGGCATGCACGACAGCGCCGGCTCGCCCACAGCCGAGCGGGGCCAGCGCGATTCCTGCTTCTTGGCGGGGGCGCCTTGCTGGTCGCCGCGCTCGTCGGCGCCATCGCCGCCGTCGCCTATGTCGTGCACGCCGTGCAGGGCACGCCCGCGCTCGCCTCGCTGCACGCCAAGGTCGGCGGCGGCACCTCCCAGGTATTCGCCGCCGACGGAACGCCGCTCGGCTTCATCCAGTCAGACGAACTGCGTACGCCCGTCAGCTACAACGAAATACCCCTGAACCTCAAGAACGCCACCGTCGCCATCGAGGACCAGCGCTTCTACAAGGACGACGGCATCGACGTCACCGGCATCTTCCGCGCCGCCGTCAAGGACGTCGTCAACGGGCGCGCCCTGCAGGGAGCCTCCACGATCACCATGCAGCTCGTGCGCAACCTCTACCTCGGCGGCGACGAGCGCACGCTCAAACAGAAGATCTCAGAGGCCAAGCTCGCCATCGAATACAACAAACGCCACAGCAAGCGCGCGATCCTCGGCAGCTACCTCAACGACGTCGACTACGGCACGCTCGGCGGACAAACCATGGTCGGCGTGCAGGCCGCCGCCCGCATCTACTTCGACAAGCCCGTCTCGCGGCTCAGCCTCGAGCAATGCGCGCTGCTCGCCGGCCTGCCCCAGGCCCCCTCCCAGTACAACCCGTTTCTCGACCCCGCCCCAGCCCGCGAACGGCGCAACGAGGTGCTCGCCAAGATGGCCCAGCTGCACTACATCACCGCCGCCCAGGCCGCCGCCATCGAGCACGCGCCGCTGGAGCTGCACCGCGGCAGCTACTACTCAGAACGCAAAGAGGACTTCTTCTTCGAATACGTCCGCCAGCAACTGATCGAACGCTATGGCGCCAGGACGGTGCAAGGCGGCGGTCTGAAGGTCTACACCACCATCGACCTCAACATGCAGCGCCTCGCGCGCAAAGCCATCGCCGAAGTGCTCGACGAGCCCGAAGACCCCGCCGCCGCCGTCGTCACGCTCAACCCCCAGAACGGCGAAATCGAGGCGATGGCCGAGTCAGAGAGCTATGAGAAGTCGCAGTTCAACCTCGCCGCCGACGGCCACCGCCAGCCGGGGTCCACCTTCAAGGCCATCGACCTCGCAGACGCCCTCTCGCACGGGGTCGACCCAAACAGCACCTACTACCTGTCGCACACGCTCGCGCCGGGCTGGCTGGCCAGCGAACCCAACTACGAAGTCAAGACCTTCGAGGGCACCTCGCTGAACAAATCCATCAACCTCGTCCAGGCCACGCTCACCTCCGACAACACCGTCTACGCCCAGCTCGCCGCCGACCTAGGCGAGGAATCCATCACCAAAATGGCCTATGCCATGGGGGTCAAAACCCACCTGATCGGCAACCCCGCCCAAGCTCTCGGCGGGCTCGAATACGGGGTCACGCCGCTGGAAATGGCCGACGTCTACTCCACGCTCGCCGACGGCGGCTGGCGCAACACCCCCATCGCCATCACCAAGGTCGTCTTCCCCGACGGCCGCGTCGACAACAACTGGGGCAGGCCGCAGCGGGTCAAGGTGCTCAGCGAAGCCATCACCGGCGAGGAGACCAGCATCCTGCACCAGAACGTGCTCGGCGGCACCGCCGTCAAATCCGTCATCTCCTGCCCCACCGCCGCCAAGACCGGCACCACCAGCGAACTCGCCGACGCGTGGCTCGACGGCTACAACTCCCAGTACGCCACAGTCGTCTGGATGGGCTACCCCAACCGGCGCGTCCCCATGACCGACGTCCACGGCGAACCCCAGCAGGGCGGCGCGCTGCCCGCCGTCATCTGGAAAACGTACATGGGCCCCGTCACCGAAGGTCAGCCCTGCGCGCCCCTGAACACCTCCAGCGCCGGCATCGAATACCGGCCTTTCTACGGCA
>DATNLQ010000027.1:0-15817 GCA_035602785.1 Solirubrobacteraceae bacterium
TTTGCCGGCGGGCGGCGGGCGGCGGGCGCGGGCCTCCGGGCAGGGCGTTCGCCAGGCGCGGCCGCGGCCTCCGGATAGGGGCGTCTGCCGGCTGGCGGGAGCGGCCTCCGGACGGGCCGCTAGCCTGCCGGCGGGATGAGAGCGCTCGCCAGGCACGCCCCGCTCGTGTGCACCGGGGCTGCGTGCGCCGGCGCTGTGTGCGCGCTCTCGCTTGCAGGGTGCGGCAGCGGCACGGGCGGTGCAGGTGCAGGTACGAGCGTGGCCGGTCACGCAGCGACCGGGCCCACGACTGTGTCGCACGGCGCCGTCGCGCCGGCGAGCGCTCCCGCGCTGCCCTACCGCTGGCTCGTTGCCACGACCGGCGCGCCCGCCTCGATCGCCGTCGAGAACCGTGCGACGGGCACCACCGCCTGGCGCCTGCCCGGGCCATCGGATGAGATCGGCGGCCAAGCGCACGGCGCGATCGCCGGCTACGTGTCCTCGCAGGCCGTCGCGCCGGGCGAAGCCGAGAGCGTATACGTGGACGCGCCCGGGTCGCGCACGGTCACCGTGAACGTCTATCGCATGGGCTGGTACGGGGGCAGCGGCGGGCGGCTGGTGCTCGCCAGCCGACCCCTGCGCGCGAGCAGGCAGCCCCAGTGCACACATCGCTTCATGACCGGGCTGACCGAGTGTCGCTGGCGCGCGACCCTCACGTTTCCAATCATAAAAAGCCTCACCAGCGGTGTGTACATCGTCAAGCTGCGCGGCTCCAGCGGCGCCCAGAGCGACTGCCTGTTCGTGCTGCGGCCCATCTTGCCGCCACCGCTGCTGGTGGAGATCCCGACGGCCACCTACGAGGCATACAACGCGTGGGGCGGCGACAGCCTGTACCCCGGCGGCCGCAAGCTCGTGGGCGTTACCGGCACCGACCAGGGCGTGGAAGCGTCCTACGACAGGCCGTACGAAACCCAGACCGGAGCCGGGCAGTTCTTCATCCGCGACGTCGCCATGGTGCGCTTCCTCGAGCGCTACGGCTATCCGGTGGGCTACACCACGATCGAGTCGATCGACGGCGATCCCGCCCAGCTCGATGGCGCTCGCGCGGTCATGGACGTGGGCCACTCCGAGTACTGGTCCCAGCGCGACGAGCACGCGTTCGCCGCCGCGCGCGACCGGGGCACGAGCCTGCTGTTCATCAGCTCCGACACGATGGCCTGGCGCGTGCGCTTTGCGCCCGCCACCGCCGCATCCAGCCAGGCCGGCCAGCCCGACCACAGGATCGTCGCCTACAAGGAGCACGCCGCGCTGGACCCCGACCGGGCGGACGCCACCGGGCTGTTCCCCGGCGGCGGCGCAGCGCTCGCGGGCAGCGCGTATGACGGCTGCATCACCCCGCGCGTGCAGGTGCCCGGCCCGCCGATCTACCGCTACTACCCGTGGACGCCCTCGCCCGACCTGCAGCCCGGCTGGCTGTTCGCCCACAGCGCCATCGTCGCCGGCACGAGCATCCCCGGGATCGTCGGCTACGAGCTGGACGAGCGCACGCCCGCCACGCCGCCCGGCACAGTGCTGGTCGGTACGGGCAGGGGGGTGCCGTGCGGCTCGGAGGCCGAGCCCTCGCCCGCGCACGGCACGCTCGCGCAGACCACGCTGTACACCGCGCGCTCGGGCGCGCTCGTGTTCGCCACCGGCACGCTCGGCTGGATGTACGCGCTCTCGCCCGTGCCCCAGGCCTCGCCCGACGCGCCGCTCGCGCCGGACCCGCGCGTGGTCGCGATGACGCGCAACCTGCTCGCGCACGTGCTCGCCCGCCGCCCGTAGGGCTACCCGGGCGCCTGCAGCTACCTGGGCGCCAGCGCGTACAGGCCGGTCGTGCCCGTCAGGTAGATGTCGTTGCCGTCGCTGATCACCGGGTCAAACGCGCCGGTGTGCATTTCAAACAGCTTGCGCCCCGTCGAGATGCCAAGGCCATACGTGACGTGCTGGCCGAGATCGGCGAAGTACACGGTGCGCCCGACGATCGTCGCCGAGCCGGAGATGCGCCCGTGGGCGTTGAACGTCCAGCTGACGTGCCCCGAGCGGGCGTTGATCGCGTAGAAGGTGCCGCTGTAGGAGCCCACGTACACGGTCGGGCCCAGGCCGGGCGCGTTGGTGATGGCCGGCGAGGCATACACGTAAGCGCCCGTCTGCATTGCCCAGTCCAGGCCGCCCGTGAACGCGTCATAGGCGTACACGCGCCCGTCGGTGTTGCCCAGGAACACGCGGCCGTAGATCACCGCCGCGGTCGAGTAGAACGTGCCGTTGCCGAACAGCGCACCGCCCGAGCCGCTGATCCACACGCGCCGGCCGGTCTGCTCGGAGATCGCCTGGACGTGCCCGGAGTAGTCGCCGAAGTACAACAGGCCGTCGGCCAGCGACGGGCTGGCCTTGACCGAGCCGGGCGCCCGGTAGGTCCACAGCACGCGTCCGTCGTGCGCGTCCAGCGCGTACACGAGCCCGCTCTGGGTGCCGAAGAACAGCTTGCCGTCGGCCAGCAGCGGCGAGGACTCGCTCGGCGCCGGCAGCGAGCGAAACCAGCGGATCGCGCCTGTCGCCGCGTTCAGCGCGACCATGCGTCCGGGGCTGCGGTGGTGTCCGCTTTCGAGGATGGTCGCGTAGACGGTGTCGGAGGTGACCGCCGGCGTGGACGCTGACGCCTGACCGAGCCGCCGCGTCCACAGCGGATGCCCGGTGTGCTTGTCGGTTGCGATCAGCGTCGCGTCGTCGGCCAGCTGGAAGATGCGCGCGCCGTAGATCACCGGCGGGAACTCCAGCAGCGAGTTGTCGTCGTGTTTCCACAGCCGCTTGAACGGCGGGTGCACGCGTGGCGGGGCGGGGAAGAAGCGCGTGTGTTCGCGGTCATAGCCGTACAGCGGCCAGGAGAAGCGTTCCGGGCCGCTGGCCGGCAGCGTGGGGGTAGGCTGGGCGATGAAGCGCGCGTGGGGGTGGTAGATGTTGCCCGTGCGGTGGTGCTCGTACTCATAGCCGCCCAGCACCGCCGCCGCGATCAGCAGTGCCAGCGCGCCCGCCAGCCCAGCGCGCAGGCGCTTGGAGCGGGGGAGCAGGCGCCTGGCGCGGGGGCTCACGGGGGTGCGTTGGAGCTGCTCAAGCTGCGAGCTTGCCGGGGGATGATCCGGCCGACGCCGCAGAGGTTGGGGCGCCCTGGGCCAGCGCGGCTCCATGCGTTGGGGCGGCCTGCGCCGAGGTGGCGCCCGGCGCGCCGCCTGCCCGCGCGGAAGGCACGCGCGCCGGCTGGCCGCGCCGGCGGCCACGGCGGACCTGCGCGCGGTCGAGCGAGCGGCCGGTGCCGTGGGCGATCAGGCGGGCGAGCGTCAGCACGAGCAGCCACAGCCACGCGACCGCAAGCGGTGGCAGTGTGAGCCCGGACACGAGCTCCAGCACCGCGTGGTTGCTGTTGAGCGACCAGTTCCACAGCAGATAGTCGCCAAACGTCAGTCCGGACACGAAGACCAGCGGCCTGTGGGGCACACGCAAACCCTAGACGCAGGTGGGGACGGACGGTCTGGATGCGGGAGGCGACGGACGGTGTGCGCCTATGATCGCGGATCGTGGGTGGCCAGGGCCAGCTGTCGGAGCGCATGCGATCGGAGATCTTCGCGCCCGGCGTGCTCGATGGGCAGGTGGCGCTGGTGACCGGGGGAGGCACCGGGCTGGGCAAGGCCACCGCGCTGGAGCTCGCGCTGTGCGGGGCGCGGGTGGTGATCGCGGGGCGGCGCGAGGAGGTGCTCGAGCAGGCGGTCGCCGAGATCGGGCAGAGCATCGACCCGGGCGGCGAGGGCGCCGTTGGGACGGGCACGGGCCGCGGTGAAGTGGGTTGGGTGGCGGGCGACGTGCGCGAGGCCGCCGGCGCGCGGCGGCTGGTGCAGGACGCGCTGGAGCGCCACGGGCGCCTGGACGTGCTGGTCAACAACGCGGGCGGGCAGTACTTCACGCCGGCCGAGCTGATCGCCGCCCAGGGCTGGCGCGCGGTGTGGCGGCTGAACGTGGACGGGCTCATGAACATGGCCGAAGCGGCCTTCGAGCTGGCGTTCGAGCAGGCGCGCGCGGGCACGGTGGTAAACGTGACGCTGTCGCCGCACCACGGCATGCCGGGCATGGCCCACTCGGGCGCAGCGCGGGCGACCGTGGAGGCGCTCACGCGCGAGCTGGCCGTGCGCTGGCGCGACGCGGGCGTGGCTGTGGTCGCGGTCGCGGCGGGGCACTTCGAGACGGAGGTGCTGGCCAAGTATCCCGACAGCGTGCGCGCTGGCGCTGCCCGCAGCGTGCCGTTGCAGCGGCTGGGGCGGGCGCAGGAGCACGCGTGGCTGGTCGCGCTGCTGGCCTCGCCGCTGGGGTCGGCGTTCAGCGGGTCCACGGTCACGCTGGACGGCGCGCGCGACAACTGGGCGGGGCCGTGGCCGCCGCCGGGGCTGGCCGATGAGGCGGGGGAGGTGCCCCAGGAGGAGCGGCGGGGCGGGTGAAGCGGTGTCAAGTCGTGCGGAGTGCGCCGGCAGGGATCCGATCCGCGCCGGTAACATGGGCATGAGAGCGCGGGCGAAGTGTTCTGGTTGCACAAAAGCCTTCCAAGCTTTTAGAGCGGGTTCGATTCCCGTCGCCCGCTTGATAGCCACGGGGAGTGGCGCAGTCTGGTAGCGCACCCGGCTGGGGGCCGGGCGGTCGCAGGTTCAAATCCTGTCTCCCCGATTAGATTCTCGTTGGATGCTGGCGGGGGCTGGGGGCGGCCGGAGGGCTCGAAATCGGCTTCCCGATGCCGATTTCTATGTCAAGCGGAAGGTCCGAGGGATCGGGGGACTCGCGGCGGAGTACGGGGCACTGCACACGAGACCGCACACGTCCCACGGCCTGACCGCACATGCACGGGTCTTGCGAGCCTACTTGCCGCGTTCGTCGGGCTCACGCAGATACTTCTCGGGCATCGTCACGGCTCTCACGTCACGCTGTGCGGCCCGGAGTCTCATTCCGGCGTCGCCGGTGACGAGCGAGACACTGTTAGGTGTCCCGGCCAACTGTTCGAGTTCAGCGCAGGCGGAGATGATCGAACGGTCCGAGTCCGGGTCGCGCGGGTTGTCCGAGAGCGACAGCTCGACCTCGATCGTCACGCCCCCTCTAACGGCGCCAGGCGAGCCCCCCGGCCCGACCGAACGCTCGACATTCGCGAGCGCTGCGCGTGCTTTGCCTCGAACCCGGTCCTTGCCCGTGTACTTGAGCTCGTCCAGCTCATCAACGACGGTGATCGGCAGGAAAAGGCGCACTGGTTCGATACCGACGACCTCTTTCCAGTCCACCTGCTCGGGCGGCAGAAAGTGCAGCAAGAGGTGCGTGTCCACGACCGCAATATGGCCGGCTGCTCCCGTGGCGCGCTCGATGCGCCGCCGCAGCTCGTCCGCGACACGCTCCAAGGTGGCTTTCTGGAGCCTGATCTCGCTTTCGATGAGGTGCGTGGGCCAGGGGGTCTGCGGATGCGCCCCTCGGATAGCCCAGTAGCCCCGGGTGTGCAGAACCGAGTCGATTCGCAGCTCGTCTGTGAAGTTTCCGAGCTGGCCTTCGGCATTGTCGATCCAGCTCAAGTAGTCCTGCTGCCTCCGGCGGAACGTCTCCCAGGCGTTCGAGGAGGCGGCAGACTTGCCCGGCAGATTTCGCAACCCGACCAGGAGCGTGCTCAGGATCTCCAGGGCTTGCTCGGGCGTCGCGCCAGGCTTGAGGGGGACGCGGCTCGCCACGCCGCCCAGCGTACCGGTGGCGGACCCCGAGATCAGTCGTCCGCGAGGTGACCGACGCGTGAAGGACAATCGATAAATGCCCTTCGCTCTTCCCGACTATGACCTCGCGTGCGCCCACGTTGTCTCGGACGTGACAAAGGCCATCGCGAGGGCAGGCGATCCGGTTCTCAGCCAGATCAAGGTCGTGCCGGTGACGGGTACCGTGTCCAGCGTCATGGAGATGCGAGGCGAGGTGGCGCTTGACCTTCCAGCGGAGCCCCTCGGTTTCGAGCTTGGCGTCAAAGCGGAGGACGTGCGCGACGGGAACTTCGAGGTACTACAGGTGAAACTCGTCGAGGCCGCCGATGGGTACGCGAAGCAGCTCGCGAAGATGCTGTACGGGCATCTCGACAAGATCACCACTGCCACCGGGAACACCTTTGACGCCGGAGGGCGTCCACCCAGCTTCGAGATGGTGTACGAGATGCTCGACAAGATCGAATGGACGCTGGATGAGAACGACGAGCTGTCAACACCGTCTCTCGTCATGAGCCCCGGAGCGGCGGCGAAGTTCCCTAAAGCGACGCCTGAGCAAGAGAAGATGATCGAGGAGCTTAAAGCTCGCAAGCTGGAGGAGTTGCTTGCTAAGCGACGCTGTCGGCGCCTATCTTGAGTCCGTCTCCGAGCGGGCATTTGACGAGCCATTGATGGCGCTGCTGCGGGCGCGCGGGTTTACGTCGGTACGGCTGGTCCACGGCGCGCGCGAGTTCGGAAAGGATGTCATCGCCCGACGCGACGGCGAGCAGTGGGGCTTCCAGTCGAAGGCAGGAGATATCGGTCAACCCGAGTGGAGGACGCTCACAGGCCAGCTCGACGAGCTACGCGTCGTCAACCTCGGACATGGAGCGTTCGACACAGAGCTGCCACGACGCGCGGTGCTCGTCACGACTGGCCGCCTTGTTGGCAACGCGCCGGAGCTTTACGGCGACTACAACAAGCGCGCCAACGAGAAGGGCGAGCCCGAGCTGGAGTTGTGGGATCGCGACATATTGCTCGGCCAGCTCGCGGGCGATCCCGAGTCGGTGCTGAGCGGGTCGATGGACGGCCAGCTCATGTTGATCCTGGGGGCTGCCGAGTCGCGATCGGTCACGATGCGCGAGCTGGAGGTGTTCTCCCGTCGGTGGATGACGTGGGAGCCGGACCGGCTTGCCGGGCTCGCCGTGATCGAGGCGGCCTTGGTCTGCGAGAAGCTGCGGGGTGCCGATCGGCTCGATCTGGCCTGTCATCTCGCACTGTGCCTGGTCCGTGCCGTCTGGGCCTCGGGAGCGGCGAGCCTGCCGGACGACGCGTCGGCCCCCGCGGCGCGGTCACTATTCGAGACGTATGCCTGCATGCTGTGGGAGAGGTGCGACAACGAGCTGCTGGAGCATCCTCTGCTCAACCGCATCGAGTTCGGCGGATGGATCACGTACCCGGTCCGCTGCGTGAGGCTGGCCGAGATCCTTGGGTTGCTGGCGCTTCTGGTGAGGGAGTCTGACCCGGAGCTGTCAGAGACGATCTCGCGATGGCTGGTGACGCTCTGCGAGAGGCAGCCTGGCGTCGCGCATCCGATCAGCGACCAGTACGCCGTCAGCGTCATCCCCGCAGTCCTCGCGCTCGCGGCCATCGACGGGGAGGCAGCGGAGACGCATCTCAAGAAATGTACCGTCTGGCTGTGCGATCGGTACGAACGCAACGCGCTCGGATTGGCGCGCGAAGATGCGACTCCGAGAGAAGAGATCGAATATTTGATCGGTGGCCCGTTCGAGAGCGTGCAGCTCGAACGACGCCCCGACTCGCTCCTGGCTCCCGTGCTTCTTGATCTCGCGGCCGAGCTCGGCTTCTCGGACTTGTACGGCGATATCTACAACGATGTGCAGGCCGTGCGAATCTGCCCGCAAGTGCTCCGTCTCGCTGATGGGCCGGACCAGTATTCCCGTACTGGCAGTGGGAATCGCATCGACCCGAACGTTGATTTCGCCGAATCCTTTGCAGGGGCAGAAGTCATCGCACCCCATCACAACGACAAGGCCGGAGAGAGCCAAGTCGCGAACGGACAAACGTGGGACCTGCTCGCCATCGGATCGGCACTAAGAGACCGGTACTACGTCTGCGCGTTGGTGGCGCTCGCAGACAAGTAGCCCTCGAGGCACCCTCAACATGCCCTGAGAGTGTTCGTCACGCGAGCCACTCGGGCGGTGCCGCCCCTGGCTTCCAGGCGGTCGTGACGCTGCCGCCTTCCTGACGGAGCTGGTGGCTGAAGTCGGTGAGCTGGGCTTGGAACGCCAGCTCGTGTCGCGGGTCCTCCGCGGCCACGTCGATCCAGTCGCGCCAGACGACCAGCGCACATAGCGCCTCGATCTGAGACGAGTCCTTCCACCAGCCCTCTCGGAGGTAGGCGAGCTGGCGCGGGTAGCGGCCGTACAGGGCGGCGATCGAGCCCCACATCCGCCGACGCCATCCTAGATCGCCCATAACCGGCTCGATCCAGGGTGCGTGGCGATCGTCAATGAGGTCGTCGTCGATGAGCGCTGGCAGCGGACTGGTTGCGTCGTTGCTTCGGTCGCTCGGGGATGTTTGGGACAGGCGCTCGGCGGCTACGCGCGCGATGGGCACGCCGTCGCGCGCGGCTACGCCTCTCAGCTCGGCCATTACGGCGTCGGAGAGGGTGATCTTCAGTCGCTGGCTCATGGTCATCTCCTCGTGTCGGGTTCGGACGCTGTTGTGCGTCTGTGGTTAATGACCCTGGGCCCGCGAAACCGGCCAACGAATTCGAGGGGCCACCTGTGGCCCTGCTCGGACCCGTGCATCTAGTCTGTTCTGACTTACGAGCGACGGATGTCGGCGGGTGGCGCAGTCGCCGGGGGGCGGGCAGGGTCAGGCGGTGACCCGCTGGATCGCTGAGCTTCGAGGGGGTACGTCGAGTCGAGAAGAGTGTGCTGGCGGCTAGTGTGGACGCTCTGCGGCGTCGATCGCTTTCGCGAGATCGGCGAGCGAGTAGTTGAGCGCGTCGAGGAGCGCTCTCACCGTTGCCCAGGCAGGTGCGCTCTTGGCCGACTCCAGGCGGTTCACGGTCCCGAACGTGATGCCGGCGGCGCTGGCGAGTTCCTCCTGTGTTTGCCCGCGCTGCTCCCGCATTTCGCGGATCGCTTGCCCGAGGGCTGGATCGGTCGGTAGCCGGGGCGGCATCGAGACGGGAGCCTGTCAGGATCAGGTGCTTACGTCTATGCGCTTGAGCCTATCCGCTTGAGCCACTATGCTCATGCGGATATCAACGTGCCCCCGCGCCGCGCTAACGGCCGGGGGCGTGGCACCGAGAGCCTGTACTCCCGGCGCACAGGGACCCTAGCGAGACAGCGCGGTTCCTCAACGCCCCGAGCAGTCCTCCCGGCGCCTCCGACCACAGGAGGAACCGATGAGCACGACTCCCATTCCCGACACGATGATCCTCGCGGCGATCGAGCGCGCCGCCCTGCACCGGGGGCGACCCGGCGTCCCGATCTGGATGATCCTCCAACACCTGGGCCTCCCACGACGCACACGCCGGGTCAGGCCGCAGATACGCGCGCTCGCTGACGCAGGCGCTCTCGCTACGTCTCGCGCCCACGGCGTAGAGCTGTGGAGCCTTACCGTTGCGGGGCGCGGCCAGCTGCGGCATGCCGGCAGCGTGGAGTTGCCCGAGTCTCCGCAGCATCAGGCATGGCGCGCGGCGCGAGCGCTCGCTGAGCAAGAGATCGAGCGGTTTCGCCTGGCGATGGCGGACGTACTCGCGGAGGCGACGGCGTTGCTCGACGGGAGCGGTTCCTCTGATGGCTGGTTCGAGATGGCGGATCGGCTGCGAAAGGCAGCATGGCGCCTTGGTTCAGCCACCTACTGCCTCTGGCAGTGGAGCGAGCCCACCGACGACCGCGCGGACATAGACGACCATTCGATGGCGAGCGACGTACTGCTGGGCGATGCCGAGCGTGCTCGTCGCCGCCATCGCCGCAGCGGTCGCCGCAACACGAATCTCTGGCGAGACGACGAGTGAAGCAGGGTAATTCGTTGGCCGGTTTGCGCCCTTGGGGGTCATTAAGGGTGTGGGTAGGACAGGCACGACCTCTGAGAGCCTTCGTCTTCGGCGATGGGACACGAACGTGGAGCCGTTCGTGTCCCGTCACGAGCTGGGACGACTCATGGGAGTGAGCGTGGCAACCGTGGATCGACTCGTGGCCGAAGGTATGCCGTCGGTCACCTGGGGACGGCGCACGCGGCGCTTTCGGGCGTCGGCAGCGATCGCGTGGGCTGCGGAGCGAAGGAGGCTGACTTGAGCGTCACGAAGCTTCCGTCTGGTCGCTGGCGGGCGCAGGTGTATGACCCGGCGACCGGGACCAACGTCAGCGTCTCGACCCTCCTCGGGGGTCCGGGCACGTTCGCGACGAAGACAGAGGCCAAGCGGGCTCGGGAGCGGGCGCGCGAACGCCTGGGAGATAGCAGGGAGGCAGCCGTCATGCTCGCAGCGTTCTGGGAGCGCTGGACCACCGATTCGCTGTTCGCTCGACCGAAGGAGTCCACGAATATCCACAATCGCGAGCGCACGAAGAGCTTCGTCGCCAGGTACGGCGCGCGACCGATCGACGAGATCGACGACGCCGTGGTCGCGGAGTGGCTCGCCGGCGGAAAGCGCAACGGCACCGTCCCGGCGTTGCGAGCGATGTTCAACGATGCAGCCTCGGCGAAGGCCGGCAGGATTGTGCGCAGCAACCCGTTTGCGCGACTCGGGATCTCACGCGGTCCCGGTCGTCGGCACGAACAGCCGCCGAGCGAGGAGCAGGTCTGGAAGATCATCCGATCTGCGCGAGAGCTGGCAACGCCGTCGTTCGCCGCATGGCTGCAAGTAGCGGCGTTCACGGGGCTCCGGCCGGGCGAGCTGGACGCATTGCGGCGCGTGAACGTCGACCTGGATCGCTCGCGCATCCGGGTGGTGGAGCAGTTCAGTGCGGCGACGCGCACGTTCACTTTGCCGAAGAACGGTCAGATACGTGACGCGCCGCTGACCGAACCTGCGCGCGAGGCGCTTATCTCCCTGCCCGTCGAAAGCGAGTTCTGCTTCGCGCCGATTCGTGGAGAGCATTGGACCGCCTCGGCGCGCGCCTACCACTGGAAGGCGGTCAGGGCTGCGGCAGGGTGGGAGGGGAGCTTGTATCTGGCGACCCGGCACTTCGCTGGCTGGTACATGGTCAACGTCCTAGATCTGCCCTCGGAGGACGTTGCGATCGCTCTTGGGCACACCGACGGCGGCGAGCTGGTACGTCGCCTGTATGGGCACCGTGACCGTGACCGTGCGCTCGACCGCGTGGCGGCCGCCTATGAGCGGCTCGCCGGCAACACGCAGTTGCGCCTCGTGTGAGGCGTGCTGTCGCCGCCTAGGTTCGTAGCCCCGTTGGTGGTGGGGGCGGCTCGGAGACTCGGCGTGGGGGCGGCAGTGGTCGCGCACCAGCTACGCCGCGCTCGTCGCGAAAGAGGCAGAGGACCTGTCCCGTAGGTCGCGCAGCGCTCGGAGCGATCAGGCCAGCCCACCCCTCGCGCGCAAGCTGCTCGCCGATCTGCTGGTAGACCAGCCAGCCAATACGCGAAGGGGCTGGCAGCGCGAGGCCGACAGCGTCCAGGCGATCGCCTGACGCTAGATCGGCGACCTCGACATCGACGTCCCATGTCCACAGTTCCCGGGGCATCTGCGCGAGTGGCGGTATCGCGCGCTCGGCCAGGTGCCGATACCACTCGGCCCAGGCGGTCTCCTCGCTGTCCGCTAGGTAGAGCGCGTCTACGACGTCGCCGCGTTGCCAGCGGTTGTCGGGCGGTGGGTCTCGGTCGGGGAGCGGAGGGGAGCTTGGGTAGGTGTGCTTGATCCAGCGTCCGCGCACGGCGACCGCTGTGACGTTGAGCGTCACGTCAGCTTGCGCCTGGGTCCTCGAGGCCTGAGATCAGGCGGGCGACAGAGCGGTAGTCGCCTTGGGCGATGCGGTCGATCGGCTTGTCGTCGTCGAGTGCGGGGATCGGCTTGCTCAGCCAGACGGGGATGTAGGTGGGGCGGATGACGCGGGCGAGGCGTTCGACCAGCGACGAGAGCTCGGCTAGGCGCTCGGCGCGTACTCCGCTCGGCGCGCTTCGACGGGCGAGCCATTCGCGGACCGTGCTCGGTGCCGCTCCGGTCGCTCGGGCGATCTCGCGGTCGGAGAGATGACCGGTGTCATGGACGTGGATTGCCTCTTCGGCATATGCGAGTGTCATAGCTCAAGGGTAGCGCATCGACGTGAAATCGACAGGATATTGGCAGAAAGCGGGACCGACGATTGTCTTCGTTATGGTCGTAGGTCGTGTTTGCTTTGATTGCAAGCGCTGTCCCTCTCGTTCGCGCCGATGGCGAGGGCTACACGTACGCAGGGGAGTGGATCGACGGCTTCGCCGACCGACCAGAGCTGCCGCTGTTGGTGCGCGTTCGCCTGGCGCGCTTGAGCGAGCGCTACGCACCGGAGAAGCTCTCGGCGGCGCAGCGAGACCTGTTGGCGTCCGCGATCGTCGAGCGAGACGTGACGAGGCAGCCGTCAGCGGAGCTGGATGGCTTCGCGGCGAACGCTCAGGAGCTGGAGAGAGCTTTCGAGGACGGCGTGTATGGCGGACTGACCTCTGAGCAGCAAGCATGGGTCGCCAACCCGAGTACGCACCCGGCGCTGTCGGACGACGTTCGATATCCACTCACGCTCGACCAGCTCCATCTCCTGACCGGAGCGAGTGCGCAGCAACTGCGGCGTTGGGCAGAGGAAGAACTGCTCCCGTGGCACCGTGTGGCTGGGGGCCATCGGTTCTACAGCGCGGCTGTAGTCCGCGCGCTGCTCTTGGCGTACGGCGTCGAGATCTCGAAGGCGTAGCCGCACTCGGCGCGGTGCTGCCGTAGGCTTCTGCGGGTCTGATGGGTTTCTATGTTCGGAAGAGCATCAAGGCCGGGCCGTTCCGCTACAACCTCAGCAAGTCTGGTGTGGGCGTCAGCGTTGGCGTACCAGGATTTCGAGTTGGTACGGGGCCGCGCGGAAACTACATTCGGGCTGGCAAAGGCGGCGTCTACTACAGGGCGACTCTAGGCGGCTCAAGGCGATCACCTGCAGTCGCTTCGAGACCGGCGCGGGTCCCGCCGCCAGCCGTTGGCGCAGACGTACCGATGGAGGATGTCACGGGCGCGTCAGCTGCCGAACTCGTGCCCACCGGCGCAGATGATCTCGTCAGCCAGCTCAATGCAGCCGGACGGCATGTGCCGCTTGGTTGGCCGACCCTGCTCATTGTGCTCGTCGTGGCCATAGCGGCAGGTGGGGTGGGCGCGATCGTTGCCTTGGCGCTCGGGCTTCCTCTCAGCTTCTGGCTGTATCAGCGCGACCGCGCACGGCGCTCAGTTGTCGTGTTCTACGACGTCGAGGATGACCATGCGCGTTGGTTCGCCTCCCTGGTTGAGAACTTCGAGGCGCTTATCAAGATGAGTCAGGCGTGGCGTGTCAATACGTCGGGGCGCGTGCAGAGCACCTACCAATACAAGGTGAACAGCGGCGCGAAGGACATCGTCAAGCGCGTCGATGCCAAGCGCTCTCTGCGTGGGCCGAAGAACCTGGCCGCCAATATTTCGGTGCCGACCGTCGAATCGGGACGCCAGGCTCTCCACTTCCTGCCAGACAGGCTCGTTGTTCGCGACGGAAGGCGCTTCAGCGACCTAAGCTACGGGGCGCTGGCTGCGAGGTACAGTCCGCAGCGGTTCATTGAGAGCGGCCGCACGCCCCGTGACGCTCAGCAGGTCGACACGACGTGGCGGTACGTGAACGTCAAAGGCGGACCTGACCGCCGCTTCAAGGACAACAAGCAACTGCCCGTGATGCTCTACGGGCAGTTGGATCTATCGGCTCCGGGCGGTCTTCATTGGCTGATCGAGTGTTCTCGGGCGCCGCTCGCAGAGAGCCTGGCCCAAGTGCTTCGCTCGGCACCGCCAACGGTGGTCCACACCGAAGGCCCGCCTACGCCCGAGCTGTCTGCTGCCTCCGAGGAGTCCGGGTTGAGCTAGAGGCGCCGCCGACCGCTCACGAAACCGCAAACGCCCCGCCGAATCTAGCACAACCAAGCCCTCCACCACCTGTCTCCCCGATTTACGAATAGCCTGGAAATAGGCACTTTTTGGTAACTGTTCAGTGGGTTGGGGGACATAACTCTGCTTCGTCGAATCTGGGGGTGTGGAGCGCGCGGAGGCGGAGGCGGTCTATGGCGCGGGGCGTGAGGCTGTAGTCGAGGTGTTGCTGGCGATGAATCGCCGTATCCGGCAGCTCGAGGCGCGGGTGGAGAAGCTGGAGCGCGAGTTGGCTCGCAGTTCGCGTAATTCCTCGTTGCGTCCGAGCTCGGATCCGCCTGGCAAGTGGCGGCCTGTGCGGGGAAAGGATCGCTCCGAGCGTTCGCGGGGCGCCCAGCCTGGGCACGAGGGTCACGGCCGCGAGCTGCTGCCGGCATGCGTGGTGGATGATGTCATCGAGCACTGGCCTGAGCGCTGCGAGTGCGGCCATGCCTTCGCTGTGGGCGAGCTCCTCAGCGTGGGCGAGCCGGCACGCCATCAGATCGAAGAGCTGCCGGTCATCTCAGCGCAGGTGATTCGAGCATCGCTGCCCGCGGGTACGCTGCCCTGGCTGTGGACAGCGGACGCGTGCGCAGTTGCCCGCGGATATCGCAAGCAGCGTGTTTGGGCCGCGTTTTGAAGCGGCCGTGGCGGTGCTGTCGGTGCGTAACCGCGTCTCTCGCCGTGGAGCTTGGCGAAGAGCTCTTCGTTGTGCGCCTGTGCACAGGCACGGTCGAGGCGATCCACAGCAGCGTGTCGAGAACGGCACGCTCGGCACCGTTGCGCAGACGAGGGGCGAGGACCGTGTGACGATCCAGGCGCACGGAGCAAAGCAGTGCGAGGTGAACGTGAACACGGCGAGTTCGGCGACCTGCGCCTGTCATATGCCCAGCACGTCTACAAGGCCCAGGGCCGCACGGTGCAGCGCGCGTTCGTGCTGACCGGCGGCTGGCAGACCGACCGCGAGCGCGCCTACGTGGCGCTCACCCGCGCGCGGGATCGCACCGACCTGTATGCCTCGCGCGAGGACCTCGGCGAGCAAGGGACGCAGGCGCGATCGAACGCCTCGCTGACGCTATCGCGCAAAGCAACGCCCAGCAGCCGTCGATCGCCACTCCCAAGATCGACCGTGCCGACCAACATCTCGCCGTGCCGGACCGCGCGCAGTCAGCCGTCACCGGCCACCAAGGTCAAGAGCGCGAGAGCGAAGCGGCGCAGATCATCCGCGAGGCCGATGTCAGGGGAGACCACGAGCGCGGTCGCGACCATGGGATGGAATCCATGCTCGACTGACAGGCGACAGCTATCGCGGTGTATTCCAATTATTCGGAAATAGGGCGCCGCTTGCTCTAGCCACGCGACGTGACTGATCCGTGTCGCGGCTCGTCAGAGTGAGAAACACCTGGCTCCTAAAGGAAAACACGAATCCAACAAAGTAGGAAACGGGGGCAGAGCTTCTCACACCGTATTCGGTATGTTCAGAGATGCCTCAGCGAGTACGTATAGGAACCTCTCGCCGAGGCATCCCGGGTCGCGATGGGTACGGGCGGCAAATCGCTCTAGCCCGAGATGATGGGTCGGGGTAGAACCCGCCCCGAATCGTGTCCTGAGATAGAGCTAGGTTGGGGAGTCGTTTTCTAGAGGCGGCTCCCCGCCTAGTGATCTACTACTGCTGGGACACAGCGTAACCGGCTGAGCGGCGCTTTCAAGGAGTGTTTCCAACCTTGCAGCTCTTTTCTTTCGATATTCGGGATCAAATTCCGGTCAGCCACCTGCTCGGGTATGTCCGGAAGTTTGTGTATTTGGCGTGATCTGAGGGTTCGCGTTCGGTGGGCCTGTGAAGGAGGATCGTGCTGATGAGCAATGAGGCGATAGCGGCGCCGGTCGACGGCGGCGAGGAGACGGGGGCGCCGGCAGT
>DATNLQ010000040.1:0-2693 GCA_035602785.1 Solirubrobacteraceae bacterium
GGCGGTAGCGGTCGAGCACACCGCCCATCGCCTCGAACTCGCTGATCGGCTCGCCCTCGAGCCAGTGAGCGTGCAGCGGACAGGCCTTCACGACGGCCGTCCACAGATCAGGGTCGCGCATCCGCTTGAGCACGCGATCCCCGCTCGAGGTAACGAGCGTCACTGCCCACGTGCCGTTGTCGGAGGGGAGGGTCAGAACCGAGAAGCTGCCGAGTGGCGCGAGTAGCGGGCCAAAGGGCTGCGGCGTCGTCCCGTCGGACGAGCGGAAGTAGCGGCCGTAGTAGATGAACCCGGAGTCCTCGGACTCCTCGTGCAAGGGTCCTATGCCCGCGTCGCTTAGCCAGCGTGGCAGCTGCGAGCGCCGGCCCATCGCGTCAACAACGAGATCCCCGCGCAGCGTCTCGCCCGAGTCGAGCCGGACCCCGTCCACGTGCGGCGTGCCGTTGACCAGATGCATCGTCAGCTCCTTCGCGGCCGTGCCCCGCCGGACCTCCAGGCGCGGCTCCTCTGCTGCGGCCTTGCTCACGACCTGCTCGAAGATCGGGCGGCGGGCGGTGTAGGTCACGAACCGCTCATCCCCCGCCCGCCGCCCGCCCTCGGCGAGGTTGGGGGGCATCAACGCGAGCAGATCCAGGCGCGCAGCGCCAGCCGCCACGAGACCCTGAAGGACCTCGGGAAGGTCCTGCTCAAGCACGGCGCGACCAGCCGGCGCCAGGAAGTGCGCCAGCCGGAACTGCGTCACGCCGCCGCGATCCCACCTTCCCCATGCATCATCGAGCGAGTCCGGCACCGGCGCCGCATCGCGCTCGAGCACCGTCACCTCGTGCCCGTCGCGCGCCAGCATCATCCCGCCCGCTAGCCCGCACACGCCGCCGCCCAAGAAGATGATCCTGGCCATGCGCCGCTCACCCCCCAGCGCGCTCGGCGCGCTCTCGCCTGATGAAATCGATCCCAGCTGAGATTGGTGCCACGAGGTACGGATAGTAGGCGCCCGCGATGGCCGATGCCCTGCGCCGCTCCATGATCCAGAAGGCCGCCATGGCGAGAGCCGGCCGCGATAGCGCCTCGATCTCGCCGGTCCCGCGGCCTCCCACGTCTCGGCCGTTGATTGTGGATGGCACGATGGGGGGAGTCCGGCCACCCCACCTCATAAAGGTTGGCGTACCACTCTGCATCGGTATCGGTCGCCCGATCAGCGTCAGGATGAGACCGAGGTCCCAAGCTGCACGAGAACCTCCAGTAAGATCTGTCGTGCGAGCGAGCCAGCGACATTCCATACTGGTCATAAGGGCTAACGTGTGAGCAGCGCAATTGATCGTGAAGCCGATATCCGAGCTCGGATCCAGCAGCACTGGGAGGCCTCCGAGCGCGGGGACCTCGACGCTGAGCACGCTATCTACACTGCGGACGCGATCCTGGACTACCCGCAGTCCGGCGAACGCTTCAGAGGTCGGTCAAAGATCCAGGCGCAACGCGGCGGGCATCCGGCCGAACGCCACTTCACCATCCGCCGGATCCTGGGCCGCGGCGACCTTTGGGTGAGCGAGTGCGTGATCACCTACGACGGCGTGCCCACATGTTCGGTCAGTGTCATGGAGATCACCGACGGTCTTGTAACGCACGAGACCCAGTACTTCGCCGATCCCTTCCCCGCGCCTCCCGGGCGCGCTGCGCTCGCTGAGCCGATTCCAGCCCGCGAGCAATAACGCGATCCAGCTGTTGTCTATGGGCTGTCTGGTTAGCGAACCCGGGCCCGCAGGAACTTCCCGACGGCGCGGAGCAACGCCGGATCGCGCACGAAGACGATCGTCCCGGCCGGCGCGTCGATCTCCTCGCCGTCGACCGTGAAGAGCGCGTGTCCGGTCATCACGGCGAAGAGCTCCTGGTGGCCATTCGTCTTGTTCTCCTCGTCGTCGGCCTCGTGATGCTCCTCGACCATCTCGTCACCAGCGTTTCCGGTCGCAGCGTTGACGCCGAACGCCTGGACGTCGAAATGGCGACGGACGAGATGGAACGCGCCGTCGTTGATTTCGGGGTTCCCGGGGTCGACCTGGGCCAGGGTGTCCACGTCGGCCAGGCGGACGGATCCGTATGGTGCGGTGCGGGGATCGCTCATGGCGCCGATACTGCCACATTCGCGCTCCGTCCTAGCCGATGTACCTGTCGCCCCAAGCCCCGCCGCGGCTCCACCCGCTCCTGATTTCGCCTGAGAGCGAGTGCGCACAAGGCGCGACGACAGACAGCTGTTCCGGACGAGCGGGAGGGAAGCCGATCCGACGTGGGAGGCGGCGAAGGCGGACGGTGTTCGCGTCGACACCGCGGTGATTCTCCACGAGGTATAGCCGTCGTCGCGCTCGCTCGTGCGTAGGATGCGCAGCGTGACTGGCATCCAGCCTGAGCTTTGGGTCGATCGAGCGAGCGCGGCTGTGGAGTTTTATGAGGCGGCGTTCGGTGCGGCCGTGTTGCATCGCATCGGAGACGGGGACGACATCGTTGTGCAGCTTGCAGTGGGCGACGCTGTGTTCTGGGTGACGGCGGCGTCGCCGGACATGAGGCGTTTCAGCCCCGAGTCTCTCGGTGGCGCAACCGGGCGGACGCTGCTCATCGTCGATGACCCGAGCGCGGTGCTCGAGCAGGCGGTTGGCGCCGGAGCGCGGAAGGTGGCGGCGGTCAGCGACGAGCATGGCTGGCGC
>DATNLQ010000056.1:0-4031 GCA_035602785.1 Solirubrobacteraceae bacterium
CGGCCGAGGAGGCGCCCGCCGATGAGGCTGAGGCGCCCGCGGTCGAGGACGACACTCCCGAAGAGCTGGCCAGGGCCGAGGAGACGGCCGTCGAGCCACCCCCCGACACACAAGCTGAGCCGGAGTCCGACCAGCCGGCACAAGAAGACGACAACCAGGCGGACGTCTCGGCGCAGGCCGAGCCCGCGACCGGGTCGGCGCCGCAGGACGCCGAGACGAATCCCACCAAGGAGGATTGAACAAGATGGCAACCAGCACGCAGGATTGGATTGAGGAGCTGAAGGGCATCTCGGTGCTCGAGCTCGCCGAGCGGATCAAAGCGCTCGAGGAGGAGTTCGGGGTGTCCGCCGCGGCCGTCGCGGCCCCGGTCGCCGCACCCGCGGGCGGCGGCGACGCGGGCGCCGCCGAGGAGGAAGTCAGCAGCACCGTCGACGTGATCCTCACCGGCGCCGGCGACAAGAAGATCCAGGTGATCAAGGTCGTGCGCGCCGCCACGGGCCTCGGTCTCAAAGAGGCCAAGGCGCTGGTCGACGAGGCGCCCAAGCCGGTCAAGGAGGGCATCGAACGCGAGGAGGCCGACAAGCTCAAACAGGAACTCGAGGAGGCCGGAGCGTCGGTCGAGCTGAAGTAGCCCGACTCCGCCAGCATGCGCTTGCGTACAGCACAGCACCGGCTCACGTGGCCGGTGCGCCAGACGGCGCTGCCCGTGCTCAGGGGCAACGGCCGCGGGCTGCGGGTGCGCTTCGACGAGTCCGCGCTGACCCGTGCGGTGTCTACGATCGAGGGTCACGTCGAGGAGGCCTTCCTGGCCAACCTGCATTCCGGCGAGGTCGTCTTCGACATCGGCGCCAACATCGGCTGGTACAGCCTGCTCGCCGCCAGGACAGTCGGCCCGAGCGGGCGGGTGCTCGCCTTCGAGCCGTCTCTGGCCAACGCGGCGCTGGTCCAGCGCAACGCCGCCAGCAACCACTTCGCCAACGTGTCGGTGATACCGGCCGCGCTCACCGACCAAGACGGGTGGATGACCTTCCTGGACAAAGGCAACCTGCAGGGGCGCCTGGACAAAGACGATTTCGACGCCCAGACGCAGCGGCGCGCCACACGCGACCAGAAAGTCAAAGGCACGAGCCTGGTACCCGTCAGCAGGCTGGACTCGTGGCTCGAGCAGACGGGTCAGCCGGCGCCCGGCCTGGTCAAGATGGACGTCGAGGGATCCGAGGTGGGGGTGCTGCGCGGCATGACCCAGACGCTGAAAGACAGCGGACCCACCCTCATCATCGAGCTGCACGGCACCAACGCCCAGGTGGCCGACCTGCTCGACGCAGCCGGCTATCGGCACGCGCCTATAGAGGTGGGTACGACCACCCGCGAGGCGCCCTACTGGGCGCACGTGCTCGCGCGGCCCGGCTCCGCCGGCGCCTGATCGCGGCTGCCTGCCCCAACCGCCCGTCCCTGTGCCGCAGCGCGCGAGTGGACGGCTGGCGACAGCGCTTATGCGCGCTTAACAATTTCGCCCATTTTCCGGTAGAGTCTGCCGGGCTGGTCGATAGTCGCAGCCGTCCACGAGGTCCGGCGCCGCGCCACATACGCGGTTGTCGAGGGCGGGGTCCGTGAGCGCCGGCGGCCCTTCAGGGCATCGATAGTCTGTGCTATCTTTGCTGGTCGCGCCTCGGCGCCCTCCTCTGCCCGTGTATCGCCCTCCGAAGGAGTCATTTCTTGGCTGCTGCAGATGCTCTCCGGACGCGCCGGACCTTCGCGCGTCTCCAGAAGACAGTTAACGTCCCCAACCTGATTGACATCCAGCGCCGCTCGTTTGCGTGGCTGACCGACCCGGCGACGGGCGGCCTGCGCGAGACGATCGACGACATCTCGCCCATCGAGGACTACACGGGCAACCTCGCCGTGCAGTTCGGCGAGTTCACCTTCGACGAGCCCGTCGCCTCCCTGGACCAGTGCCGCGAGAAGGATTTGACCTATGCCCGTCCGCTGACCGTGACGGTCGCGTTCATCAACCGCGAGACCGGCGAGATCCGCGAGCAGTCGGTGTTCATGGGCGACTTCCCATGGATGACCGAGCGCGGCACGTTCGTCATCAACGGCACCGAGCGCGTGGTCGTCACCCAGCTCGTGCGCTCCCCGGGCGCATACCTGATGGAGCCCAAGGACCGCGAGAAGCAGGTCTTCATCGCCAACCTGATGCCCGCGCGCGGCTCTTGGCTCGAGTTGGAGATCGACAAGAAGGGCAAGGTGTTCGTGCGCATCGATCGCAAGCGCAAGCTGCCGGTCACGGTGCTGCTGCGAGCGATGGGCTACGCAACCGACGAGGAGATCCTGCGTCTGTTCGAGGACTCGCTGTACATCCGCAATACGCTCGAGTCCGACACCGAGGCCACCCGCAACGAAGAGGGCGCGCTGATCGAGCTGTTCAAGAAGCAGCGTCCCGGCGAGCCGCCCAGCGTAGACAACGCCAAGGCCCTGCTCAACCAGCTGTTCTTCGACCCCAAGCGCTACGACCTCACACGCGTGGGGCGCTACAAGCTCAACTCGCGCCTGGGCCTGGACGTGGACATAGACACGCGCACGCTCACCCACGACGACATCCTGCAGCTCGTGCGCGAGCTCGTGTCGCTGCCCAAGCGCCTTGGGCTGCCCGAGGACGGCGAGGTCGAGATCAAGGATTACGCCGCCGAGGCGCTGAGCATGCCGCGCGAGCCCGTGGCCGACCATCTCGACGAGTACGAGCACTTCGGCAACCGCCGCCTGCGCACCGTCGGCGAGCTCATCCAGGAGGCCTTCCGCATCGGCCTCTACCGCATGGAGCGTGTGGTGCGCGAGCGCCTGACCACCGAGGACGCCGACACGATCACCCCACAGACGATCATCAACATCCGGCCGGTGGTGGCCGCGCTGAAGGAGTTCTTTGGCTCCTCCCAGCTGTCGCAGTTCATGGACCAGACCAACTCGCTGGCCGGGCTGACCCACCGCCGCCGCCTGTCCGCGCTCGGCGCCGGTGGGCTCACGCGCGAGCGCGCGCCGATCGAGGTGCGCGACGTGCACCCCACCCACTACGGGCGCATGTGCCCGATCGAGACACCCGAGGGTCCCAACATCGGGCTGATCGGCTCGCTGTCGTCCTTCGCCGAGGTGTCCGAGTACGGCTTCGTTACAACCCCCTACCGCGTGGTCAAGGACGGCGTGGTCACCGAGCAGGTCACGCGCCTGGACGCCACCCAGGAAGAGGAGCTGCTGATCGCCCAGGCCAACACGCCCGTCGACTCAAGCACCGGCAAGCTCAAGGGCACCGAGATCCTCTGCCGTACCCAGGCGGGGCAGTACGTCACCGTGGGGCCCAAGGACGTGGACCTGATCGACGTCTCGCCCGAGCAGATCTGGTCGGTGGCCACCGCCATGATCCCGTTCCTGGAGCACGACGACGCCAACCGCGCGCTGATGGGCTCCAACATGCAGCGCCAGGCCGTGCCGCTGCTTAAGGCCGACGCCCCACTGGTGGGCACCGGCATGGAGCGCCGCGCAGCGCTGGACACGGGCGACGTGCTGCTGGCCCGCAACGCCGGCACGGTCGACTACATCGACGCCGACCAGATCGTCGTGCAGGCTAACGACGGCAGCAAGGATGAGTATGAGCTGCAGAAGTTCATGCGCTCCAACCAGGGCACGCTGATCCACCACAAGCCGCTCGTGCGCAACGGCCAGAAGGTCAAGGCCGGCGACGTGCTCGCCGACGGCTCCTCGACCGACAAGGGCGAGATGGCGTTGGGCAAGAACCTGATGGTCGCGTTCATGTCCTGGGAGGGCTACAACTTCGAGGACGCCATCATCCTGTCCAAGCGCCTGGTCCAGGACGACGAGCTGACCTCGATCCACATCGAGGAGTACGAGATCGACGCCCGCACGACCAAGCTGGGCGAGGAGGAGATCACCCGCGACATCCCCAACCGCTCGGAGGAGTCGCTGCGCAACCTCGACGACCGCGGCATCGTGCGCGTGGGCGCCGAGGTCATCTCCGGCGA
>DATNLQ010000081.1:0-3027 GCA_035602785.1 Solirubrobacteraceae bacterium
ACTGCGGCGGCGTGCAGCCGGTCAGCTCGAAGGGTTCGCTCGGCTGCCGCACCGGCGTTTCGCTGCTGTAGGGCGTCAACTGCGACGACGCTGCCAGCGCCACGCCGCACGTTGACGCGTTGGCCAGCGGCGCGCCCGGTCCGCCGTCGAGCGTCAGCTTCAGGTCTTCCAGCGGTAGCTGCGGGTCTTGCGCGAACGTCGCCGTCAGCTGGCCGGATGTCTGGTCGATCGCCACCGTGCCAACCAACTTGACCGTCACACCCGAGCCCTGCGCCTGAACGAATAGGCGGACCAGCCTGCCTTCCTGCGCGTCTGATCCCGAGCACGGTTCGCACGCCGGCCTGCCCAGGAACACCTGGCCTTCCAATGGCCCAGCCAGCAGCGGGGTGACGATCTGCACCGTGCCGATCGTCGACGCCGCCGGGCACGACGCCGTTGCGAGCCGGTGCGCTTCGAACTGTTCTTCGCTGCAGCCCCGCAGGCCGTTGCCCGCCGACGGCGACACCACCGTGCCCGGCGGAAGTATCACCACCGCGTTCTTCAGATCCGGTGTGGCCAGGCCCGTCGGGTCTTCGTTCTGGGGGATGTGCAGCGCCACCGTGTAGCCGCTCGGCGCGCCCGCCTGCGGGGTTTCCGGTGCGACGGTCAGTAACGGGCCGAAGGACAGGTGTTCGCAGCCGGTCAGCGGTCCGAGCGTCGGCGGCGTCTGGCCCGCCGACGGGAAGTCTTCGGACTGGCCCTGCCAGGAGTCGGTGAACAAGCCTACGCCGAGCGGTTCGCCCGAGCAGCTGCTTGGCAAGGTCAGGAATGGCCTGGCAGCCACGCCGCTGGGGCAGAGGATCTGTTCTTCTTTGCCCGATTTGAATTCGACTTTCGGCTTGCAGAATTCTTGTGGCTGCTGCCTTCCCTGGCCGGTGGTTCCTTCTCGTTCGAGGTCATGGGTCCCATCCTCCGGCACTCCCCACAGCGTCAGGATGGCGCCCTGCAACGGCCCCGCCTCGGGGAGGTCGTTCAGCCGCGCCACCAGTCGGTATTCGTCGCGGTTGCCCGCAGCGTCGTCGCGCACCTGGAAGAACATCGGGACGTGTCCGATCCCGGCGATCGTGAAGCCGAGCTCGACCGGCTGCCCCGGCGGCGGGACGATGTCGTAGACGGGGGAGACGGCCGAATGAAACGTGCCGTAGAAGTATGCCGTCAGCGTGCCGACCTGCGTATCCACCGGGCAGTCCAGCCGTTCCTGGGCCTGGAATTCCTGCTGGCCGCAACGCGGAACCGCACTTGGGTCCCCGACGAGACCCGGCGGGAGCTCGACTTCGAGGTCCTTGACGGAGGTACTCGATAGCGGAGATTCGCTCTCGCCGTTCTGTTCGGAGGCGACTTCACGGGAGCTGATCGTGAAAACGAGACTCGCCGTGAGCTCGAACGGATGCGAGCCGGCCTGCGTGTCGCCTTCGCCGCTTTCCTGGGTTGCTTCGGTGGTCAGGTAGGAGAGGCCGAACGAAGCCGGCTGCGAAGTGACAGCTGTGAATTCTTCGACCGACGCGCCGGGAGCGCCGCCTCCGGACACACTTGCCAGGTTCTCGAGCGTCGGAGCTTGCACGTCAACGGCAATCGAGACCGTTATCGTCATCACGATCGTCGTCCCCGGCGGCAGCGGGCCCTTACCCTGCAAGGCGCTTTCTTCGTACGTGCATGTCACCGTTTCAGTCACACAGGCCAGCTGATATCGCGGCGACCCGGTCCCGTTCGCCCCTTCGGCACGGGCTTCCACTTCCTTGGCACTCACCCCAGAGGGCAGCACGTCGGTGACGGTCACCTTTTCTTTTTCAACACTATGGACAGCGCCGTCGTTGCGGACGATCAACCTGTACGCGTCAGTCACGTCGCCCGCTTTGAAGTGCGAGGGCTCCGACTGCGAGAGGATGCTCCAATGGGGCACCGCCGGTGCCGATGTCGCACGCGCCGCGGTCGTGAAACCGAGCGAAAGCACCAGCGGGACAAGACATGTGAGCCTCGTGACTGCCACGAAGGCGGAGCGGACGCTCCCCGTCCCGGGAAGGGTCATTCGCTTCACCTTGCCGCGCCACTGCGTTGGCGAGAGCGTGCGCGACCTCTCCTCGTGGGCCTCTGCGTATATCGCCGCCTGGCGGACGTCATGCAGGTTGCGCGTCCTTTGCGACTTCTGAGCCTGCGGCATCTGGCCAGCGCCCGCGCGAGCAACTGCCTGCCGGTGGGCTTGGGCTTTGGGCTTGGAGGAGGTGTGACGTTCCCCACCCCGGCAAAGGTGACCGATATCGGAGCTGAGAACAGGGGCGCGGGACCAGATTCCCCCTGACATGCCCCATCCTCGCAAGGTGGCGTCGAGACGGGCGACGCCGGCAGGCCACCGTCCACTCGCGCGTCGTACACGTCGACCAGTTCATCGCCGTCGTCCGGGACGAGCTGTTCGCGGGTGGCGAAGAAGACATCGTCGCCGCTCGCGCTCGCGTCCAGGAAGACATCGTTGCCATTGCTGCCCATGCCAGAGATGACCTGGGGCGAGCCGTCCTCGTACTCGAAGACCTTCACGCTCCCACCGGCCACTCCGGGTACGAGCGGGTCGGGCGACGAGAAGAACAGGTGGCTGCCGTCGTCGCTCAGCGAGCGCGGCTGATGGAAGGGCGTGCTAACGCGTTCGGTCAGCTTTGCGCCGATGAACGCGCTTCCCACCGGCCGCGCGCCGCTGGGATCACACGACGCACAGACCAGCTGTCCCGTTTGCGCGCTGTACTCGAAGACCTCGTGGTCGAAGGTTTCGTGGCCGCCTTCGCCCGCCGCTTGGTCTTCGTTGTCGTAGCCGGTCAGCGGCTTGACCGACATGAACGCCAGATGCTCTCCATCAGGGGTCACATATGCCTGCGAGTCTCTCGGGTCCTCACTCCAGTCCATCGCATCGCCGCTCTGTCCTTCTCCCGCCTGCAGGGTTGCGATGAAACTGGTCGTCCCAGCGCCTTCGGCTGTACCGCGCCACACGTAGAGATTCGGCTC
>DATNLQ010000093.1:0-3077 GCA_035602785.1 Solirubrobacteraceae bacterium
GATCGCTCGATCGTCTGCACGAGCCGGTCGTGGGCGTCTATCACCGTCTCGAGCGTCACGCGCTTGCCAGCCGGCGTGCCAGCCCAGCACTCCCAAGCCAGCTGCTGCGTGCTGCGGGGGTGTACACGGGTGGCGCTGAGCAGATAGTTGAGCGCGTCGTCGTCCGCCGGCCTGCCCGTCGCCTCGAACTGGAAGTCCAGGTACTCGAGGAAGTCGATGCGGCTGATGGCCGGCAGTTGCATCTGCGCGGCCTCGCCGAAGATCGGCTGATGGGAGTCCTCGAGCATCATCTTCAGCGCGTTGCGGATCGATCCGGTGAACAGCAGCGACACGTGATTGGACCCCGAGCTCATGAGCGCCGAGCGGATGATCGCCAAGGGATCTCCAGGACAGTGGCGCAGCCGCTGGAACTCGTCGAACACCACCACGAGGCGATCGGACAGGGAGCGCAAGGCGATTAGCTGCGCGTGCAGCGTCTCGCCATCCTGCGCCGGGTTGACAGCGGTGCTCTTGACCGAGCCCTTGATCACCTTGATGTCGAAACCGATTTCCTTCTCCAGCGCACCGATCTGCCGCTGGGCCGCACGTCGCAGATGCTTGACCGGGTGACCGATCATGGCGTCATGCACGCACCCGATGAACCCCGGGATGCTGACAACCCGCTGGAGGTTGACCTTGACCACGTCGAACGGCGGCGCATCGTCGCCATGGCTTTTTGCGAGTTCGAGCGCCAGCTGGTTGGTGAATGTGGTCTTGCCCGTGTCGCGCGGGCCGAACAGCGCGACGTTGGTCTGACCCTTCAGCGTCAGCGCGACCTGGTTGGCGAACGCCTCCATGCCGACGATCTTCGACGGGTCGTCCAGCGGGCGGTCCCAGACGAACGGGTTGAGCACGGTCGACATCTCGGTGACTGTACCAGGTAGCCGGTACAGCCTTGGCCCGCTGGGCGGTACAACGATGCGCGAGGCACTGGCCTCTCATCGCTATAGGGCCGGCAGCGCAATCTAGACTCAGCAGCAGGGCGCAGCTGCGCGATCCACCCACGAGTCGATGTTTTGCCAGAGCTCACAGTTGCTCTTCACCTGCCGCCCAAGCATCACGCTGGGGATCGCACCAATCTCAGGGCAGCCGTGATAGCCGGTCACGCCCGCGACGAGATGGGAGATCCCAAACCACGTGGGGACGAGCGAGGTGGGCCACAGCGCGATCCTCCCAGGTAGCCGGCGCGTCGCGAGCGCACCTGCGATCGCAAGAAACCCCATGCCGGCAAGCGCGCGCGACCGTCGAGCGGCTCGACCCATCGAGGCGCGCGACGCCATCGACATCGGGTCCTCAGAGCAGCAACCGCCGCTGAGCAGTCCTTCGGGCATTTGTCTTCCTTTCGTTGCTCGCATCGACAAGGTGTACAACCTCAAGTAGGCTTTAAGTCAAGGCCATGACATCGGACGGCTGCGAGTTGACGATCGGCGAGACCGCTCGCCGCATGGGTGTGCCCGCGTCGACTCTCCGCTATTGGGAAGCGGCCGGGTTGCTCGCAGCATCAGAGAGGGTTGGCGGCAAGCGTCGCTACGAGCCGCATGCGCTGCAGCAGATATCGCTGATCTTGCTGATGAAGCGCGGGGGATTCACGCTCGCCGAGATACGCATCGTGCTCGCGGGCCTATCCGAGAGAACACCGCCACCGGGAATCTGGCGCGAGCTGGCCGAGCGCAAGCTGCCCGAGATCGATCGCACCGTCGCCCAGGCAACCGCTGTGAAGAAGATCCTCGAACAGGGACTTCGCTGCGACTGCCTGAGCGTGGATGACTGTCTAGACCAAATCGACGGCGGCCACTCACTCGAAAACCGCTAGAGAACGAATGGAACGAGCATCTTCGTGGCGCTTCGGTACGCCGGATACGCCGTGGGGAACGTGGCGGTGAGGTTCCTCTCCTCCACCGATGCGCTGTAGTAGAAGTACCCACCGAGGACCGCGACGACGATCAGGCCGATCAGGTTGGTCGCGAGCGCTGTACCGAGCACCCCCGCCAGCAGTCCCGAGTAGATCGGGTGGCGGACAAACCGGTAGGGGCCGGAGGTGACGAGCTCCGGCTCGGTCTTCTCGGTCATCGGCATTCCCCAGTTGCGCCCCAACTGGACGCGAGCCCAGATCGCCAGCGCGATCCCGCAAGCGAACACGACGGCCCCGATCGCTGCGAGGACCTGGCTGTGGACGGCCAGGCCCCCACCGCGAAAGACGCGCAGGAGAAGGATGACCGCCAGGACGCTCAGACCGTTCGCCGGGATCCGCCGCCTGCCACCCCTGCCCTCCTTCGCGCCAAACGCAGACACGAGCCAGTAGGCCCAGAAGACGATCCAGATGACGGCGATGGCGGTCTTCAGCGCGTGCATTTCGTTCGACAAGCGTGAGCAAGTGAGCGGATGCCCACCAGCGTACGGCACGACTACCGGCACGCCCGCCGATCCGCCGCAATGCAGGCGGTGACCGGGCGCGGCCGTGGTCGGTGGTGTCCGGGTGGTTCAGGCAGCGACCGGGACGATCGCGACGTGGCGACGGATCTGGTTGACGCGGACGGCGAGGCTGAGGGTGCGGGCGAGCGTCATCGCGACGGCCATGATGATCAGGGTGTCGGTGATCGCAGCGCTGGTGACCTGGTGGCTGGCCATCCACGTCGAGAGCGGGTGGTTGAACCAGTGGACCGCGCCGATCGAGAAGCAGCTGCGTGCGGCGATCACGGCGGTCCACAGCGCCGCGTAGGCGGCGCCGGCGCGGGTCACGAGCCGGCCGGTCGTGGGCTGGTGGCGGATGCTGATCAGGCCGGCCGCGGCGGCGCCAAGCAGGACGCCGGCGACACCGCCGCCGATCTCCAGCGCAAGGCCGGTGCCGTGGGTGGCGATGGCCTGCAGGAACATGGACACGATCGAGGCCGACAGCAGCAGGGGTCGCAGCAGCCGCCAGCGGCTGAGCTTGCGGGCGGGACCGAGGTCTGACTCGAGCACGGCGAAGAGGACGAGTCCGTTGATGATGAGGGCATTGGTGAGCATTGTGTTCTCGCTTTCGGCGGGGGTGTGGTGTG
>DATNLQ010000101.1:0-2500 GCA_035602785.1 Solirubrobacteraceae bacterium
GCTCATCATCGTCTTGATCATTCTCAGCGTCGCTGGCGGGGCGTTCATCAATCCGCTGGTGCTGTTGTTGTTGATCGTGGTGTTGGTGCTGTTCCTGGGTCCCTACCGTGGGCGCCGCGGGCGCCTCTAAGGAGGAGAGCGAGATGGCTGATCGGCAGGCGGCCAGCGCGAAGCTGGTGCAGTACTTGAACGAGGCCTATGGTCTCGAGAAGCGGCTGGAGACGGCGCTGCAGGCGCACATCGCGATGACCACGAGCGCGCCTTACAAGAAGCGCCTGAAGGAGCACCTGGCTGAAACCAAGCGCCACGCGCGCGAGGTCAAGCAGAGCATCAAACGGCTCGGCGGCACCGCCGAGACGGTCTCCGCGCCGGGGCCCGAGCCGATCGCAGAGGCCGCTCAGGCGGTCGTCGCCGGCGCACAGAAAGCCGTGGCGCTCGCCCAGGGTCCCCTGCACGCGCTGCGCGGAACCGGCGAGGAGGAGAAGCAGCTGAAGAACGCCAAGAGCGAGTATGCGAGCGAGGCCGAGGAGATCGCGACCTACGCGGCGATCGAGACGCTGGCGGGGCTGGTCGGCGACAGGGACACGCAGCGTCTCGCGCGGGCGATTGGCCGGGAGGAGAAGCGTATGCGCTCGTTCCTGGAGAAGGAGATCGTGCGGCTCACCAAGGCGGTGGCGAAAGCGGAGATCCCGGCGGCGCAGCGCAGGAGCGGGCGGCCCGCCAAACGTGCTTCGGCGCAGTCCGCGAAACGGCCTTCGGTGCGTCCCGTCAAGCGGGCTGCGGGCAAACCGAGGAAAGCGGCGACTCGGCCGACGAAAGCCCGGGGGAGTGGCGTCGCGTCGAGCTAAGTCAGGCTGGCGACGCTGGTCGCCGACGGCGGCGGGGCGGGGCGGGGCGCGCCGCGTATGAGATCGCGGGGATGGACGGGCTGCTGCGAGCGCTGATCGGCGCCTCGAGCGGAGCGTCTGAGTTGACGTCGTATTGAGGGCCGCAGGTCGCCGTTGGGGCGAGACCCAGGACCGCGGGTAAAGGGCACGACATGCGGGTGGTCGTGACCGGGGCGCGGCAACGCCGGCACAAGCGTGCTCGCAAGCCCGCAATGGGACCCCGGGGCGCGGGAGATCGTCACGCTCGCGCGGGCGCCGAGCCGTGTCGCTCGCGAACACGACGTGGCTGCGAGCGGACGTGGCGGAGACAGTGGGTCTGATGCGGGGCGCTGCGTGGGCAACGGGGAAGCTGCGTCTTCAGCCTACCTCGCCGACCTGGGGATGCTCGCCCCGATCATGGACATCACCCGCGCTCATCGCGAGCTTGGTTGTGGGCGAGGCGTCCGACAGGGGCGCCGTGTGCCTCCATCCCGACCGCGTCGCGCGGGACGGTAATCGAGTAGCGGCGCACATAGGCGTTCAGAGCGGAGTAGAGGATGCACTGCTCGGTCACTTGGCCGATCAGCGTGGAGGCTTCGATGAGCGCGAACCATGCGATTGGAAAGTCCGAGCGCAGGAACGGTCCCTCGCTGGTGTCCACGCCCGCCCCGTCGGGATTGCGAACTTGCACGGGCTGGCCGGCGATACCCATCAAGGCTCCTTCGAGCGGAGGCGTTGATGGCAAAGCAGCCTTACGGGTCGTGGGCAGGTCTTGATGTCGGTCGCGATCTTTCGTCCGATCTATGCGCCACGACTAGAGGATGTTGTTGCCGCTCAGGACGTACAGGAACGGAACGAACGGCACGATCGCCGCAATGGCCCACGCTAGACGCCCGACCAGGCGTAGATCGCTGCGCCCGATCAGCCTGACCCAGATCAGGACAACGGCGATCGGGTGCAGGATGCAGAGGATCAGTTCGAGGACTTTCTTCACGTCGCTTGACGATACACCTCCGAGACCCCTAGATCTGGCGATGCGGCCAAGTTGCCAGCCGACGGCGTGCTTCCTGGACCCTCTCTGGGAAACTGTCGATGGATGGGTTCGCGGGGACGCCTGCGGAACGAAGGTCGCGCCGATGAGGCCAAGGGGTCTGCGAAGGACATGGTGGAGAAGGTCGCTCGGCAGTCCGCCGGGGTTCGGCACCGATGACTGGGGGTAGGAAGCAGGGCATGACCTTGCTTGCCACTGCTCACAGTCACCGCGGACTGGTCTTCGGTATCGGGCTCGTGTGCGTCGGCCTGCTGCACAGCGTCTTCCGCCGCTACTACGCGCGGCGTAACGCAGCGGTCGAAACAGCCCGCCGCGATACCGCGATCTCCCCGTTTCGCCGGCATTGGGTGTGGCCTACCTCTGAAAGCGGGAGCCTCGTGTGGGGGACCTCTCGCTCACGCGTCGCACGCCCGCGTGCGTCGTCGGCGCCCGCGAGCGCGGTCGCGGCGAGCACAGTCGCGTTCCAAGTGCGGAAGTCCTTAGCGGTGAATGGGCCACCTGACTTGCGCTTCAGATAGGCGTTGACCTCTTCGGCCGTCAGCTCGCGCCAGCCATCCACAGCACGATAGGCGAGCAGCTGTGA
>DATNLQ010000105.1:0-11155 GCA_035602785.1 Solirubrobacteraceae bacterium
GAGCCCTGGCCGCACCCCATCGTGGCGACGGCATTCGTCGGCGCGGGACATCGATCGACGGGTTCTGGCGCGAGCGGCTGGTTGGGTATCACGGGCACCGGAGCGACCCAGATCCACGCCGACGTCTCCAGCTCCGCGGCAGATTCGCCGGTCGCGGGAGCGCGCTCGCCGAGCCACGCGAGCGAGCTTGCGCTGCTCGTAAACGTGCCCAGGAGAGGCACTTCTGACCCTGGCCCACCGGTCGCTCGGGGTCGTGCTTGGGCGACGATCGGACAGGCTGCCAAAAAGCCTGCGGCGAGAGCGGCCGCGAGCTTGAGCCTGCTGATGGATGGCCTTACAGTCTGTGAAGCCCGCTGGTCTTTATGGACGCGGCGGGCAACGGATGTCCCGACATGTCATTAAACCTGATAACGTTGGATGACCTGGAGTGCGTATATTTTTGCGACGGAGCCATCAACCTTGATTGAGTGGCCGCTAATGGTGACTGTAGCAAGTGATCACAATGCCTGTCAAGCGCACGCTATGACCGATCGGATTGATTGTTCGGCCAGGCAAACTCGAGGATGTCACGAAGCAGGCGGATGGCCGGCCGCGCAAGCGCCGTCCGGCGGCCCAAGTACTCAGCCACTAGCTGTGCGAGGCCGATAGGTTCACATGAGCAGCCCCACCGGCAATGGGAGCAGCGACGATCGAGCGACCGTTGTCGCTCGCGCGCTCGCAGACAGCCCCGCCGGCCTGAGCCGGCGCGAGATCGCGGATGTGTCGCACATGTCGCTGCCGACGGTCGACCGTGCGCTGCGCGAGCTGCGCCATCTCGAGCTCATCGAGGACCACGAAGATGCAGCCGGTGCGGGGATTCGCCTCGCACGCAGTGCGGGCCTCGTGCTCGGCGTGGACGTCGGCCGGGCACACCGCCGAGCGAGTCTCGCCGACCCCCACGGCAACCTGATCGGCAACGAGCCGGCCGAACCGAACAGTCACGACGAGCCCGAGCAGTTCACCTCGACCGTGCTGATCAGGATCGCGACGCTGATCGAAGAAGCTGTCGCCAAGGCCAACGAAAGCGAGGTCAATGGCCACGTCCCCTACTCGCTGCACGAGATCGGCGCGATCACGATCGGACTTCCCTATCCCGTTGGTCCCGACGGAACGGTCGTCGGCATGTTCGCTCCGGACCTGACGGGCTTGCCGCTGGGCGCGAGCCTAAAGGGACTGCTCGCCGAGCGAGCCAGGCGAAGCGGCGGAAGCATACACCCGCGGCTGCAGGTCTGGTTCGCCCGCGATGCGGACCTCGGCGCCCGCGCACTCTGGCGCGAGCATCTGCAGAAGTACCCTGCTGGCTCGCCTGAGGCCAGTCGGGCGAGACGAGACAGCCTGCTCTACTTGAAGGCCAGTCACGGTCTGGACGCGGGCATGATCTGCCACGGAGTCCCAGTGACGGGCGCGAGGGGTCTCGCGGGTCAGGTGGGCCACATGTGGCTACCCCAGCAGGAAAGCCAGAACGGCCGTCTTCTCTACGAGTTCGACCCGGACCGGGAAGCCCCCGAGCGGGGCTGTCCGCGATGTGGCCGGCGTCTATGCGTGGAGAACGTCGCCTCGGGACAGGCGCTGGTCGGCTTGCTTCAACGGCAGGGCAGCGAACCAGACTCGCCCGAGACGGTTGCGGACCTGGTCGCTCTGCTGAACAACCAGCAGGCTGAGCGGGAGGCGGCACGAGCCGCTCTCAGGCGTGCGGCGGCGATCATCGGCGTGAGCCTCGCGGACGTGGCGAGACTCGCCGACCCTAGCCGGATACTCATCGGGGGATTGCTGGCGGCGACAGGCGACACGTTCATCACCCCGCTGCGAATTGCCTTCGCCGGAGCCGGCCTGAGTGGGCTAGACCCGAAGATAAGGGGTGTGGAGCCCGATGAGATCAGGCGCGTCGAGTTGCGCGGGGCGATCGCGGTGGCCCTGCGGTGCCTGCGTTATCCGTGGGAGCCGATCGACAAGCATCCGGCGAGCGTCTCAATCGCTTGAGCGGGCGACGCCACGTTCGCTTGCGCCCGCAGAGTGGCTGTTTGGACGTGAACCCCGGGGCTGCCTCGTAAGCGTGGGGCAAAGACGCAACAGGGACCTGGCAAGGCCAGGTCCCTGTTGTCTTATCTCTCGGTAGGTCTGACGAACTTAAAGCTAGGGCGTGTGAGCCTTCACCGCTTCAGCGGAGGTCAGCTTCAGCGTTCCGTCGAGAATGGCCGTGTTGTGCCCTTCACCAGCTGGGACACCGAAGCCCAGGTCGACGAGCGGGTCCACGAGGAGGGGTACGAGCCCGCACCCTTCGACGCCCGGCGCCTTGAACGTGTTGTTGACGAGCGAGGTGTCGCTAGCGACAACGATCTCGCCTTCTTCTTCGACCGTGGTGGTTCCGGGGCTACCCGTGATCGATTTGAATGGTTTCGGCGGGCTCGTGGTGCCCGTCGTGAGGTTGAGGGTGATCGGGTGTGCGTTGGAGCCGCCGTAGCAGTTGTTCCCCAGGAACGGGTTGCCCAGCTTCAGCTTGACCGGGAGCGAAAGCGCGGTGCCTGATCCCTCCAAGAGGTTTTCGGCGTTGAGGACGATCGAGCCGGCCGACCCCGCAAGTTCTGATGTCGCGGTGACTTCGCCTCCGAGCCCTTCGATTCCGATCAGACCGCCTGGGACCGTCTGCGGTGTTTTCGACAGGGTTTCGCCGTTGGTGGCCGCCACGAACGTGGCGACGCCGGTTTCCGGATTCACCGCGAGGCCGCCTTGCAACGTGATCGTGTGCTTAATCGGCACGGTCTTGTTGCCGACTATGAATTCGCCGCTTTCGGTTGTGGCCACAGTGCAGTCGACCACTGTGGGATTGCTGACGGGACAGTACTTGAACACGGCAAACCCGCCGGTCGGCGTAGCGGCAAGAGCCGTCCCGGCCGACAGCGCTGTGAGTGCTGCTGCGATCGCGGCGGCGACGAGCAGCTGGAACCTGCGAGGCCGTGTGGCCTCGACTCGCTTCTGCATGGTGGAACTCACTTTCTTTTCGCCTGGGACCAAGCGGACTTCCCTCTTCTTGGCCCGATGTCGCCTCAACATATTCGGGGCCGCTGTGACGTACAAGCTTTGTCTCCGATTACGCAACCAATTCGTGACCTTCGTATAGCTCAAAGACCCTCTGCGCCACTCGGTAGTTAGTCAGAAACAGCTGCGCGAGAATGCCGCCTGATGAGTTCATACAGACTCGACGATTCGGTCACGCGCGGGGCTGCTCTTGACCGACGCGCAATATGCCGGGCATAGTGCGCCTGCGATTACTGATGTGCGTCTCAAGATCACCCTTGGCACCGGGCTCGTCATCGGCGTCGCCGCCATAGGAACAACACTGTCGCAGGCTCCCTCGACTGTCGCCCGGGTCAATATGGACGCACACACGACCTTCACGGCCGTCACGGACAGGACAGAAGCGTGTCAGGCAAACGAAGTACTGCCGCAGGGCACCTCCGCGATTCGCTTGCGGATGTACGCCTTCCTCGGCCCCAGGGTGACCGTCGCCATCTCCTCGGACGGGCGCGTCATCGCCCGTGGGGAACGCGGGTCGGGGTGGACGGGCGACGCCGTCACGGTGCCGGTCAATCCTCTCGCGATTGAGCGGTCCGGACTGGTCCTCTGCTTCGCGCTATTCCTCAACGGCGATGAATCGGTCGATCTGTCAGGAGAAGAAACCGCGGAACTCGCCGCACAGGTCGCCAGCGGGCCGCTTCCCGGTCGCGTTCGAGTCGAAGACCTGAAGCCCGGTCGATCGACTTGGTGGTCGCTTGGGCCGCAAGTCGCACGCCGCATGGGCCTCGGGCATGCGCCGAGCGGCACCTGGACCGTGTTGCTCGTCATAGCCCTCATGGGCGGCGTGGTCGTCGCCTGTTCGCGCGTGATTCTCAGAGGACTGAGATGAGTTCCACCGAGATCGTGTCGGCCGCGTCGACGCGGCGGCCGATCGGCGACAGGCGCAGGAGATCGCCGCTGAGGGCGCTGGGGCGGGTACCGGCACTCGGCTGGGTTTGCGCACTCGTGGCGTGCGCAAACGCGGTCTGCTGGTCGATCATCACACCGCCGTTTCAGGTTCCCGACGAACCTGACCACGTGGCCTATGTCAAGCAGCTGGCCGAAACCGGGCATGTGCCGACGACGAATATGGGGTCCCTCCCATTCGAAGAGGCGATCGCGCTGGAAGACCTCCATCACACGCTGGTCGCCGAGCGGCCCGAGAACCAGACGATCTTAACGCGAGCGCAGGAGCAGAAGCTGCAACGCGACCTGCTGGAAGCCGAGCACTCGCCCGAACGGGGCAGCGCGTACGCCGGTGTGGCCACCTCCCAGCCGCCGCTCTACTACGCGCTCGAGGCTATCCCCTACAGCCTGGCGTCGAGCGGCACGCTGCTGGATCGCCTCGAGGCGATGAGGCTTCTGTCGGCGGTCATGGGTGGGCTGACGGCGCTGTTCACCTTCCTGTTCGTGCGCGAGGCGCTTCCACGCGTCCCTGAGGCCTGGACCGTCGGTGGGCTAGCGGTCGCGTTGGTGCCGTTGCTGGGCTTCATGTCCGGAGCGGTGAACCCGGACGCGATGCTCTACGCGGTCACGGCCGCGCTGTTCTACTGCCTGGCGCGGGCCTTTCGACACGGCCTGACACGAGGTCGGGCGGCCACGCTGGGCGCTCTGACCGCGGTGGGCCTGATGACCAAGCTCAACTTCATCGGAATCGCGCCTGGCGTGCTGCTGGGGTTGCTTGTGCTGGGCCTGCGCGAGATGCGCGCGCAAGGACGGCGCGCGCTTGTGCCTCTTGGGATTGCGCTCGCCACGGCGGTCAGCCCGGTGCTGGCCTATGTAGCGGTCCACGTCGCGGCGGGCTCGCCGGCCCTGGGCATCGTCTCACGAGGGATCCGCACCACCAGCGGGTCCCTCTGGAGCGAGGCGAGCTATATCTGGCAGCTGTACCTGCCGGCGTTGCCGGGGACGCACGACGACTTCGCCGGCGTCCTGACCGCTCGGCAGATCTGGTTTGACTGGTACGTCGGGCTATATGGCTGGCTCGACACGACCTTTCCAGGTTGGGTCTATGACCTCGCGTTGATTCCCGCGGGCGCGATCGCGGGCCTTTGCCTACGCGAAGTGATCGCCAGCGCCCCGGCGCTGCGTGCGCGTGCCGGCGAGCTCGTGGTCTACGGGGCGATGTGCGCCGGTCTGATGGTGCTCATCGGGGCCGACTCCTATCGTGGCTTTCCGAGCGTCGACGCGGAATACGGGCAGGTTCGATACCTGCTTCCGCTGCTTCCGCTCCTTGGCGTCGTGCTTGCTTTGGCCGCCAGGGGCGCGGGTCGGCGCTGGGCTCCGATCGTCGGCGCGGCGATCATCATGCTGTTCCTGGCCCACGACGTCTTCAGTCAGCTGCAGGTCGTCGCGCGGTTCTATGGCTGAGCGCGGGCGGCGCACGCCAAGAGAAGTACCTATCGGCGTTTGTAGGCGGTGCTCAGGAAACCACGTGCGTTGATGGGCGAGTTGGCGGCTTGTAGTTCCCGGACTACTGCCAGCCCGCCAAAGTTCGGCGCCACCTTCTCGGTGGCCGGCAGCCCGTACAGTTCGAACTGGTACTCGACCTGAGGCCCCTTTGGCGGGCAGAGGGAGTAGTCCTGCTTGCCGAGGCTGTTCACGCCGAGAAAGGTGCCGGCCGGCAGGCGGCCGGCGGCGATTTTGTGCAACTTGGGATTCAGGCCGGCGACGGCCCACCCGACCGATAGCTCGAATGTGTGCGTGGAGGGCTCCGGCGTCAAGCCGACGGCGAACAGGAGGAGGCTCTTGGTCCCGATCGGCACCTTTCCCCATTCCAAGGGGGGAGAGACGTCGCCGCCGTCACAGGTGTAGCGCGCCGGGATCGAGACCCCGTCTATCGCGGGGCTGGCAACGGAGATGCTCGCGACAGATTTGGTCGTGGGTGTGTTCGACACGCCGGTATTGCTGCAGCCCGCAAGCGCGAGCGCCCCCACGAGCAACGAGCCCTTGACGACCTTAGCTGCGTGTTGCATGCGCTCTCCTCGTGGCTTGCCTGCGACTTGTGGGTTCAGACTGCAGGCAAACTTACTTCGCGTCCAGTTGCATGCCAAGCGATCTCCGCAAATGTCTCCAGCTCGATTGGCACTGTGCCCGCTGCCACGATGTCGGGCGTGCGCGGCACGCGCTCGCCGACTTAAGTGAGAGACAATGGCACGCTTTGCCTTGACTCGACGCCCGGACTCGGGAGATAGTGCGCCTCATGAAATCGCTCCGGCCACTTGCGCTCATCGCAGTCACACTCGTCGTAACTGGATGCGGCGGCTCGTCCAACACCAGCTCGACCGACTCGCACGGGCACGCTGCCTCCAGGGTGCAGCTGGTCGCGGAGGCCGACGCGATATGCCAGCGTATGAGCGCAGAATTCGCGGCCGACAAGCCGGCGAACTCGAGCATCCCCGAAATCGTGCGGTTCGCTCCCGCCCGCGCGGTCCGCGAGCAAAAGGTGGTAGCTGAACTGAGCCAGCTCACGCCGCCGGCGACGATTGCTGGCGGCCTGCAGAAGATCATCGCGTATCGAAGGACGCTCGCGCTGGAACTCGCCGATCTCGCTCGCGTCGCGAAAGCCAAAGACGCCGCGGCCATTCGCGCGCTCGCGAAGTCGAAAGCAGCGATGCATCGAGAGCTGATCGCCGCAGCGACGGCCGCCGGCCTGACGTCTTGCGCGCTGACGGGATGAGCGTCTGACAAAGCGCGCGATCGGGTGGGTGCTCATGGTTGCCGGCCGCGCCTTCGAGGTGATGCGATTGGAGATGCGGTGAGGCTGAGCTTCATCTGTGAGCCGACGAACAACGCGTACTACCGCGCCATCGTGCCCATGCGCGCGCTGCAGCGGCGTGGCCACGATGTGCTGTGGCCGGCCCGCTTCGGCGATGACGTGCCGTTGCGGGAGTTGTCCAGTTGCGATTTGGTCCACTGCTACCGGCGTGTCGGGCGCAGGGGCGACCTGCGCGGGCTGTCCGAGCGCGGCGTAGCGGTGACCTTCGACAACGACGACAACTTCGCGGCCGCGCAGGTCAGCGATGGCGGCTCCGGGCTTGCAGGACATCGCTACAACAACGCGCTCTTTCGCGAGATGCTCAAGGCGGCGGCCGCGTCGGATCTGACAACCACTCCGAGCGGGGTGTTGGCGGAGATCTACCGGAGTGCTGGCGTCGAGAACGTGGCGGTGATCGAGAACCGCATCGAGCGGTCGATGTTCGGGTTCGGGGCGGGCTCGCGCCACGACGGCATCGTGGTGGGCTGGGTAGCCGGACGCGAGCATCGCGTGGACCTCGAGCGGATCCCGCTCATAAAGGCGCTCAAGCGCGTGCTGGAGACCCACGACGATGTTCGCGTGCTGACGGTGGGGGTGCGCCTTGCGCTGCCTGCCGACCGCTACGAGCACATCGTCGAAGTTCCCTACCCGCAACTGTTGAAGGTCACCAGCAGGATGGACATCGGTCTGGCCCCGCTGGCCGACATCCCCTTCAATCACTCGCGGTCGAACGTAAAGCTCAAGGAGTACGGCTCGGGCGCGACCGCGTGGCTGGCGTCCCCGGTGGGGCCCTATCGCGGGCTGGGCGAGCGCCAGGGTGGCGTGCTGGTCGGCGACGACGACTGGTTCGCCGCGATCGATGAGCTGGTCCGCAATGCGCGCAGACGCAGGCGACTGGCGAAGCGCGCGTTGAAGTGGGCGAAGGTACAGGCGATCGACAACCATGTACAGGACTGGGAGGACGCCTTTCAGGCTGCGATCGCGCACGTTCATGCGAAAGCGCCCACATAGGTGCGCCGACGAGCGCTGAGCAGCGCGCGAGCGGGTACCGATGGGCGCTTCAAGATCGCCCTCCTCGTCGGGCTGCTGGTCGGCGCCGCAGCCATCGCGATGACGCTCTCGCAGGCGCCTCTCTCGATCGCTCGCGTCAACACAGTCGAAGAAGCGACCATCGCCACCGTCCGGCACCGGGCACAGGCATGTCAATCGGCTGAAGTGCTCCCGCGAGGCACCTCGGCCATTCGACTACCGATGTATGCGTTCCTTGGCCCGAGGGTCACGCTCGCGGTGTACTCCGCCGGGCGCGTGATCGCCGATGGAGAACGGGGGCAGGGATGGACCAGTGGCGCGGTCACGATACCGGTCCATCCGCTGGCCACGCAGAGGTCTGGCGTGACTCTCTGCTTCGCGCTTTGGCTAAACGGATACGAATCGGTCGAACTAGAGGGTGAATCGGCGACCGGAGCGCTCGCCGCGCAGGGCCCGAGCGGGCCGCTGCCGGGGCGCATCCGTGTCGAATACCTGCGGCCCGGTCGATCGTCCTGGTGGTCGCTTGCGCCCATGGTGGCCCGTCGCATGGGCCTCGGCCATGCCGCCGGCGGCACGTGGAGCGTGCTTCTCGTCGCGGCGCTGATGGGCGGCATCGTCCTCGCGTGCGCGCGCGTGATCGTCAGGGGCCTGGGAACCAGTGGCGCCGATCCCACATCGAGCTCTGCGCGACGAACGCGAAGATCGCTCACGGGGGCACTGCGGCGAATTCCCTCGACTGCGTGGCTGTGCGCTGGCGTTGCATGCGTCAACGCGGTCTGCTGGTCGGTCATCACGCCGCCGTTCGAGTCTCCCGACGAACCTGTGCACGTGGCGTATGTCAGGTACCTGGCCGAAACGGGGCGCTTGCCTACACGCACCGGGTCGCTGTCGTTCGAAGAGGCGATCGCACTTGAAGGAGTCCACCTTCAGACGGTGGCCAAGCGACCTGAGAATCAGACGATATCCACGCAAGCGCAGCAGGAAACGCTCGAGCAGGATCTCCAGCTGGGCAAGAGCTCGCCCGAGAAAGGCGGCTCATACGCGGGTGCCGCCGCGGCGCAGCCACCCCTCTACTATGCCCTGCAGGCGATTCCCTACGCGCTGGGGGCGGGCGGCACGTTGCTCGACCGCGTCGAGTTGATGAGGCTTCTGTCGGCCGTGATGGGGGGACTGACGGCGCTGTTTGCGTTCCTGTTCGTGCGTGAGGCCCTGCCGCGCGTCCCGTGGGCCTGGACTGTGGGAGGGCTCGGCGTGGCGCTCGTGCCACTGCTGGGCTTCGAGTCAGGCGCGGTCAACCCGGACTCGATGCTGTTTGCGGTCACGGCAGCGCTCTTCTACTGCCTTGCGCGTGCCTTTCGACGCGGCATGACGCGAGGGCATGCGCTCGTGCTCGGCGCCCTGATCGCGGTCGGACTGCTGACCAAGCTCAACTTCATCGGCATCGCACCGGGGGCGCTCCTGGGCCTCGCGCTGCTGAGCGTACGAGAGGCGCGCAGGCGGGGGCCGACCGCGTATGTGTCCTTCGCCCTCGCGGCCGCCATTGCGATCAGTCCGGTGCTTGCGTATGCCCTGGTGCACATCGCGTCGGGCGCGCGGACGCTGGGCATCGTCTCGCGGGGAGTCGCCACAACGCATGGATCGCCACTGCAGGAGCTGAGCTACATCTGGCAGCTGTATCTGCCGAGGTTGCCAGGCATGCACGACGACTTCCCCGGCATCTTCACGGCGCGCCAGATCTGGTTCAACTGGTATGTGGGGTTGTATGGCTGGCTCGACACGACCTTCCCGGCGTGGGTCTATGAGGTCGCCCTGATTCCAGCCGTGTTGTTCGCGGGTCTTTGCCTTCGCGCCGTGGTCGCGAGCGCTGGTGCGCTGCGCGCCCGTGCCGCCGAGCTGGCCGTGTATTGCGCCATGTGCGTTGGGCTGCTGGTGTTGATCGGCGCGGACTCCTACCTGACGTTCCCACGCATCGACGCGGAATATGGGCAGGTGCGATATCTGCTGCCGATGCTTCCCCTGCTCGCTGGAGCGCTAACGCTGGCCGCCCGAGGCGGGGGTCGCCGGTGGGGCCCGATTGTTGGTGCGGCGGTCATCATGCTGTTCGCAACCCACGACGTCTTCAGTCAGTTGCAGGTTATCGCACGCTTCTATGGCTGAAGTCGAAAATGACCTCTGCGACGATCCGAAATTGCAGTGCTGCAAAACTCGGTCCGCCCTACGCCTCCTCGGCTATGCTGTGGTGGCTGCTAGGGCGCTGAGTAGCGCGGTGAGTCTGAGGATCGTGGTTATCGCGGCTCTGAGTGTGGTGGGTTGTTGCATGTCTGGTGCTCCCTTGGTTCTGCTGGCCGCTTGTTGATTGGGCCTGTGTCTGCTGTGTCGCTGCTCGGCTGTGTAAGAGCTGGAGCTGGCGGGCCGGGTGTTAGGTGCTGTTGGTGGTGCTGTAGGGCGGTGGTGTGTCCCCGGCCGCCCTACAACACCCATCTTTTACTCTATGTCGTGTCTGGTGCTGCTGGTTTGGTCGGCTATTCCATGATTTCTTGTTCGGTTACTAAGAAGCCGATTGTGTCTTCGGTGTTCTCACCGGCTTTGACGGCGGTTCCGCCGTTCGTCTTTGACGTTAGGGTTTCTTCGGTGGTGCTGCCTTCACATTTTTTGACTTCCTGCGTCGAGCCACTCGATTTCCAGGATATTAAGAACGCTAACTTCTTCGATTTGTAGGGTGTGATTTTGCCGATGGCGATGCCTTCTATTAAGATTAATTCTTTGGCGGCTTCTAAGTGGACGGGTTGGATGTGGAGGGCGGCGCCTATTTCTGATTTTTCTTTGTTGATGTAGCAGAGTAATAGGTTGCCGTGGACTAATATGACTTCGGTTTTGTCGCCTAACGAGTGCGCGCCGACGAGACCGAGGATTTTGCATCCTAAGAAGTCGATGGTGACTAATGATTCGGTGCTGCTGAGCAGTACGCCTTCGTCCTCGCCTTCTTTGCATTCGATCGTGGGCGCTCCTTCTGCTTCGAGCTTGCGTGAGCCGCTCTTGCTGGTGAACTTTGTTCCTGCTGTCCCGGGTAAGAATTCGGGTTGTGCGGCTGCGGCGGTGGTGGCTGTTAGGGCGCTGAGTAGCGCGGTGAGTGTGAGGATCGCGGTGATTGCGGCCCCGGCTGTCTTTGGTTGTTGCATGTCTGGTGCTCCCTTGGTTCTGCTGGCCGCTTGTTGGTTGGGCCTGTGTGTGCTGTGTCGCTGCTCGGCTGTGTAAGAGCTGGAGCTGGCGGGCCGG
>DATNLQ010000135.1:0-3980 GCA_035602785.1 Solirubrobacteraceae bacterium
TCGTGATCGTTGGCGCCGGCCCCGCCGGCCTGGCAACCGCCCGCGCCTACCGCGAACACGGCGGCACCGCAGAGGTCACGCTGCTCGGCACGGAGACCCTCATCCCATACCGCCGGCCGCCACTGACCAAGGAGTTCCTACGCGGCGAGCTCGACGCCCGCGACCTGCCGATCGAGTCGCCCGACTGGTTTGACAAGCACGACATACACCTGCGCCTCGGCTGCGAAGCAAGGGTGATCGACCCCAGCAGCGGCACCGTCACCGCCGACGGCTATGCGCTTCGCGCCGACGCGATCGTGCTCGCCACCGGCGCCGAGCCCTCACGCCCCGACCTCCCCGGCCTGGACGACCCACGGGTGCAGACGATGCGCGAGCGGTCCGATAGCGAACGCATCGCCTCCCAAGCCCAGCCGGGCACCCACACCGTCGTACTCGGCACTGGGTTCATCGGCTGCGAGCTCGCCGCATCGCTCGCGTCGACCGGGGCCCGCGTGACCCTCGTCGGCCAAGAACCCGCCCCGCAGCAGCAACGCCTCGGCGCCGACGCCGCCGCCCATATCGCCAACTGGCTGACAAACCTCGGCGTTACGTTGAAGATGGGCGCCGAGGTGCGCGCCGTGCACAACGGCCGCATCGTCCAGCTCGAGCATGGTGAGGCGATCGAGGCAGATAACGTAGTCCTCGGGATGGGCGTCAGGCCCCGCAGCGAGCTAGCCGAGCACGCCGGCCTGATGATCGTCAAGGGAGCGATCCTCACCGACGCGCAGATGCGCGCGCACGAGCGAGTGCTCGCCGTCGGCGACGTCGCCTACGCCCACAACCGCAGCGCCGGGCGACGGCTACGGGTGGAGCACTGGGGCGACGCGCTCGGCCAAGGCGAGATCGCCGGTCGCGTCCTCGCCGGGCAAGGCGCCCACTGGCAAGACGTGCCCGGCTTCTGGTCGACCATCGGCCAACACACCATCAAGTACGCCGCCTGGGGCGACGGCCACGACACCAGCCGCCTCCAGGAGCACCCCGATGGCGCATTCACCGTCTGGTACTCCCACAACGGCAAGCTCGTCGGCGCGCTCACCCACGAGCGCGACGAGGACTACGAAAACGCACGCGAGCTGATCGCCGCCGGAGAGAGCCCACCATGAGCCAGTCAGACTCCTATGTGGCGCAGACGCTCGCCGATCTCGCCGCGCTCACGCCACCGCACCCCGACCTGCAGGCGATCGTCGTCGTACCCGCCCGCGACGAGGCGCCCCGCATCGCAGCCTGCCTACACGCGCTGAGCAACCAGCGCGACATGACCCCCGGCAGCTACGAGGTGATCCTGATCCTCGACGGGTGCCGCGACCACACCCTCCAAGTCATCCAACAAACCACCCTGCATCTCCGCCAGCCCGCGTTTCACACCGTCACACTCCTGCGCCCCCAAGGCGTCGGCCGTGCCCGCCGTCTCGGCATGGACATCGCCTGCCGGCGTCTCACCCAGATCGGCACCGAGCACGGGCTGATCGCAAGCACCGACGCCGACAGCACCGTCGCCGAGGACTGGCTCTCAGCACAGCTCGCGCTCGCTAGAGCAGGCGCCGAGGCGATCGGCGGCCTGATCGAGCTCGACCACACAGAGCGCCAAGCGCTCGACCCGCAAGCCATCACCGTCCGCGAACACAGCACCGCCCAACGACTCACCAGCGCCATCGAGCAGACCGCCGGCAAAGCCAGAGTCGAGCATCCACACTTCTCCGGCGCATCGCTCGCGCTGACCGCCGCCGCCTATGAGCGCTGCGGCGGGCTGCCGGTACGCGCAGCCCTCGAGGACGAGGCACTCGCACAAGCGCTCACAAGGCACGACGTCGCCATCCACCGCAGCGAGCGTGTGCGGGTACGAACGTCCGCCCGCACCGACGGGCGCGCCCCACGCGGACTAGCCCAAGACCTCACCCGCGCCGACTGGCGCGCCCGGCGCACCCACCACGCATACGAGTTCCCCCTCGAGCGTCTGCTCGCCGCCAAGCAGCACACAGTCGCACTTCTGCTGCCCGCCCGCGAAGTCACGCAGACGATCGGGCCGATCGCGCAAACAGCCGCCCGCCTCAAGGACGCCGGCCTGCTCGACGAGGTGCTCGTCATCGACGCCGCCTCCCACGACGACACCGCCACCATCGCCAGCCAAGCCGGGTTGAAGGTCGCGCAAGAGAGCGAGCTCCTACCCGAGTACGGGCCCGCGCAAGGCAAGGGCGACGCGATGTGGAGAGGGCTAGCCGCCACCGCCAGCGAAATCGTCGCGTTCGCTGACACCGACACCGAGGACTTCCACGAAGGATTCCTGCTCGGCCTGATCGGACCGCTCCTCTGCGACCCCGACATACAGCTCGTCAAGGGAACGTTCCGCCGACCCTTCCGCAACGGCGCCACCGTACTCGCAGAAGGCGGCGGCCGCGTCACCGAGCTGATGGCCCGGCCGCTGCTGAACCTGCACGCCCCCGAGCTCACCGTCTTCGAGCAGCCACTCGCAGGGGAGACCGCCGCCCGCCGCCCACTCCTCGAACAGATCCCCTTCAGCGCCGGCTACGGCGTAGAGATAGCGATGCTCATCGACGCCTGGCGCGCCTGCGGACTAGACGCTCTAGCCCAAGTCGACCTCGGCGAAAGGCAAAACCGCCACCAGCCACTACGCGACCTCTCAGCAATGGCCTACGCCGTCCTCGTTGCCGCCCAAACCCGCTTTCTCGGCGCGGCATTCGCCGACACACACGCCTGCAGCTCCATCATCCTGCCACCCGCCCGCAGCACCCCCGAGCAGATGGAGAACCGTCCCGTCACCGTCGAAGAACGCCCTCCGCTCTCACAACACCGCCGCCGCGAAGCGGCCCACCTACCCGCCGCCTGACCCGGCTGCAGGGCTTTTCTCGATGCCGGAGGAGGGACTCGAACCCCCGACACGCGGATTATGATGCGTCTACGCTGCCCGGTTTCGTCGATCGGCGTCTGGGCGTTTGGCGAGCACGGCCGCCCGCGCCTTTCGCCACTGCTGATCCAATGGTTGCGGCCCGGCGTGTTCGAGGTCGTCGATCTCGTAGCTGTAGTGCTGGGAGAGCATTTCGAGACTCGTCCCGCACTGGTTGGCGACGGACTGCGCATTTTCGGCCCGCAGACGTGCAGAGATGCCGCCGCGGCGGAGGCCGTACGGCGTCGCTCCGATCATGTTCGCGAAGGCTGAGTCGCTGTTCGCGACCGCCTCGACGGCTGGTTTCATGCATCTTGCGCGCCACTGCTGCGCCTGATTGGAGCTCATGTGGCAGGCTCCGGTGGCGGGCTCGCGAATGCCGTTGTGTGGCCCGGTCAGGTCGCCTGGGATGACGAAATCCACGTCACGAGCAGGGTGGCCATGCTGACGCAAGGCCGCCCGCCACACAGCGAGGTCCGCGGTTAGCAGAGCTGGGACCCGCGCGGTTCGGCCCGTCGCGCGTTCGGTCTTGGCCTGGTCGTCGAGCTCGTTCCAGCTCAACACCTCTGTGACACGGGCGCGCTTGCCGTTCGCGAAGGAAAGCCAGCGGACTCCGTAGACCTCCTGGTTACGCAACGCCAAGCCGAACTGCAGCGAGACGACGATCGCATCCCGCTGCGCCAAGATGGGCCTGTTGGGGTGGCGTGTGCCCTTGAGCATCTCGGCTCGGATCAGCTCTACCGCCAGTGACGAGAGCGCCCAGCTACGGATCTCATCGCCGTGGCGGCGGACTGACCGGCGGCCGTGAGCGGCCCGCATCGACTTGCGCCGGTGACCGATCTTCTCGTTGGCGAACAGGCACCCGTTGGATTTGATCTCGGGCACAAGCTCGGAGTTCGCGGCCCACAAATCGACCTGTCGAGATGATATGAATGCGTGGGTCGAAGCCCTGCTGGCTGGCCGCTGGTGCCATTGCCGTACTTTGTGCCATAGCCGCATCAGCGATGGTCCCGCCTGCCGTGGCAGTGCGTCCGGGCTC
>DATNLQ010000145.1:0-2053 GCA_035602785.1 Solirubrobacteraceae bacterium
GCGCCGCGAGCTCACGAGGTCGCGTGCGTACTCGTAGAACTCCTCGACGGCCTGCTCGATCCCGTCCTGCTCGGTGGCCATGCTGGCGGCGTCGAACTGGCGCTGGATCCAGTTGGACCAGTGATGGAGTTTGGGCGCGTCGGCGAGGGGCGCGCCCATCACCATCGCGATCGCCTGCGACGGGTAGGGCTTGGCGAACGCGTCGACGAACTCGCAGCTGACCATCCCCTCGCGCCCGCTCGGCGAGCGGGCGACGGCGTCTTGCAGCAGCCCCGCCATGAACTCGCGCATCGCGGGCCTGTAGCGCTCGACGGCCTTGGGCGACAGCGCGGGGTTGACCAGGCTGCGCAGCCGGGAATGGTCCGGGCCGTTGACGTGCAGGATGTTGCGCTTCATCTGCTCGTACAGCGGCCCCTCTTCGACGCCGAAGATCTCCGCGATCTTCATCCCCGGGAAGATCGCTGAGCGGGTGCGCAGGAAGAACTCCGCGGACTCGCGGTCCAGCACCATGTAGCCGAACGGTCCCTGCGCAAGCCAGCCCTCTTGGCGTAGCTCGGCCATCGCGCGATGGAAGCGTTCCCCACGCATCGACGGATCGGTGTAGTCGAACGCGGGGAGCTCCAGCTCGCTGACGAGCACCATGACGTGCGCGCCTGCTGCTTATTTTTTCTTCGGGCTCACCGCCTGCTTGAGCGCCGCGCCGGCCGAGAACTTGGGGGCCTTGGACGCTTTGATTTTCACTCGCTCGCCGGTGCGCGGGTTGACGCCCTGACGGGCGGCCCGTTTGACCACCGAGAACTTGCCGAAGCCGGTGATGCTGACCTCGTCGCCTTTCTTGAGCGTCTTGGTGACCGTGTCGAGAAGCGACTCGATCGCTCGCGAGGAGTCCGTCTTGCTCAGGCCGCTGTCAGATGCAACAGCCTCGATCAACTGCGACTTGTTCATTTGCGGTTCCTTTCAAGTAGATGTGACCGGCGACCGCGCAGAGTACCTTGCCAGCTTCTTTCCTGGGTTGAGCAGACCCTTGGGGTCGAACGCGCGCTTGATCTGCTCGTGCAACTGCACCGTCCGCGGGTCCCATTGGGACTCCAGGCGACCTCCCTTCAGGGCGCCCACCCCGTGCTCGCCGGCGATCGATCCGCCGAGCGCGCCGACCACCGCGAACAGCTCCTCGGCGACATCCTCGGCGGCCTGCAGCTCGGGCTCGTCGTCGGGGTCGACCAGCACCGTGGCGTGCACATTGCCCTCGCCGCCGTGGCCCCACGCACAAGAGTCCAGCGCATGGGAGGACGCGATCTGCGCGAAGCGCTCCAAGCCCTCCGCCAGGCGCTCCAGCGGGAACACCACGTCCTGGCTGACCTTGGCGCCGCGCACCGCCGTCACCGCCGGGTTGACGCCGTCGCGCCAGCGCCACAGCGCGGCCGCGTCGGGCGGTTCGTGCACGGCGATCGCGCTGCCCTCCAGCAGTTCCCTCAGCGTCTGGCGCTGCGCCTCGGCTTCCGCGCGCGACCCGTCCACCTCTGCGACCAGCGCGAACGCAGCCTCCAGCGGGACCTCGCCGCCGCCCGCCCACGACCGCTCCTGCGCACCCGGATAGGCGGCTGCGACCATCCGCAGCGTCTCGCCGTCGAGGAAGTCCAGCACGGACGGCCGCAGCCCCGCTGCCAGCACTTCTTCGATCGCGGCACACCCTTGCGCGCGCGTGCGCAGGAAGACGACCAACGGGACGGCCGCCTCGGGCGCGGGCAGCAGGCGCAGGCGCACCGCGGTGATCACCCCCAGCGTTCCCTCCGAGCCGACGAGCAGGCTCTTGAGGTCATAGCCGGCCACGTCCTTGCCCGCCCAGCCGCCGACCTGAACCAGCTCGCCGGGCGCCAGCACGACCTCGATGCCGGCCACCCACGCGCCCGTCACGCCGTACTTCAGCGCGTGCGGCCCACCCGCGTTGGTGGCCACGTTGCCGCCGATCTGCGACTGCTCGGCCGCGCCCGGGTCGGGGGCGAAGAACAGGCCGTTCTCGCGCGCGAGACGCTGCACGTCGCGCGTTCTCACG
>DATNLQ010000149.1:0-6870 GCA_035602785.1 Solirubrobacteraceae bacterium
GCGTAACCATCGTGGCCTGCTGAGCCTGTGGGCTCAGCTCGAAGCTAAGCTGCTCGACGGCCGCGTCGGCGTCGCCGCTTTGTTTGATCTCGAACGCGTTGAGGCGCCCGATGACGATGCCCACCGGCGAGCGGTATTTGATTTCAGAGATGGCCGAGTCGCCCAGGATGGGCCGCTCGGCGATCAGCTCGCCGTTCTCGGCGCGCACGTTGGTGACCTCCATGACCACACCGGCGCCGAGCCGGGCGGCCAGACCAGCGCCGATCTCGAAGCCGAGCAGGCCGCCGCCGAACAGCGCGTAGGAGTAGTCGCCGCCGGTGATGGCCGCGGCCATGGCGTCGACGAGCGGCTGGGCGAGCCCCTCGGGCCCCTCGGCCACGAGCACCTTCTTGGCGCCGTATTTGCCCAGCGAGGCGGCCAGGTCCTGCGGGATGTCCTGGCCGAGCAGGATCGCGTGCGCCTCGCCGCCGAGCTCGGCTGCAAGCTTGGCGCCCTCGGAGACGGCACCAAGTGAGTTCTTGTTGATCGCGCCTTCGTAGTGGAGCGCGTAAACCAGGATGTTGGCCATGTCTTGTTCGCTCCTCCTTAAATGAGCTTGCGCTCGTCGAGCCAGGCGACGATTTTTTCGACGGTTTCGCCGGTGTCCTCGTCTTCGATGATCTCGCCGGCGGCCTTGGCGGGGGGCGCCTTGGCGGCGACCCACTGTGCGGCCGAGTTGTCGCCGCCCACTTTGGAGGCGTCGATTTGCACATCGGCCGCGGTCTTGGTGTCCAGCGGCTTCTTCTTGGCGCCCATGATCGCCTTCAGCGACGGGTAGCGCGGCTCGTTGATGGCGTCGCCCACGGAGATGACTGCGGGCAGCTTGACCTGGACGGTGTCGTAGCCGTACTCGGCCTGGCGCTCACAGCGCAGGGATCCGGATCCCGCCCCCCCGGGTGGGTGGGAATCAGACGATTCGACGTCCATCTTGATGACCTGGGTGAGCGAGGGCATACCCAGGTGCTCGGCGACGACGGCGCCGATCGTGTAGCACTCGCCGTCGTCTGACTGCTGGCCGAGCAGCACCAGGTCGGGGCTCTCGCCCTGCAGCGTCTTGGCCAAGGCGTAGCCGGTGGCGGCGACGTCCGAGCCCGCGACCGCGGGGTCTGACAGGTGGACCGAGCGGTCGGCCCCCAGCGATACGGCCTTGTGCAGCGCGCGCACGGCGCTGTCAGGGCCCATGGTCACGGCGACGATCTCCTCGACCGGCACCGCGCCGCCCTCCTTGATTTGCATGGCCGCCTCGATGGCGTGGGTGTCATAGGGATTGAGGTTCTTCTCCCCGCTGCGGTCCATGCGCCCCGTCGAAGGGTCGAGCTTCTTTTCGACGGCGGCGTCCGGGACCTCCTTCACCAGGACGCATATCTTCATTATCGGTTGGCTCCTTGCGGTCTGTTGCTCTGAGATCGTAGCTGTTTACGCGGTTGACTGACGAGTCAATCAATGCTTGCCGACCAGGCCGTCAGAAATCGACTGGGCCGTCCACAGCCGGTCGTGGGGGCGCGGCAGGCGGATTCGCAACGCTCTCGCGGATGAAATCGACGATCGCCTGCGTGGGGGCGCCGGGTGTGAACACCTCGGCGACGCCGAGCTGCTTGAGCTCGGGGATGTCCTCGGCGGGGATGGTGCCGCCGACGGTGATGAGCACGTCGTCGATGCCCTGCTCGCGCAGCAGCGCGACGACGCGCGGCACGAGCGTCATGTGAGCGCCGGACAGGATCGACAGGCCGACCGCGTCGGCGTCCTCCTGGATGACCGTCTCGGCGATCTGCTCGGGCGTCTGGTGCAAGCCGGTGTAGATGACCTCCATGCCGGCGTCGCGCAGCGCCCGCGCAATGATCTTGGCGCCGCGGTCGTGGCCGTCCAGGCCGGGCTTGGCGACGACGACGCGGATCTTGCTTTTGGTTGGCGAGGCGGCTGGCATCGGGCAAGCATATGGGCTCAACGCAGCCGACCCGCGGCCAGACGCCAGGACGACACCGCGACGGCGCTGACGCCGGCGGCGCCGAGCAGCTTCAGGCGCCGGCCGAGGCGGTCAAGCTCGACGACCTCCCAGCCCTCCTGCGCGGCGATCTGGCGCAGCGTGCGGTCGGGGTTGACGACGACCGCGTGGCGCACGGCGCGCAGCATCGGCAGGTCGGACTCGGAGTCCGAGTAGGCGTAGGACGCGGCCAGGTCGATGCCCTCCTGCTCGGCGAGCGCGCGCATCGACACGACCTTGCCCTCGCGGTAGTTGAAGGGGCCGCCCGGACGGCCGGTGTAGCGGCCGTCGACGACCTCCGAGCGCGAGCCCAGGCCGCCGTCGAAGGCGAGCACGCGGGCGAGCAGATCGGCCATCTCCTGAGATGCGGCGGTGAGGATGTAGACGGGCTCGCCGGCGTCCTGATGAGCGTAGGCGCGCTCGAGCATCTGCGGGTACAGCCGGGGCAGCACGCCGCTGAGCACACGCGGGGAGAGGCGTTCGAGGTCGCGCACGCGCACGCCTTCGATCATCTTGCCGACGCGTTCGCGCACGTCGTCGGCGCGTTCGTCGGTGGACCCGCGCAGGCGAAAGCGCAGGTTCTCGTACACGTCGCGTGCGAGCCGCCGGCGCGAGATCATCCCGCTCTCGTAAGCCGCGCGGGCGAAGTGGATGCCCGACGAGCCCGCCATCAGCGTCTTGTCCAGGTCGAAGAACGCGGCGGCGGCGCCGCTCAGCCGCCCGTTGGCGCCGGCGCCCATTCCCGCCGCGCCCTCTACATAGGCGCTCTCAACGTTGCCGCCGGCGCCGTCTTGCACTCTCAGACCTTCAGGATCACCGCGTCGCCCTGCCCCCCGCCGGAGCAGATGGCGGCGCAGCCGAGCCCACCGCCGCGACGGCGGAGCTCGTGCACGAGGGCGCCGAGGATGCGCGCGCCGGAGGCGCCGATGGGGTGGCCGAGGGCGATCGCGCCGCCGTTGACGTTGACGCGGTCCTCGTCGATGCCGAGCATGCGGATCGAGTTGAGCGTGACCGAGGCGAACGCCTCGTTGATCTCCCACAGGTCGATGTCGCCGGGTTGCAGGCCGGCCCTCTCCAACGCCTTCTTGGCGGCGCTGGCGGGCGTGGTGGCCAGGTAGGCGAAGTCGTTGGCGCTCTGCGCGTGGGCAACGATCTCGGCGAGCGCCTCCTTGCCGTTGGCGGCCGCCCATTCGTCTGACGCGAGCACGAGCGCGCCGCCGGCGTCGTTGACGCCAGGCGAGTTGCCGGCGGTGTGCGAGCCTTCCTTGCCGACGAGGCCTGGCAGCGCGGCGAGCTTCTCCAACGACGTGTCGCGGCGCGGACCCTCGTCGACCTCCACGACGGTGCTCTGCTTGCGCCCGTTGACGGTGACAGAGACGGTTTCCTCAGACATGCGACCCTCGTCGATGGCCTTCAGGGCGAGCTCGTGCGAACGCAGCGCCCAGCGGTCGAGATCGGCGCGTGTCATCTCCAGCTCGTCGGCGACCTCGGTGGCCTCGACGAACATCTGCTTGCCGGAGAACGGGTTGGTGAGCCCATCGTGGACCATCGCATCGAGCATCTTGGCGTCGCCCATGCGATAGCCGAAGCGGGCCTGGGGCAGCAGGTAGGGAGCTTTGGACATCGACTCCATTCCGCCTCCGACGCCCACGTTCATGTCGCCGGCGCGGACGGCCTGGTCGATGAGGACCGACGCGCGCAGCCCGGACGCACAGACCTTGTTGATGGTCTCCGAGGAGACCTCCTTGGGGATGCCGGCCTTGATCTGTGCCTGACGCGAGGGAATCTGGCCCTGGCCGGCCTGCAGCACCTGACCCATGACCACGTGCTCGACCTGCTCGGGCTCGACGCCGGCGCGCTCCAGCGCGGCGCTGATGGCAAGGCCGCCGAGCTCGGTAGCGTCCAGCGTGGACAGTCCACCGCCCATCTTGCCGATGGGCGTGCGCGCGGCGCCGAGGATGACTGTCTTTGGCATGGGGGCGGATCCTCTCCTGTGGTCGGGGTGAGCAGGACGGAGAGCAATAATGGTAGTGGACCGTCGCGCACCCCCTCGACTGGACGCATAGCCGACGAGGTGGATATGGTGCGGCCAAGATGCGGGTGAGCGCAAGCATTCAGCCAGGCGGCACAGACGACGCGGACACGGTCGCGGTGGGCGTATTCGAGGACGCCCAGCCCCCAGAGCAGGCGCCCAAAGAGCTTGCACAGCTGCTCTCGTCGGGCGAGGCACGCACGTCCTTCAAGGCGCTCGCGCTGGCGCACGCAGAAGGCAAGCGCTGGCTGCTGGTGGGCCTCGGTCCGCGCGGCGACTTCACGCCCGAGCGCGCGCGCATTGCGGCGGCGGCGGTGCGCGAGCGGGCGCGCGAGCTGTCCACTCGTGCGCTGTGCTGGGAGCTTCCGGCGGGCGGCGATGAGGCGGTTGCCGCTGCGCTGGTGGAGGGCACGATCCTCAGCGACTATCGCTTCGAGCGCTTCAAGTCCGCGCCCGCAGAGGACGAGGACGGCGACGTCAGGAGCATCGAGCGGCTGATCGTGTCGGGCCCTGGGGGTCTGCAGGCGACGGTCGCCGAGGCTGCGCTGGTGGCCGAGGCGGTCAACCGGGCGCGCGAGCTGCAAAACCGGCCGGGCAACGACCTGACGCCGACGGCGCTGGCCGACTACGCCAAGGCGCTCGGCGAGGAGGTCGAGGGCCTGACCGTGGAGGCGGAGGGACGCGACGGGATCGTGGCGCGCAAGATGGGCTCGTTTGCGGCGGTCGCCCAGGGCTCCTATGAGGAGCCGGCGCTGATCACCATGCGCTACGAGCCGGCCGGGGATGAGAGCCCACCCACCCCACCGAAGCTGGGCCTGGTGGGCAAGGCGGTGACGTTCGACAGCGGCGGCATCTCGCTCAAGCCGGGGCCGAAAATGGCGGAGATGAAGTTCGACATGTCGGGCGGCGCGGCGGTGATCGAGGCGATGGGCGCGATCGCGCGCCTGAAGCTGCCGGTGAGCGTGGTGGCGGTGGTGGGCGCGACCGAGAACCTGCCGAGCGGGCGCTCGGTCAAGCCGGGCGACATCGTGACGGCCTCCAACGGCAAGACGATCGAGGTCAACAACACCGACGCGGAGGGCCGCCTGGTGCTGGCGGACTGCCTGTGCCACGCGCGGGCGCAGGGCGCGGAGCGGCTGGTGGACCTGGCGACGTTGACAGGGGCGGTGATCATCGCGCTCGGCTCCACATACGCGGGCTTGATGTCAAACGACGAGGAGCTCGCCGGGCGGATCTCCCAGGCGGGCGAGCGCACGGGCGAGATCGTCTGGCGGCTGCCGCTGCACGAGGAGTACGAGGAGCTCGTGAAGGGCAAATACGCGGACCTGGACAACGCTCCTGAAGGCCGCAAGGCAGGCACGATCGTGGGCGCGACGTTCCTGTCGAACTTCGTCGACGACACGCCGTGGGCGCACCTCGACATCGCGGGCTCGGCGTGGGAGCTGGATCGCGCGTACGTGGGCAAGGGCGCCTCCGGTTACGGAGTCCGCCTGCTGGTCGAGCTCGCGCGCGGCTTCGCCGGCTAGCTTCGCCGACGGTCAGCGGCCGCGGCGGCGCACGAGCGGCTGACGCAGGTCGCCGGGGTCGAACGGTCCAGCCGAGGTGTCAAGCCCGACGGCGCTGCGATAGACGAACACGCGGTAGATCTGCTCCATCGCGGCGACGGCGGCGCCGAGCGCGAACAGGCCGCCGCCGGCGAGGACGACGAGCGCCGTGCCGCTGGCGCCGGGCGTGCCGATGCCGACGACCAACAGCACAACCAGCGGGACGGCGAGCACGACCGCGGCAAAGCCGATGCCGATCGAGCCGCCGATCTGCGCACCCCAGCGGCGCTTGAAGATCTGCGCCGAACGCTCGATCGTGCTCACCGGCCCAAGGCCCTCATAGGCGAGCACAGGGATCGCGAACAGCGCCACCAACGACCACGCCATCCCGAACACACTGGCGACTATCCGCCCGGCGAGCGGCAGCCGCTCCTCCAGCAGCCGCAGAGCCAGGCCGATGGTGCACGCCAGCAAACTCCACGCGGCGATCAAGCCGATGCGCCGGTTGGCCAGGGAGAAGCCTTCTGCGGTGGTCGTGTGCCTACCGTCCAAACGCCCACCCAGCACCTCGGCGAGCGCCACCGAGAAATACGCCGAGATGAAAGTCAACGGGTAGGCGGCGATCAGCGACGGCACCAGCAGCGCGTCGCGCGTCGCCACCGCACCCTGACCGCTGGGCGGCTTCCAAGTGCCGTAGCAGACGGCGCCCACGACGATGCTCAGCACGACGGAGATCACGGGGAAGACCATCAGACCGGGGTTCTCGCGCAGCACGCGCCAGCTGGCGGAGAGCATCCGCAGGGAGCGCGCGAAGCGCGACTCGCCCCCGCTGTAGGGGCTCACGGGAAACGGCTGCAAATCCCGCTCGGAGGGAAAGCCGCCTGCTGGCGCGGCGGGCGACGGGAACTGACCCGCGGTGGACGGCGCGCTCGTAAGCCCGCGCGCGGCAGCGCAGTCAGGGCAGTAGGTCTCGCCGTGCGAGAGCGTCCAACCGGCCACGGCCAGACCGCCGGCGGCGTCTTGCTCGTCCACCTGCACGCTTTGCGCGCAGCTCCAGCAGTGGATGCGTACGTGGCTCATGCGCACTCATCGGCCAGTACATGGGCGCTGCTTTACAGCCACTTCTCGGAGTTGGCCGCGTTAATGCGAGGTCATGCGTCCGTGGACGCTCGCAGCCAGCGAGTGACGGTGCTCCAGGCCTGGCCGCGGGGGTCGATGTGGCGCCGGTGCTGGCCTTCGGGACCCGCGATCTCGACCAGCTCGACCTCCCCGCC
>DATNLQ010000151.1:0-14298 GCA_035602785.1 Solirubrobacteraceae bacterium
AAGACGCGAGGCGATGTCGTAGGGGTAGACGTACATGTGCATCGCTCCGAAGTCATACGAGGCGATCGGTCGGCCGAGGCCGCTGGGCAGCGAGCTGACCCACAGTTCTTCGCTGTCCACCAGCAGGAAGCTGCGACGCCGGCTGGGGATGTACCAGGACGGGACGCTCACCACGTAGAACGCGCAGATGTTTGCGCCGTCGGGGTTTTCGCATGCCATCAGCGGCCGCACGACCACACGCCCGTCTGTGTTCCACGTGAGGCTCGAGGTGCCGTAGCCCCCATAGCCGAGGCTCACATGGTTTGCCTGCGCGGCTCTCACCACGTTCGCTTGCTCGCGGGCGATCCACGGCGAGACGTTCAGGTGATTGCCCGTGAGCCCTACGAGGCTGGCGGCGAAGAATACCGCTGCGCCGGCGGGGATCAGCCAGCGTGTCTGCGAGGCGGTGCCAAGCAGCAGCGGGATCACGGCGGCGACCGAGAAGATGACGTTCGCGTAATAGGATTCGTGCAGGTTGGTGCCGCCGCCGGTCTCACCGGTGAGCCAGAAGGCGCCGCACGCGCAGAGCGCGGAGCTGACCCAGTAGGTGATGTGAAGCGAGCGCGCCAGCTCGGTTTCGTCCTGTGTGCCGCGCTTGCGCAAGACGCCGGCGAGGAGCTTCGCGATCGTGATTGTGCCCAGGACGAGCAGGGCGGCGAGTGCCGCACACATGACCACGTCGCTGGCCAGGCCGAGCGCGACGTGCAGCGCGCCGTCGCCGTCATAGCCGAGATAGCCGTTGAACAGCGATTGCAGGCCCTTGAACAGCCAGAGCGCTCGCCCAGGAAGCTGGGCGAGCGGGGCCAGTTCGGCGGGCAGGGCGATCGTCTTGAACCCCAGCGAGCCCATGATCGTGGACGTAAGCTTGGCGGTGGGTATTGCAACGGCGACGGTCGCAAGCGCGCAGAGGGCTATCGACCGGCATCGCCGCTCACGCTGCAACCCCGCAAGCACGGCGGTGAGGGTGAGAGGTATCACGGCGGTTATCGCCACCAGGAAGTCCGACGCCAAGCAGGCGCCGGCGACGACGCCGGCCGCCAGCGCTATCGCAAGCGTCGCGGGCCACCGGCGTGGCCGTCCCCTCGCTAGCCAGACCACATAGCCGCCCAGCAGCGCGGTGCAGGGATACACCGCGTTGTGCGCGAACGGTGCCATGAAGAAAATCAGCGCCAGCGGCGAGGCGATCGCGCCGATGAGCACTGCGAGCACCGCCGCGGGGCGGCTCGCCACCCTCGAGACAGACCAGCCCACGGCGAGAGCGCTCGCGAGGAAGAGGAGCGTCGGTGCGATTCCCCACAGCTCGCGGTGCAACGGCAGGGTGGCCGTGAGCAGGCCAAACCACAGCGATACCCACTGACCGCTGGAGGCCATCAGCGTGTGTCCGCCCGTTCCCGTTCTCACGAGCGTTTCGGGAATGGTGAAGGCCGACGCATAGTCGCTGTTCCACGCAAGCTGCGTGATGTTGCGTGCAAGCAAGACCACGAAGACAATCGCGTAGGCCGCGGCGATCGTGAGCGCAACCAGCCACGCGAGCGTCTGCAGATCAGCGGGCAGGGCGGCGATCCGTCGCAAGCCGACCTGGGGGGCGACAGCGGGCACGCGACCACCTGGGGGGTTGGAGACATACCCCACGCCGGTGCCCACCGCCGCACGGTCTGGGTCGAGATCTCGATGTGCGCCCATGGGGCGGAGAGTCTAAGGTGAATCAAACACGATGCAAGAACAGTGAGGCTGAGCCGAACTGCGGCTGGCGGGTATAGGCCGCTTCACTGGGATGAATCCAGGGGTCACCTGGCCCAACCAGTCGGAGACAACCGTGCGAATATCGGAGCGGGAACGCAAGCTGAATACAGGGTCCTCTCGTCACCACGCTGCGCGGCTGTCCGCCGGCGCCGGCAGATGGTACACAGGGCATGGTCTTCATCATGCTCGACCAACTGACCACGCGCATATTCGCCGACGGAGCCGATTTTGACGGCATCCTCGCGCTTGCGGCCGATCCACGGATCGCCGGGTTCACGACCAACCCCACTCTCATGCGTAAGGTGGGTCTGACCAACTACGAGCGTTTCGCGCGGGGATTGCTGGAGCACCTCGTCAAACACCCCATCTCCTTCGAGGTCTTCGCCGACGACGCGCGGGAGATGCGCCGCCAAGCACGCACGATAGCCTCGTGGGGCGAGAACGTATACGTCAAGATACCGGTGACCTCCACGACAGGCGAGTCGATGGCGCCGCTCGCACGCGAACTGTCCGAGGATGGAGTGAAAGTAAACGTTACCGCGTTGTTCACCACCGCCCAGGTCGAGCTGATCGCGGCCGCGGTCGCAGACGGGGCGCCGTCCTACATCTCGGTATTCGCCGGGCGCATCGCCGATGCGGGCGTCGATCCGGTTCCGATCATCGCCCGCTCGGTGCAGCTCCTCGAATGCGCACCGCTCGCGGAGCTGATCTGGGCCTCGCCTCGCGAGATCCTCAACCTGATCCAGGCCGATCAAGTTGGCTGCCACATCATCACCATCACCCACGACCTGCTCGGGAAGCTCGACTGCCTCGGCAAGAGCCTCGAGCAGTACTCGCTGGAGACCGTGCAAATGTTCCACGACGACGCGCTTGCTGCCGGCTTCACGCTGTAGGGCATCGGCGAGCGTCTTGGGAAGTGAATGTCTCGACACTCACTCTTCCTGCTGGCCATCGTCGTCTTGGCGATCGGCATCCGCGTCACGTACAACATCACGGGCGAACGCCCGCATCTGATCACAGGGACGCCTGAACTCGCATATAACATCGTCGCGAACGGCCATTGGTTCGCCTACAACGCGCGGGCCAGCGAGGTCCTGAACGCGCTGAACGCGCAGCGACACATCGACCCTGCATCCGTCGACTATGCGAGTCTGGACAGGAACGGCCGGTGGTACCCGGAGATCCTCGATACGGTGGGCGAGGTCGTCGTCATCGCCGGTGTATGGACGATCGCGGGCAGCGACAGCTATATCGACGTAAGGATCCTTCAAGGGGTTGTGAATGGCGTGCTTGCGCTGCTCGTCTACTGGATCGCGATCCAGCTGTTCGCGCGCAGGCGCACGGCTTTGCTTGCTGCAGCCCTATATGCGGTCTATCCGCCGATCGCATGGGGTACGAGCGTCCTTTACAACGACACCTGGGCGGTGGACTTCACCATCGCGATCGTGGCGCTCTATTGCGTGATCATGAAATCCAATCGGCGCTGGCGATGGCTGATAGTGTGCGGACTGCTTACCGGCATCGGCGCCTATTTTCGACCCCAGGTACTGGTGCTGGCACCGGTCCTTGCCGTTGCCGCCGTCCCCACGATCGGATGGCGTAGGGCGCTGCGAACGGGGCTGGTCACGACGCTCGTCGCTCTGCTTGTGCTCGTCCCTTGGACCGTTCGCAACTACAACGACTTCCATGCCTTCGTGCCTGCCCGCACGGGTTTGTGGCAGACCATGCTGGAAGGGCTGCACGAGGTGCCCAGTCGCTTTGGTGAACCGTTCACGGAAGGACGGATAATCGAAGAGGTGCATCGCGCTCGCCCGGCGCTCATGGTGGAGACCCCAGCATGGGATTCATACCTCAAACACTATTTCATCCAGGCAGTCGAGCAGCACCCGCTGTCCTACCTGCTGGTGCTCGCCCATCGGGTGGCGAAAGCGACGATATGGGCACACGAAAACCTATGGATGCACCGAGGGGCCGGTGCTGTCTTGGACTACAAGGGCGGATTGCCCGCGCTGATCGTCAACCGCCCGCTCGTGGTTCTCGAGTATGCGCTGCAGCCGGCCGTCTTCCTGCTGGCGATGCTGGGGCTGGGCTTGACGTGGCGTCGCTGGCGCAAGCAGAACATGTTCCTGGCGGCGGTCATCCTCGCCGTGTTCGTTCCGTATCTGGCCATGCACGTCGAGGAACGCTATCTGCTGCCCGCGTTCTTCGCGTATTTCATCTGGATCGCGCTCGGCGTAGACCTCTGTGTCGAACGGCTCAGGGAGAGGGCGCGGGGCCGCTCCGCGCGCGCCCGGGTATGGCCGACTCGCCCGTCTAGGACGCACGCCTGAGGGCGACGCTCAGGCAAAGGTCGTCGATCGTCGTCTGCGCCGAGTACACGTTGTGATCGTCTATCTCGATGGCGTGGTCGTCGAGGGTGATTTGCATGGCGAGCGTCTCGGCTGCAATGTAGTCGCGGTAGGCGCCCGCCGCCTCCATGAGGGTGGGATCGCCGCCGAGGAACAACTCGATTCGGTCCTCGACCTGCAGGCCGGCCGCCTTGCGCGCGTTCTGCACGGCATGCACGATCTCTCGCGCACGGCCCTCGCGGCGCAGGTCCTCGTCGATCGTCAGGTCCAAGGCCACCGCGTGGGCGCCCTCGCGCTCGACGCTGTAACCGTCGGGCGCGCGCATCGTGAGCAGCAGGTCATCTGTCGTAAGCGTGTGCTCGCGTCCCGCCACCGCGATCCCCACCTGACCGCCGTTGCGCAACGCCGCCGCGACGTGCGCCGGGTCGAGCGCCGCAACCGCATCTGCCGCCAGCGGCATGTCGCTGCCAAAAAGTGGCCCGAGGCTGCGGTAGTTGGGCTTGATCTCATAGCTGCCGAGCTCATCAGCCGCCGCAACGAAGCGTACCGCGCGCACGTTCAGCTCTTCACGCACCACATCGCTGAGGCGTTCGATCGCCTCGCGCTCGCGCCCGTCGGCCACCACCACCGCCTCGCTCAACGGCTGGCGCACCTTGATCTTGGCCTGGCCCCGCGCACCCAGCCCCAGACGCACCGTCTCGCGCGCCAGCGCCATCGCCTGCTCGAGATCCTCGTGGTGCGGCGCCAGCTCTGCGCCCACCGGGAAGTCACACAGGTGCACGCTCGCGAGCTCGCCGTCGAGGTTGTCGTAGATCTCATCGGCGATGAATGGGCAGAACGGGGCGAGCAGCTTCGACACCGTCAGCAGGCACGTGCGCAGTGTCTGGAAAGCCGCCGGATCGCCGTCCCAGAAGCGCCTGCGCGAGCGGCGCACATACCAGTTGGAGAGCTCGTCCACGAGGTCCGCAATCGCCCTGCCCGCGGTCGTTGCGTCGTAGGCGTCAAGGCGCTCCGCGACCAGCTCGGCCGTCGCCGCCGCGCGCGATAGCGCCCAGCGGTCGAGGTCCGCGTCAGCCCCGGCCGCCAGGTTCGCGTCCGCGGCCGCTGCTGGCGCCCCGGTCTCGCTGCTCGCACCAGCTGCCGCCGCTCCGCCCAGCTCCTGCGCTGACGCGTGCGCATAGAGCACATAGAAGTAGTACGTCGACCACAGCTGCTTGAGGAACAGCCGTACGCCCTCGCCGATCGTCTCCACCGAGAAGCGGTAGCCGTCCCACGGCTGCTTGGAGGTGAAGAAGTACCAGCGGAACGCGTCCGCGCCGTAGGCGTCGAGCACCTGCCATGGCTCGACCGCGTTGCCTTTGGACTTCGACATCTTTTGGCCGTCCTCATCCAGAATCAGCCCCAGACACACCACGTTGCGATATGGAGCCTCCCTCGAGAGCAGCGTGGCCACTGCCAACAGCGAGTAAAACCAGCCGCGCGTCTGGTCCTGCGCCTCGCAGATGAAGTCCGCCGGAAACGCCGCCTCGAAGCGCTCCTGATGCTCGAACGGGAAGTGGTGCTGGGCGAACGGCATCGCGCCCGAGTCAAACCACACGTCGATCACCTCCGGCACGCGCGTCATCGGCTCGCCGCAGTCATCGCAGGGGAACGACAGCTCATCCACATACGGGCGGTGATGGTCCTCGAGCGTCGTGCCAGAGCGCTCCTGAAGCTCCGCAAACGACTCGACCACGTGCACATGTCCGTTCGAGCAGCGCCACACCGGCAGCGGCGTTCCCCAATAACGCTCGCGCGAGAGCGCCCAGTCGACGTTGTTCTTCAGCCAGTCGCCGAAGCGCCCATGCTTGACATGCGGCGGATGCCAATCAACGGTCTCATTCGCCGCCAGCAGCTCGTCGCGCAGCCTCGACGTCGCGATGTACCACGACGGTTTCGCGTAGTACAGCAGCGGCGTGCCGCAGCGCCAGCAGTGCGGGTAGGAGTGCTCGTAGTCCTGCGCGCGCAGCAGCAGGTCGCGCGCGTCCAGATCCTCGACCAGCTCTGCAGTCAGCTCCGGGTCCTTGACGAAGCGACCCTCATACGAGTCCCTATCGCGGCTGCGCGTGCGCCCGTCATAGGTGCCGTCCGGCTTCACCGGGTTGTACAGCGTCTCTGCGCGGGTCGGGTCGAACGGCACCGATGGGGAAGCCGCCGCGACGCGGTAGTCGTCCTCGCCAAACGCCGGCGCAAGGTGCACGATGCCCGTGCCGTCCTCAGTCGTCACGAACTCGTCCGCCACGATCGGCAGCGGGCCCGGCGCGCGGTCATCAGCCGCGAAGATCGGTCCCTGATACGAGCGGTATCGCGCCACCAATTCCGCGCCCGAGAATCGCTCTACGATCTCGACCGTCTCTCCCAGCACCGGGCCCACACGAGCCTCGGCAGCCACGAAATAATCATCCCCGACCCGCACCTTCGCGTACGTAGCCGTCGGCGAGACAGCCACCGCCACGTTTCCAGGCAGCGTCCACGGCGTCGTCGTCCACACCAGCAGCTGCTCCTCGCCGTCGGTTACCGGCAGCTTCAAGAACACGCTCTCATCGACCACATCGGAGTAGCCGAGCGCGACCTCGTGCGAGGACAGCGTCGTCTCACAGCGCGGGCAGTACGGCACGACCTTGCGGCCCTCGTAGAGGAGCCCGCGCGCGTCGATCTGCGCGAGCGCCCACCACACCGACTCGATGTACGTCTCGTCAAGCGTGCGGTACGCGTGCTCGAGGTCGATCCAGAAGCCGATCCGCTCGGTCAGCCGGTTCCACTCCTCCAGGAACCTGAACACCGACGCGCGGCACTTCGCGTTGAACCGCGCGATCCCGTACTCCTCGATTTCCGCCTTGTGGTGGATGCCCAGCTCCTGTTCGACCGCGATCTCCACCGGCAGGCCGTGGCAGTCCCAGCCGCCCTTGCGCTCCACGCGATAGCCGCGCATCGTCTGAAAGCGCGGGTAGATGTCCTTGAACACGCGCGAGAGCACGTGGTGGGAGCCCGGCGGGCCGTTCGCCGTCGGCGGGCCCTCGTAGAAGACCCACTGCTCGGCGCTCTCGCGCCGGCGCAGCGACTGCGCGAACACGTCGCGCTCGCGCCAGCGCTCCAGCACCTCGAGCTCCAGCGCGGGCAGGTCCTGACGGGGATCCACCGCGCGAGGCGGGATCAGCGGGTGTCGCGCGGCAGCCGTCACGGGGTGGCTCATTCTAGGCGCGCATCACCCGGCGCCCGCCCGCCACGCTCGCTCGTGTGGCTTGCATCCACGCCCAGGCCGCAGGCCGAGATGCGCTCGTGCAAGGTTCGAGGTGCGCTCGTGCGGGGTCGATCAGAGACACCGCGCCAAACCAGCGGCCCTGCATATCTCGAAGATCTGGCCGTTAAACGCGCCGCGCGGGCGGTTCCTCGACCGTGTTGCATGCCCGCTGTATCGTCGCGTCAATGGGAGGAGTCAGAGGGCCCAGAGCTTTACCGGTGTGACTACGGGCGGCCCACCCGTATCGGTTGTGGTGAGCAATCTGAACGGCGCGCGGTATCTGCCGCGGCTGCTCGACACGATCACCGCTCAGCGGGGCGTGCGCACGGAGATCATCGTCGTCGATCGCCACAGCACGGACGCGTCGATGGAGATACTGAGCGGCTATCCAGCCGTTCACGTCGTCCAGGAGCCGCCCCAGACCGGGCTCGTGGCGGGTTATGCGGCGGGTGCTGAGCATGCCAGCCATCAGCTGCTGTTCTTCTGCAACGAGGATCTCTATCTGGACGAGCACTGCCTGTGCGAGCTGGCCTCGCGGATAGACCTGCGACGTCGCATCGCAGCGTGCGATCCGTGGCAGTGGACATACGGTCGCGAGCAGTGGATACACGGCGGCATCCGCTTCCGCCCCTGCCTGTGGCACATCTACTCACCTTTTCCGTTTCGGATGTTCGATGCCACCGTGCCTCTGCTCGACGGTGCTCGCACCGCGTTTGGGTCCGCCGGGGCGGTGATGGTGCATGCCAGCGCCTACAACCAGATAGGCGGCTGGGACACGAGCTTCTTTCTCGACTACGAGGACATCGACCTGTTTATCAGGGCCTGGCAGCGCGGCTGGAAGTGCGTCACGGTTCCCTCGGCGCGCGTGTTCCACGCAGTTGGCGCATCCAACGATCAATTCGTTGCCGCACAGCCGGCAAGCCGGCGCCGGTACGTCTCCCACCGCGCGAACGTCGTCATCATCGCCTTCAAGTACTTCTCGCCCGCGGTCGCAGCGCTGGGAGCGCTCAACTGGGTCGCAACCGTGATGGTGAATCTGGGGCTCCTGCGCTGGCGCACCGCCCGGCTCGACCTCGTCGTGGTGCGCGAAGTCTCTCGTCGCCTGCCTGGCGTCGTCGCCTTTCGCCGTCGCAGCCGCAGCTGGAATCGCGCCATGCCCGGCGAGAGGTTCTTCCTGGATCCGCAGCTCAGCGTCGACGGCGAGGGCCTGTCGTGATGCCCCCACGCTCAACCCCCAATGCACTCGTGACCGGCGCCGCTGGATTCCTGGGATCCCATGTGGTCGACGGCTGCTTGGCGCTCGGGATGAACGTCGTTGCGACGGACGACCTGTCTGGAGGCTACGTCGAGAACGTCTCGAAGGACGCCGAGCTCGTCGTCGGCGACCTGCGCGACCGCGAGTTCGTCGCCGGTCTGTGGAAGGGCAACAAGTTCGACTACGTCTACCACCTCGGCGCATACGCCGCCGAGGGGCTGTCGCACTTCGTGCGCGCCTTCAACTATCGGACCAACCTCGAGGCCAGCGTCAACCTGATCAACCAGGCGGTTCTGCACGACGTTCGACGGTTCGTGTTCACCTCGTCCATCGCCGTCTATGGACCGGGCCAGACTCCCATGACCGAGGAGATGACCCCGGCGCCCGAGGATCCCTATGGCATCTCCAAGTACGCGGTCGAGCTCGACCTGACCGCGGCCGCCAAGATGTTCGGGCTCGAGTACACGATCTTTCGTCCGCACAACGTCTACGGCGAGCGCCAGAACATCGCCGACAAGTACAGGAACGTGATCGGCATTTTCATGAACGCCGTACTGCGCGGTGAGCCGATGCGGGTCTTCGGCGACGGGCGTCAGACGCGAGCCTTCTCGCACGTGGCTGACGTCGCGCCGGTCATCAGCCGCTCCCCGCTTGTCGAGCGCTCGCGCAACGAGGTCTTCAACATCGGCGCCGACCGACCGCATACCGTGCTCGAGCTGGCTCGAGAAGTGGCCGACGCCTTCCAAGCCGAGTGTCACATCGAGTACGAGCCGGCGCGCAACGAGGTGATGCACGCCTACTCCGACCACGCCAAGGTGCGCGATGTGTTCGACGTTCCTGCGCCGATCGAGTTGCACGCGGGCATCCGCCGCATGAGCGCGTGGGTGAGGGACCACGGCGGCCGTCAACCCGTCGAGTTCCCGGGTGAGATCGAGGTCGATCGGCAGCTACCCCCCAGCTGGCGATGATCGGCTGATCAACGCGCCATACAGGAAGGTGTAGTGACGGCCCTCGCAGGAGACCGGGCGAGAGCCGTTCTCGTCTGCAAGCGGCGCACGCAGGATCGCGCTCGGATCGTCGAGCGGATGCAGCCCGTATCCACGGGCCGCCTGCAGCATGGCTTCGATCTCATCCGCGCTGAAGATCCGCCAGTCCAGGCCGAACATGCGCATGCCGTCCGTGTCGAGCTTTAGCGGCCAGTAGTCGGTTGAGAAGATGAACGCGCCCCCGGGACGCAACAGGCGTGCGACCTCGCGCAGCAGCGCGTCCTGATCGAAGCCGTGCTCGATCACGCTGATCGCGGTGATGGCGGCGAACGTCTGGTCAGGCCAGGGCGTGGCGGTCATGTCGGCAGTGCGATAGTCGATTCGCTCCCTGAGCGGCATGTTTCCGACACGGCCGTCGAGGTCGACCCCGTGCAGGTCGGTGTAGCCGAGGTTGTGCAGGCAGGGCAGGATGGGGCAGGCCACGCATCCCATGTCCAGGACGGGAATGTCGCGCGGCGTCGACTCGCTCACCGCTTGCAGCGCACGCAGCACATCCCAGCTCTTGACGGGATCGGGCAGCATGCTGTCTCGCCCGAGCACGCGCCGCACTGCCGAGGCCGGGCGCGAACGCGCGGCCGGCGATCCAAAGCGCACCCAACCGCGGGCTCGCAGCTGCGTCGTGGCCGCTCGGATTTCATCTTTACCGCCGAGCACGGCGAAATGCAATGCGTCGTTGGCCATGTCGACCGGGCAGGTTACCCTGGCGCAAGAGCGCCCAAAGTCGGAAACGAAAGGTGCCGATGCATTGCCGCGATGCCATGCGCGGGCGAGATCCCCGTCGATCGGCTTTTCGGCGTCAACAGGGCGATTGGGAGGTGCAGCGCCCGGAGGGTGCAGGGGGGAGGACGCCGTATGGCGCTCGTCTGCACGCGTGTCTTGGAAGCGCGAATCTCGCTGGGGTAGTTTGCCTTGCGTGGTCCCCCGCACGAGCCTCACGACCCGCACGACCTGTCGGATCTGCGGCTCACCTGAGCTTGTGTCGGTGCTCTCACTGGGCGAGCAGTACATCGCCGGGGCGTTTGCCGAGCCCGGGGGCGAGCAACCGGTGTCGCGACGCATTCCGCTGGAGCTCGTGCGCTGTGACATGACGCGAAACGAGGAGGGATGCGGGCTGGTCCAGCTACGCCACACGGTTCCCGGGGCGATCCTGTACGGGTCCTACTGGTATCGCAGCGGCGTCAACCAGACGATGACACGCAACCTGCACGAGATCGCCGCGCAGGCCGAGGAGATGGTCGAGCTGCATCCGGGCGATCTGGTGATCGACATCGGCTGCAACGACGGCACGCTGCTCGACGGCTATCGGACGCCGAGCCTGAAGTACCTGGGCTTCGATCCCTCCGACGTCAGCCGTTACGCGGTCCACAAGGGCTATGACGTGGTGCGCGACTTCTACTCGTTCGAGCAGCTGCGCGAGCGCTACGTCGATCGCAAGGCGCGGATCATCACGAGCATCGCCATGTTCTACGACCTGGAGTACCCGTGCGAGTTCGTCACCGAGGTCGCACGCGCGCTGGCCGACAACGGCGTGTGGGTGATCGAGCTTCACTATCTGCCGTCGATGCTGGATATGAATCAGTTCGACGCGATCGTCCACGAGCACCTCGAGTACTACTCGCTCGCCGTCCTCGAGCGGCTGCTGCGCGAGGCCGGCCTGCGAGTCGTACGCGCCGAGCTCAACGGCATCAACGGCGGCTCGGTGCGACTGTTCATCCGGCGGGCCACCCACTTTTCACCCTCTGACGAGGACGCGGAGCTGCTGCAGCGCCTGCGCGTGCGCGAGTTCGAGATGGCGCTCGACGCACCCGCGCCCTACGAGCGCTTCGCCCGCGCCGCCGAACAGGTTCGCGACGGCCTTGCCGCGACGTGCCACAGGCTCGTCGAGGAAGGCAAGACCATTCACGTGTACGGCGCATCCACGAAGGGGAACACGATCCTGCAGTACGCCGGCATCGACCGCACGCTCGTTCCCTATGCGGCCGATCGCAACCCCGACAAGCACGGCTCGGAAACGATCGGCACGGGCATCCCGATCATCAGCGAGGAGAGCTCGCGCGAGATGCGACCCGACTACTACCTCGTGCTGCCGTGGCACTTCCTCGACGAGTTTCTCGACCGTGAGCGCGAGTTCCTCGATCGCGGCGGACAATTCATCGTGCCGATGCCCGAGGTCGCGATCGTGCCCGGCATGGCGCACCAGCCGCTGGCGGCATGATGCGATGCCATTGCGCATCGGCATCCTGAGCACGTGGAACACCCGCTGCGGCATCGCCGAGTACTCGCGTCACCTGGTCGCCGCGCTGCGCCAGCAGGGCGACGTCGAGGTGATCGTGCTCAGCTCGCGCAACTTCGGCGAGCGCGCTGTCGCCCCGTATGAGGAGTGGGTCGAGCCCACCTTCGACGTGCAGGTGTGGCATCCGCGGCACAAGTTCGACCTCGACGTCGAGGCGATCCTCGAACACGACCTCGATGTGCTGCACGTCCAGTACAGCAACCTCTTCTACGATCGCGGCCGCCTGATCGAGCTGCTGCGTCGCTTTCGCGGCGTCACCGCCTTGACCTATCACGACAAGGCGGTCGGGGTGGGCTTCCCATACGACCTGCTCGACCTGCTCTACGCGCACCGACCGGACGTCGGCACCGGTCCGCGGCGCCTGATTCCCCAGGGCATCGACCTGCGCCGACCGGTCGTCAAGACCTTCGGATTGGGAAAGTCGCGCGTGGACGTCATCGCGGCCGTGTGCGAGCGCAACGACTGGGAGTTCCTGCGCAGCTTCGGCGAGGACCGCTGGCTGGACAGCGAGGAGCTGTTCGGCTGGCTGCGCGACTCTGACGCGATCGTGCTGTGGTACGACGACGATCCCCGCTCGGGCGGCAGCGCGGGGGCGCCGTTGGCGATCGGGACGCGACGCCCGGTGTTCGTCAACGACACCGAGTGGTTTCGCGACCTGCCCGAGCAGGCCACCAACCTGCACAAGGTGCATACGCCCGAGGAACTCGAAGAGGGGCTGCACGCGGTGTTGAGCAATCCATATGCCGAGGGACGCACCTGGGACCGCGTGGCCTGCACGCTGCTCGCCGACTTTCGCAACGCACTCGAGCGAGAGCCCGCCCGTCTGCCGCGCAGGGGCGATCCCCTGCGCGGGAAGGTCTTCGTCACTCTCGACCACAAGCCCCTGCGGCGGGTGCTGCGCCAGGCGAGGTCGCTGGCGGCCGGCGTGTGACCCAGCAGGCGAGCGCCCCGGCGGGCGTTGCCGAGGACGACCTGCTCGATACGCCCGATGCGGGCGTCGCCGCGATCCGTGGCGGCGCCGTGCGCATCGGCGGCTACGTGCTTGGCCTGGGTTTCAGCGTTGTCTCATCTGCTGTGCTGCTGAGGCACCTGGGCGTGGTGGCGACGGGCGACTACGTGACCGTGCTGTCGCTCGTAGCGGTCGCGGGCGGAGTCGTGGAAGCGGGGCTCGCGACGATTGGGGTGCGCGAACTGAGCACGCTCCCCGGTCCTGCGGCGCGGGGCTTCTTCAGGAGCCTCTCCGGCTTGCGCCTGGTGGTCAGCTCGATCGCGCTCCTCTTCGCGGCGGCGCTCGCCCTGCTCAGCGGCTACTCCTCCACGCTCGTCTTCGGCACGATCCTCGCCAGCATTGGGTTCTTGGCGCAGACCACCCAGGTGAGCTACATGCTGCCGCTGTTGGCACGGCTGAGCCTGACGTGGGTCACGGCCATCGAAGTGCTCAAGCAGCTCGCGACCGCCCTGGGCATCGTCGCCCTGGTCGTGGTCGGCGCTCCGCTGCTGCCCTTCTGGGCGACGACGATCCCCGCCGGTCTGATCGCCACGGCGCTCGGAGCCGTGCTGATCCGCCGCTCGATGCCGCTGGCGCCGGCGTTCGATCGCGCGGTCTGGCGTTCGCTACTGCGCCGGACGCTCCCCTACTCGCTGGCCAGCGCCGTCGGGGTCGTCTACCTGCGGCTGGCGATCCTGATCATGTCCCATGTCGCCAGTGCGCAGCAGACGGGCTACTACGGCGCCTCGTTTCGCATAGTGGAAGTCCTCTTCGTCGTACCCCAGCTGATCGTGGGATCCACCCTGCCGATCTTCTCGAGGGCCGCCCGCGACGACCCCGGTCGCTTGGACTATGCGCTCGGCCGCACCTTCGATGCATGCCTGCTGCTCGGGCTCGCGGCCGGGCTGTCGCTGATCACCGGGGCGAGCTTCATAGTCGGCGTGGTCGCCGGACCGAGGTTCGGCCCCGCGGCGGGTGTGCTGCGCATCCAGGGCTTGGCGCTGATCGCAACCTTCGTCGGTGCGGTGTTCGCCTTCGGGCTGTTGAGCTTGGGACGCTATCGCGAGGTGCTGCTGATCAACCTGACTGTCGTCGTGCTGAGCGGCGTGCTCACAGGCCTGCTCGCCTCCCGCTACGGAGCGATGGGAGCCGCATCTGCCACCGCCGCGGTCGAGGTCCTCTATGCAGCGATGCTGGCGGTCGCGGTCGTGCGCGCCGGACGCCGCCCGCGGGTGTCGCTGCGCGGCATGTCTCGAGCGGTCCTTGCCGCGCTGCTCGGTGCGGGTGCGCTGCTACCGGCGGGCTT